>NZ_JAAAJC010000001.1:0-361205 GCF_009900715.1 Halococcus salsus
TGCCATCGTCGCGGAGTCGACGGCGGGTCACTTCGAGGTACGGAACACGCGTATCGGGGTCGACCCCGACGGGGTTCGGGCCGTACTGGGCAAGGAGCCCGACGGCGGCGCGTACGAACCGCCGGCCGAGCCCCACTCGGCCGTCTTCCGGAACGTGAGCATCACCGGCGACGCCAGCAGTAACGGCGCGATCAAACTCGTCGACCGACCGGACTCCCTCGTCGATGGGTGTTGCATCCGTCAGGACGGCTCCGACCGCGATGGGGTCGTCGTCGTGAACTCCGACGGCTGCCGGGTGAGAAACAGCACCATCGACGTGACGAGTCGGCAGGTCGTCGAGGACGGTTCGTCCGTGTCACAATCCAATCTCTCGGACAGCGGTTCGTGCCCGGCACCCAATGACGCTGCAGGTGACGACCTTCCACGCCAGCTCACGTTCACGAGCGACGGCGGCGAGTTCAGCTACTCGTTCACGGTGAGTGGCGACCTCGTGAAGTCCACCGCACGTGGCGCGAGCATCGACCCGAACGACACGGTCTCCGGGAGCAGCGCAACGGGGCAAGGTAACGGCGGCACCGATAGTTACGGTTTCTCGGGCGACCTGCTCGGTATGAACTTCGACGGTGATGCGACGGTCTATCTCGACGGCACCGTTATCGACCCCGACGACTACGCAGCACCTGGTAACGACCTCCCGCACAAACTTTCGTTCGTGAGCGACGGCGGCGAGTTCGAGTACTCGTTCACGGTGAGCGGCGACCTCGGAAAATCCACCGCCCGCGGCGCGACCATCGACGACAAGGACACCATTTCGGGGGACACGGCGACTGGACAAGGGGGTGGCGGGGGCGTCGATAGCTACGGATTCTCGGGCGAGATCGAGTCGCTCGACTTCGAAGGTGACGCCACGGTCTACCTCGACGACGACGTTATCGACCCCGACGGCTTCGCACAGGATACGCTCACCATCGCGAGCAACGGCGGTCGGTTCTCGTACACGGTTTCAGTGAGCGGCGACCTCACGAAATCGAGCGCGAACGGCGCGAGCATCGACCCCAACGACACGATCTCGGGAAGTACGGCGACCGGGCAGGGTGGCGGCGGAGGCGTCGACAGCTACGGGTTCTCGGACGAGATCGAGTCGTTCGATCTCGATGGTGACGCTACCGTTACGTTGAATGGCGACCGGATAAATCCGGCTGATTACCCGGATAAGGTCCTTTCGTTTACCGGAAACGGCGATTTCAACTATAGGGTTTCGGTTAGCGGGAATCTCGCGAAAAGTACAGCTAACGGGGGAAGCATCAACGACGAGGACACCATTTCCGGCAGCACTGCCACTGGCAACGGGATCGAGGACGGTGTCGATAGCTACACCTTTACTGGCGAGATTCGCCGACTCGATCTCGACGGTGACGCTACCATTACACTGAATGGTGAGACCATCGAGCCGGACGAACGCTCACAAAACGTGATTTCGTTCGTGGGGAACGGTGACTTCGAGTATACGCTCGCAACGGGCGGTGCTCTCGAAAAGAGCACAGCAAACGGGGGGAGCATCAACGATGACGACACCATTTCCGGCAGTACTGCCACCGGTAACGGGATCGCGGACGGTGTGGATAGCTACGTTTACTCCGGTGACATCGAAGTCCTCGACCTTGAGGGTGACGCTACCGTCACGTTGAACGGCAACGAGGTCGATCCGGATGCGTATCCGGACAACGTCCTTTCGTTCATTGGGAACGGCGACTTCAACTACGAGGTCTCCGTTGGCGGGAGCCTCGCGAAAAGTACGGCCAATGGAGGGAGCATCAACGACGAGGACACCGTTTCCGGCAGCACTGCTACCGGCAACGGGATCGAAGACGGTGTCGATAGCTACGCTTACTCCGGAGACATCGAAGCCCTCGACCTTGAGGGTGACGCTACCATCACACTGAACGGCGACCGGGTAGACCCGGATGATTACACAGTACCTGGTAATGACCTTTCACATCAACTCTCGATCGTGAGCGAGGGTGGGGAATCCACCTACTCGTTGACTGTGAGTGGTGACCTCGAAAAATCCACGGCACGCGGTGCAAGTATTGATGACAACGATGTCATCTCGGGAAGTACAGCGAATGGACGGACTAACGGGGGAACCGACAGCTACGGATTCTCAGACGAGCTTCTTGTACTATCCGTCGACGGCAATGCCGAGGTCTATCTGGACGGCAACGGTATTGACCCAAGCGACTACACGGACAGTGTAATTTCGTTCGTGGGGAACGGTGACTTCGAGTATACGCTCGCAACGAGCGGCGCTCTCGAAAAGAGCACAGCAAACGGGGGGAGTATCAACGATGACGACATCGTTTCCGGCAGCACTGCCACCGGCAACGGGATCGCGGACGGTGTGGATAGCTACGTTTACTCCGGTGACATCGAAGTCCTCGACCTTGAGGGTGACGCTACCGTCACGTTGAACGGCAGCGAGGTCGATCCGGATGCGTATCCGGACAACGTCCTTTCGTTCATTGGGAACGGCGACTTCAACTACGAGGTCTCCGTTAGCGGGAGCCTCGCGAAAAGTACGGCCAATGGAGGGAGCATCAACGACGAGGACACCGTTTCCGGCAGCACTGCTACCGGCAACGGGATCGAAGACGGTGTCGATAGCTACACCTTTACTGGCGAGATTCGCCGACTTGACCTCGACGGTGACGCCACTGTCTCGATAAACGGCCAACGGCTCAATACGGTTTGATCGCAATATCCGGTCCCGAGCTAGTCCCTGTCGATGTACACGTGTTTGGTGGATGTGTTATACAGAGTCGCTTCGGTGCTTGGAGCCCGCTGGCCTCCAATCTTGCTAGCGATGTTTTAGCTTGACTAGCGACTGGTCCGATACGGTCATACATGAAATATATAAACATGATTCAGATAGCGGCGAACACCTGATTTCAAACGATGCATACCTGATCAAGGCATACAGTGCGTTGTCTAGCTGTATTCCGAGTGCTCAAATACACTAATGAATATCCCGTTTGAGAACGTCTCTGCGCTCGATTCTCTGCAAACCAACCGTCGAATTGATGACACCGTCGCTAAGCCAGTGTTGCAGAGATCTCTGATGTGTTCTTGCCTCCTCACCTATCTAGCTAACCCACGGAGATACTGCTCGTAGAGCCCACCGGCGGCACGGGCGAGTTTGCTGAGGTAACCGATCCCGTAGAGCCCGACCGTCTCACGAGCGGTCGGCGTCGTCGCGTCGGTCAGTCGGCCGTAGAACGTCCGTGGACGGAGCGGGAGGAACTTCCGTGGGTCGAGTGGGTGTGAACTCCCGGCCCGTTCGGGATGGTAGCGCCGTCGCTGGATCGACCCGCGGCCGACCCGGAACTGCTTTCGAAGCCACGCCCCGAGCGTCGTCCGTGCCGGATGGTAGACGGTGATATCCGGCTCGAAGTACTGCGTGAGCCCCGCGTCGTGGACACGCTCGCCGAACTCCCCATCGCCGCCGGAGATCAGGCGCGAGTCGAATCCCCCGACGTGGTCGAAGACGGACCGCCTGACGGTCAAGCAGGCGGTGACGGTGAAGTGCGCCTCTTCGAGGTACCGTCGGACCGTGAACCCCAGGGCGCGGTCGTAGGTCGCCGTCAATGACCCCTCGCCTACGACGTACGTCTCGATGTCACAGCCCATGTAGTCCCAGTCGTTGGCCTCGGCCGAGGCGACGATCGACTCGGCCCAGGTCGGCTCGACGGTCATATCCGCATCGATGAACGAGACGAGGGAGCCACGGACGTGCTCGATGCCTCTGTTTCGAGCGGCGTAGGAACTCTGGATCTCGTCCTCGACCAACAGGGTGACGAGCTCCGGGTACCGCTCACAGTACTCCCGCACGACCGCCCGCGTGTCGTCGTCGGAGCCGTTGTCCACGACGACGACCTCGTAGCGGGCGGTCGGGTAGGTCTGTGCGACCAGTGATTCGAGCGTCGTCCGGATCCCATCCGGGTCGTTGTAGACCGGCACGATGACGGAGAGCCGTGGCGAATCCGCCGTGTGTCGGGACGAGGAAGACATGATATTCGGTTGTCGACCAGGGGCGACTTAAGTGGTCGAGAACGCCACCGGGTTCGAACGGACCGGAGTAGTGGGTCGTGGAATATCGTTCAACACCGCTGAAAATTTATACGATGATTACGTCTCACACTACGGTGTTTAAATAATGGACGATATGGGTGTGCGTGAAAGGGACGAATCCGAGGGGACGGACCAGGTCGTTTCTCGGCATCCGACCAGACGGCGCGAGTACCTGAAGCTAGCAAGCACCGCTGCGGTGTCGGCGGTGGGGCTCGCGGCGACGTCCGGACAGGCCAGCGCCGCGACGACGGTCGGCGGCGTCCGGTTCGGGAACACGGTGAACATGGTGAACGAGGCGGGGTGTAACCCGAACGGGAGGGGGTCGTGCCACGACGAGGTCATGGAGTACGCCGACGACGACACCCTGTTGGTGTTCCCCGAGGGAACCTATCGGCTCGATACGGGGCCGAACACCCGAATCGACCTCCAGGGCTACGACAAGTTCGGCATGATCGGGAAGGGCGGCGGTGCGACGTTCGAGTTCACCAGCAACACCGACGGTTACAAGGACATCAATGTCGACGACGTCGGGCAGTTCGTCCACCGGAACATCGATTGGGACATCACGGCGAACAACTGTGCACCGGGGTTCGCCGTCAGGGCACGCGACCGGCTCTTCATCAAAGATTGGAACGTCAACGGGCGGCAGGACAAGGACGGCGGGTTCACGCTTCAGCCCGGTATCGCGAACCCCGACGGGGTCGGTATCATCAGACAGTTCGATGCGAGGGACGGGTGTGAGATCGGCAGCGTCGAGCGCAACGGCGTGCTCGTGGCGTCCGGACGAAACAACGGCACCCTCCGGTTCATCGACTGCCACCTCGAGGAGTTCTCGAACAACGGGATCTACGCCGCCGCCTCCGGCGGCCCGATCCAGGTCGAAGGCGGCACGTTCCGGAATTCGGAGCCCTCCCAGCTTCGGTTCTCGGGCGAGGGGAGCTACGTCGACGGTGCGACCGTCGAACTCGACATCTCGAAGATGCCACGGGAGTACGGCGAGCAGATCGAGAACGCCCGCGGGATCTGGTGGGAGACCAAGAACACGACGCCCCTCCGCAGCGGCGGCGAGATCCGGAACACGGACGTTATGATGCGAAACGCCGGGCCGCCGCCTCTCGAGGAGACCTCGCCGAACTCCTCGGCAGGCATCCTGATCCCCTCCGGTGGCGTCACCATCAGGGACTCTACGGTTCGGGTGGATATTACGCCCCGTCCGGCGATACACGCCCAGGGACCGCTCCAGTCGAACCTTCCCGAGCCCTATCGGGTCGTGATGGACAACGTGACCGTCGAGGGATCCGCCAACGACTGGGCGGCCGTCCAGATCGAGGAGCGACCGGGGTCGGTGATCCGGGGGTGTGAGTTCGACATCGGCTATCGGAACGGGGTCGTGCTCGCCGAATGCGACGGCTCGACGGTGAAGAACACGACCATCAACTCGCGGTACGGTGGGGGTCGGCCGATAGTGCTCTGGGGCACGGAGGCCAGTATCGATAACGTCTCCACGAATAGCAGCAATCCGCTGCCCAGTGGGGGCGACGGCGACGAGATCTATGGACCGAGTCCAATCAACAATGACTCTGACTCGGACGAAAATCAAAAGAATATGGTCTCAATAGAAGGAAACGGTGACTTCAGCTATCATCTGTCGGTAAGCGATAACCTCGAAAAGAGCACGGCAAATGGGGGAAGTATCAACGACGACGACATCGTCTCTGGCAGCACTGTTACTGGCAACGGTATCGAAGATGGTGTCGATAGTTACACTTTCTCTGGAGGACTCGAATCATTCTCCCTTACTGGTACGGCCACGGTGACGCTGAACGGGAAACAGGTCGATCCGGACGAATACCCAAACAATGTGGTCTCGATCGTTGGGAACGGCGATTTCGAGTATATGCTTGCAACGAGCGCCGACCTCGAGAAGAGTACCGCCAATAGTGGAAGTATCAACGACGGTGATACGATCTCTGGTAGCACTGCTATTGGTGATGGCATCGAAAACGGGGTTGATAGCTACGTTTTCTCTGGCGAGCTCGAAGCCTTCCAAATTCATGGCGACGCTATCGTAATGCTGAATGGTGAGACTATCGACCCGGATGAGTATCCCAGTAACGTAATCTCGATAATTGGGAATGGCGACTTCGACTATCGGCTCTCAGTAAACGGTGCCATCGCAAAGAGCACGGCAAACGGGGGAAGTATCAACGACGAGGACACCATCTCCGGCAGCACTGCTACCGGAAATGGAATCAAGAACGGCGTCGATAGCTACGTTTACTTCGGTGACCTCGAAGCTCTCAATATCAACGGTGCCGCGACTGTCATGAGAAACGGTCGACAGAGAAATGATCGATGAAAACCCAAGCGTCTCATAGACTATACGTGGGATCTCCCTTGCACTGTTCAGATCGCAGTATACATCCCACGCTACTCTCTCCAAGTCAAAAAAGTTCACTGTGCCAGTTTGTAGGCCGTTTGTAACCGTTTCACTTTGCCTGCAAAGACTTGCTTTACGTTATTTCTGGTAGGACTCGATCGTGTTCTCGAACGCTGTTACTATGCTGTCACCAGCAGCCTCGAGACTGAAATTCTGCTGGACCGTTTCCCGAGCACGATGTCCCATGGTCTCTCGCATATCATCATCGGATAATAGCTTCGAAACCCCATCGGCCAAAGCAACGGAATCACGGGGTTCAACAAGCAGTCCGTTCTTTTCGTGTTCGATCAGCTCTGGGATGGCAGATACAGTGGTTGACACACAGGGCGTTTCCATTGCCATTGCCTCTTTAAGAACAACCGGCATCGCGTCCCTGTCCCCATCTGAGGCGATGACGCAAGGAAGAACAAATACTGAAGCCTCATCGAGTTCTTGATGCAGACGGCTATCGTCTACATGTCCAAGAAAGACAACTCGGTCCTCAACCCCTAGATCGCGTACTTGATTTCGGAGTGCTTCTTTTTGCTCACCTGTACCAACGATGTGATATTCGACATCTGGATATGTTTCCGAAAGCTGTCCCAATGCCTCGATAGCATATTCGATCCCCTTTTTTTCCACCAATCGAGCGATAGTCAGGATTCGACCGGGTATCTCTTGGTGCGTTGGGTCGTACTTCGATACACGGGTGGTTGCTGGAACTACCTCAATAGGTAGTTTCACCTGAAGTTGCTTACGAAGGTACTCGCGGTTGTACTGGGAGGGGGCAATAACTCGATCCATCCGGTTGAGAAGGGCGTTGAGTAAACGGATGTCCGGGTTCCTAAATATCTCGTAAGCGTGGGCTGCTACCGTACACGGAATTTCGAAGTACTTTGCTGTATAGGTTGCAGGAAATTTGTTTGGGTGTGCAAAGTGGCAGTGGATTATGTCCGGCTCCCAATCTAAGTTCCTGATGTATTCGATGCACTGTCGGGTCAAATGGAGATATCTCGCGTGATTTTTGGGAGTCGTACGATAGAGTACCTGACGGAGTACACGAGCGTTCAGTATCACAGGGTCCAACAAGTCCGGGAGATCCCTTGGAGTTGGCTGTGCCGCATATCGTACAGGGATCTCAAGTTGGCTATACTCTTGATGCTGAATCTCCTCACCTGGGTTCTGACGAGCAAATACTGCGACATTATGGCCGCGACGGTCGAGTTCAACGATTTCATTCAACACAAAACTCTGTGAGAGCTTGGGATAGTTTTTTAGATAATACAGAATGTTCATACCACCCATCTATCGTCTCCGTGGCCTTGAAACAACCGGATCGGACCTATTCATCTGCATTGCGTTGGTCTCCGGGATGAATGCCTACCTTTACAAAGAAGTTCGCTGCTTGGCAAGTACGACCCGGTTCACGTAATTTCAATGCACTCAGACATAGCTGCTCAACTGAGATGTTCGTCCACGTGTGTTTCGAATGGACCATCCATGCTTCGTACAATGGAGAAAATTGCCACAAATGACGCTATACACTCGTATATACACGCACCTGATGAACTCTGCTCTCCAAGTAGGAGTTGTGTGGTGTCCGAAAAACCAATTTTTGCATATACCCCTGTCACCTAGAGGGAGACCGGATTTTAGCCCAGCAGCATAGCAATCAGATGGAAAAACTCATACTGGTCTCAAAACGACCAATGCTGAATGGCTGACAGACCTGAGTCGGGGATCTCTGCTGCACTTCGGTCGGTTGTACGTGGCGCAGGCGCACAAGTCATTGGGTTAGGTGTCGCGCGAGTTCTTGGATTCATTGCAACATATCTCCTAACCCGTAGTCTGGGAGCAACGGCTTATGGCATCTATTCATACGGAAAAGTATTGCTCTCAATAACGAGCACCATCTCAAATTTTGGAACAGACCAATCGATTGTTCGTTTCGTTCCGAAATACACAAATGACAGAGCAGCACAAAACCGTACGATTGGACTAGCTATTGTCACGTCGCTTGTTGGGGGCATTATTGTTGGACTTACGCTATACTGGGTGGCACCAGTGATCTCGGAGTACACGCTCGATCGTCAATTGTTGGTGTCGATCCTCCGGTTGTTCGCAATCGCTCTTCCTGCAATGACTCTCATTGGCTGTATCTCCAGTGTCTTCCGGAGTTTGGAACTCCCCGGCTACCAGATACTTTCTGGAAATATCATTCGCCTTGTTTTCCGTGTTTTGGCTATTGGAGTAATTGTTGCAATTGGTGCTAGTTTGGTCGGTGTTGTCGTTGCGGAAGTTATTGCAACAGTTCTCGCCCTCCTCTTTGGAATCTATTTATTTGTCAGAAAAACTGATTTTTGGCCCAACCTCCACAGCACCAGCCCTGGATACCGAGAGTTTTACAACTTCTCTGTCCCACTCACGATGACCGACACCGGGCGGTTATTGCAGAGTCGTATTGATATTTTGATGGTCGGTATCTTTCTCCCCGGGAGTGCGGTTGGTATCTATAATCTCTCATCGGTGCTGTCGCAGGTTCTCGACATTCCCTCTGTTGCGCTCAACACAATTTACCCTTCTATCGCTTCCCGAATGTATAGCAATAACGAACGGGGAGCGTTGGAAGCACTATTTACCCGGGTTACTCGTTGGACGTTCACACTAGCGCTTCTACCGGCAGTTGGTCTTTTCATTTATTCGAGTCAAGTTCTTTCGATTTTTGGAGAGGGTTTTAGAGCAGGGATGGCGGTCCTTTCTCTGTTCGTACTTTCGTCACTCTTGAATTCCGCGACCGGGCCTACCGAATACACACTCATGATGACCGACCATCAATACCTATTGCTAGCGAATAGATGGGGTGGGGGAATATCCAACGTCATCCTCAATTATCTATTTATCACCCGATACGGTCTCATTGGTGCCGTGTCCGCTACCGTCATTATCTCCGCCATTGTTGACATCGCCAGCCTTATTGAGGTCTGGTACACCGAAGGACTCTTTCCTTACTCGCTAACGTTTCTTAAGCCGATCACCGCCGGTCTTGCCTGCGGAGCAGCCTTGAAAGGGTGGGAAACACTCTCATTGGTGTCGGGATTCCCGCTTTTAATTATCGGTGCTGTCATTGGTACGGTCACTTATATAATATCCTTGTTGGTATTGGGTATTGAAGAAGAGGACCGTGAGTTCCTCACAGACATACGGTCAAATATAACTTAGCTGCCTATATCGGTATCATAGTGGTATCCATACGGCTGGTAGGAAAAATAATACACATATATGATACGTTGTGGTACTCGGGTGGGGCGTGGCTACCCTAGTCCCAAGATACACCTTCTTCGATGACCCTCGCAGGTGCCCCAGCAACAAGCGTTTTCGGTGGTATGTCTCTGGTAACGACGCTCTCGCTCGCGATAACAGCACCTTCGCCCACTACCACTCCCTTTTTAATACGGGTGCCGGAACCGATCCAAACGTTGTCGTTGATCGTAATCGGGGCTGTTGTTGGTTTCGTTTCTTCGTCCGTAAAGAGGCTATGTCGGTCGGTGTCGCTGAGGGCAACATCCCATGCGATCGAACATCGGTCTCCGATCTCGATACGATCTTCACAGAGCAATCGAAACTCTGAATTAACGAACGAATTGCCAATCGAGAAATCCCCCTCTATTCGCAGCACTGAGCCGTGCCCGATCCTCGGCAGTCCTCCACCAGCGTGTATCGTCGCATCTGATGCAACAGACAGCTTGGTTGGTGAAAAGGCGCGAGATGATGCGGGTTCGATCGAACCTACGAAAAACACGTTATCGATCTCTATATCTGAAGAATCAGCAAGGTCGACAGCCGCTTTCGAATTGAGAATTATCGACAGGGGGTCGTTCCCCGTTCGTTTGGAATAGTAGACGGTCTTTGCGAGCCCAAGAGGACCGATGCGGCGTAGGATATCTGTGTGGGTTCCTACTGTGTTTGGAGGCATGAGTTGCTATGTTCAGAGATATCCAAGAGCTTCGAGCATTTCTTGTTGGCTTTTATCATTCGATTCGACTTCTATATCTGGATGGTGCGATTCTGTGTCCTTCGCTGATGTGACGAGCCATGGGACACGCCGAACCTTCGGGTGCAGCATTCCAACACGGTGCTTATAGCCCTTTTTTCCAAGAAACCGCTCGCCGAATGCCTCACCATGGTCAGCTGTGATCGCGACTTTCTCTGCTTCATAGTTCGACAACAAGGTATCTATGGCATCTATTCCTAACTGTAGTTCTTCGAGGTACCGGTTCCAGAGGTTTCGCCTCGATAGCGTTCCATCTCGAAGCTGATTGAATGGAAACCGCTGCCAGTCCTCTAATTCTGCTTGTTCACCCGACTCAACGGCACTATAGTATGGATAATGGGGTTGAATATAGTGAACGATCATCTTCTCCGGGTTCTCGGTGCGTCCCTGCTGAATAGCCAAATCGGTGACTAATTCTGCAGAAGGGTGAGGTCGGTCAACATGCCCTCCGGAAGGTGTTCTTGCGTCCCGCAGACTTCCTACAGAAACGAATTCGTGGAGTGCCTTTTTCGGAAGGAAATCCCATTTAGTTGGACTCCAGCTAGCGTTATCGACATCCTCTGGCAGCTTTTTTCCGTCGAGCACTTGCTCAACTAATAAATTTCCTGCGATGTAATCTGTTCTGTTGATCTGAGCCGAGTAAGGTGCTCGAAACGTTTGTGCAGTCCATTCGAGAGTTGACCCGCCCACAGACAGACGAGACTGCAAGGAGGCATCTCCCAACCAGCTATACCTATTTCTGTTCCTCATCTCCAACAAACCATCCAGTCGGCAGGTATCCAAAAGTATCAGCAAATCCCAATCGTCGTCGAATACATTATCCCCTATGGGATATCTAGAAAATGCGGCAGCCTCAAACCCGGAAATTAGCGATGGGGCTCTTGATGTGACATATTCCCGAACCATCTCCGGATTGCGTATTCCCTTAGCGATCTTGTGAGATATCGAACTCAACATGGCCACTGACCTCATCTCGCTGCCGCCGCTGATAAAGCTTGATATCAGGTTCGATTGCCAATAGTTCTCTGTTGGATCTCGCATTTGACTTGATGCGAAATAGAAGAACTTTGTTCAGTCACAAATACGACAAATGGTGAGATACAAAGATTGGCATTTTGACAACAGTGAAAAACAAGTAGAAAAAGTGATACGAAGGGGGTAAGGGTGCTCACTCCGATGATTGAAACTGTGTTGAATACTATCTCGAAGGGAAACAGAACGGTGTTCAAGCGATTGTTGCGGACCAACAAGCATGTCTGGGGCTGGTACTGGTGACGACCGGTATCTGGCTCGTCGGCGCGCACGGTAACGTCGCCACGACCGCGATGGTGGGCGCACGCGCCATCGCGCACGGCGTGACCGGCACCGAAGGAATGGTGACCGAGCGCCCGCCGTGCGACGCGCTCGATCTTCCCGATGTGGATTCGTTGGTCTTCGGTGGGCACGACGTCCAGTCCGGGAGCGTCGTCGAGACGGCCGAGGCTCTTCACGAACGGAACGGCGTACCCGGCCGTGCGGCGCTCGACGCGGTTCGCGACGACCTCGCCGCCATCGACGACCGGATCGAGGTCGGGACGGCGCGGAACTGCGGGACGACGGTCGAGCGCCTCGCCGACGAGGCCGCGGACGAGGGGGGTTCTTTGCGAACGGTCACCGAGGAGATCCGGGCCGACTACGAGGCGTTTGCCGAGGCCAACGGGTTCGACCGGGTCGTGGTGGTGAACGTCGCCTCCTCGGAACCGATCCCGCACGACCCCGCACGGTACGACACCGTCGAGGCGATCGAAACCGCCCTCGACGATGACGACCCACTCCCGGCGAGCTCGCTCTACGCCTACGCCGCGCTCAGTGGTGGGTACCCGTTCGTGAACTTCACGCCGAACGCCGCGAACGCGCTCCCCGGGCTCCGCGAACTCGCCAAGCGCGAGAACGTCCCGCACATGGGGCGCGACGGGAAGACCGGCGAGACCCTCATGAAGTCCGCGCTCGCGCCGATGTTCGCCGACCGCAACCTCCGGGTGGAGTCCTGGGAGGGCCACAATATCTTGGGGAACGGCGACGGCGAGGTCCTCGAGGACGAGGAGAACAAGGCCGGAAAGCTCGACAGCAAGGGCGGCGTGCTCGACGGGATCCTCGACGAGGACTTCCACAACCGCGTCCGGATCGACTACACGCCCGCGCTCGCCGACTGGAAAACCGCCTGGGACGACATCCGGTTCCGTGGCTTCCTGGACACACAGATGAAACTCCAGTTCACCTGGGAGGGCTCCGATTCGGCGCTCGCCGCCCCGCTCGTGCTCGACCTCGCACGGCTGGTGGCCTACGCCGATAGGCAGGGTGAGGGGGGGCTCCAGCCCCACCTCGCCTCGTTCTTCAAGGCCCCGCTCGGCGTCGACGAACACCGTCTGGCCGCACAGTTCGACATGCTCGCCGACTACGTGGCGCGCCACACTGCCGAAACTGACGGCGGCGCGGACGCGGAGGGGGGCGTATGACCGACACGGGTCGAGCGGTGGTGCTCGACGTGATCGGGCTCGAACGCGAGCACGTCGACGCGGGGCTCGCACCGAACATCGCCGAGCTGGTTCCCGAGCCCGCGCGTGCGGACCTCGAGATGCCCTTCCCGGCGGTGACCCTGCCAGCCCAGTCGACCCTCGCCACCGGCCGATCTCCGAAAAATCACGGCGACGTCGCGAACGGCGAGTACGACCGCGACACCGACTCGGTGGCGCTCTGGGAACGCGACCGCGAGGGTCGGAACCGGCTCTGGGAGATGGCGAGCGAAGCCGGACTCACCACGGGCGTGTTCTGCTTCCAGCACCTCATCGGGACGAGTGCCGACGTGGCGCTCACGCCGTCGCCGATCGAGGACGAGGACAACAACATCCTCGAGATGAACTGCTGGACGAACCCTGACGGCTTCTACGACGAACTCGAAGCCGAGTACGGCCACTTCCCCCTTCACACCTACTGGGGACCCGGTGCGAACGAGACCTCCTCCGAGTGGATCCTGAACGCCGCCCGTGAGTCGGTCGAACGCTACGACCCCGACCTGCTCTGGGTCTACATCCCCCACCTCGACTACGCCGGCCTCGCCCACGGCCCGAGCAGCGACGAACTGGCGGACGCCATCGGGGTGGTCGACGACCTCGTGGGAGGGTTCCTCGACTCGCTCCGTGGCGACGACCGCTGGGACGAGACCGCGGTCCACGTCGCGAGCGAGTACGGCTTCCACGACGTCGACACCCCGATCTATCCGAACCGTGCGCTCCGCGAGGCAGGGCTTCTAGAAGTCCAAGACGACGGCGAGGGCGGCGAGGAAGTCGACTTGGAGGGATCGAACGCGTTCGCGATGGTCGATCACCAGGTCACACACGTCTACGCCGACGAGGGCGCGGTCGACGACGCCCGTGAGGCCCTCTCGGACCTGGATGGCGTCGAGCACGTGCTCGGCGAGAGTGGTAAAGAGGAGTGGGGCGTCGCCCATCCCAACGCGGGGGATCTCGTGCTCGTCGCCGAACCCTCGGCGTGGTTCCAGTACTACTGGTGGCACGAGGACGAGGACGCGCCGTTCTACGCCCGCGACATGGACATCCACGCGAAACCGGGCTTCGATCCCGTCGAACTCTTCTTCGGCGACGAGGGACTGGTCTCGCTCGACGCCACGAAGGTCGGCGGGTCACACGGCCGCGGGGACGTCGACGGATTCTACGGGATCGGTGGTCCGGCGGCCGACGCGTCGATCCCGGACACCGTCGACGCGCGGGCCGTCACGCCCACGCTTGCCGACCGTCTCGGGGTCGACGTCGAGATGGACTTCGAGCGCGACCCGCTCTGAGCCGGTTTCGATGGGTTACTCGACGGTGTTTGTGAGGGTTCCGACGCCCTCGTAGGTGATCGCGATCTCGTCGCCGGGTTCGATGAGGCCGGGATTCGCCGGGCTGCCGAAGGCTATCACGTCGCCCGGTGCGAAGGTGAACCGCTCCGAGAGGAACGAGACCACCTCGTGGGGGTCGAACAACATCTGCTCCGTCGTGGCCTCCTGGCGCACCTCGTCGTTGATCACGGTCTCCATCTCGATTTCTGAAGGGTCCACATCGGTCTCGATCCACGGGCCGAGCGGCGCGGAGCCGTCGAAGGCCTTCCGCGCGGTGCGGCCGTCCTGGTCGAGCGCGTCGAGGTCGTTCATGACCGTGTAGCCGCGCACCACGTCCGTGACCTCCTCGGGCGTGAGGTTGGTACACGGCTCGTCGATGACGGCCGCGAGTTCGCCCGCGTAGGTGAGTTCGTCCGTGAATTCGGGGTACTCGATCGGACGGTCGGGCGGATGGCGCGAGACGGGCGGTTTGATGAAGAAGTCCGGTCGGTCGGGTTTGTCGTAGCCCATCTGGTCGATCGTGGCCGCGAAGTTCCGGCCCACACAGAAGAAGGCGGACGGCTCGCAGGGGGCGAGGAGTTCGACGTCGGGCGCGTCGAGTGGGTAGCTCGTGCCGTTCGCCATCACTGCGCCGCCGTCGTGTTCGCCGGCGACGACCCCGTCGGTCGTCCGAGCGCGTGCGAGTCGCATAACGGACTCCCCTCACGAGGCGAACATAGCGCTTTCCCTCGCTCGATCCGCGGCTGGGTTCGGAACGGATCAGGCCGGTGCGGGGTCGACGAGGGCGGGCGAATCGTTCGCGGGGTTGTTGACCGCCGTCGAGACGGGGTAGGCGTCCATCGCGCCCTCGTAGGGGTGGAGCACGTCGGTGCCGCCCTCCGCGAGCCACCGCTCCTCGTCCGCCGGGTCGAGCACGACCGCCATCCGGTGATGAAGGTCGCTCACGACCTCGTTCGGCTCGGTGGTGACGATGGTGAACGTCTCGACGGTGTCGGTCTCGCGGCTCGGCTCGTCGTCACCGCCGAACTCCGCGAGCCCGGTCTGTTTCTGCGGGGGCTGCCAGCGCTCGTAGAGGCCCGCCATCGCGAACGGGGCGTCGTCCTCGAGCCGCACGCGGTAGGGCCGTTTGCCGTCGTCGGTTTCCGTCCACTCGTAGAAGCCGTCGGCGAGCACGAGACATCGCCGGGACTTGTAGGCACCACGAAAACTCCGTTTCTCGTCGATCGTCTCGGCCCGGGCGTTGATGAGGCGATTCCCGATCGACTCGTCGTCGGCCCAGCTCGGCACGAGCCCCCAGCGGAACTCCTGGATGGCCTCGGGCGCGTCGTTCGTGACCACGGGCAGGTGCTGGCCGGGTGCGGCGTTGTATCGGGGCTCGGGCGAGCGCTCGAATCGCGCGCCGAAGCGGTCTTCGAGGTCCTCGGGCGGCGTGAAGAGGGTGTAGCGTCCGCACATGGGAGAGAGTGGGTTGCGACGGGAATAACCCCGTCGGCCGTGCCTCTCGGCGATGCAGTAGCGGTCGGTGGTGAGCGTACTACGATCGAAGCTCGAGACGAACGAAGTACGCACCACGAACGCCCGACTGTTTAAATCGGATCGGGACGAAAAAGCGGATATGAGTCTGATCGCCGATGATTTCGCCGAGTTCGTTCCGGACGGGGACGATGACGACGACCGTCCGCTCGGCGACGCCCTCGCGTCCCTCGCGATAGATATCGACCTCGATTCGGTCGAGGTGGTCCGGGACCTCCGCGAGCGACCGTGAACTGTTTCGTCGATACGAACGTCCTCGTTGCCGTCGTGACCGCCGAGGACGGGCGTGCCGAGACCGCAGTCGCGGTGCTGAACGAACACGAAACCTGCACGTCCGTCCTGAACCTCATGGAACTCCGAAGCGTCCTCTCGAAGAAGAAACGCTTCGAGCGCGACCGTATCGAGGCGATCGAAGACCGGATCGTCGACCACGCTACGATCTCGGTTCTCGACGCATCCGACGTCCTCGCTGCAAACCGCCTCCAGCGCGAGACGTATCTCTACCCGATGGATGCACTGATACTCGCTGCAGCCGAGGCCGCCGATGCAACGCTCGTCTCGTTCGATGCGGAGCTGCGGGAACACGGGGCGAAATCACCGGAGACGGTACTGTAACTGGCGGGGACGACGGTGGTCGGGTGACGAACGGATTCACTGATCTCGTCATGGCGACGACCGGGATGGTTCGCTCCCGTCCGTCGTCGGCCAAAGTATAAAGCTCTGAACGCCGTATTTCGGCCCGTCAGTCGCTATGTCCAACGACCCCTCCTTTTCGATCCCTCGTCGTCCGGAACGGCGCTACTCGCGCCACGCGGGGCTCGAATACGAGGGTACCACGGTCTTCTCGCTGTCGCCCGCCGTCGACCACACCGACGACGACCTCGACGGCCTTCTCAGAGGAGTGTTCGACGACGGGCCCTACACCTACGGCGACTGGTTCGACCTCCCGATGGCGCTCTACCTCGTCCACGACACCGAGACGGGCGACGTCTTCCGGGTGTCGGTCCGCGACGGCCGGGTCGAGTTCCACGTCCTCCCCGAGACCGACCCGGCGGGGCTCCGGAACCTCTATCACCGGCTGTGCGAGCGGACGGACCACCGCTGGACCGTCGAGCGCCACGTCGAGGGCTGACCGGACCCACAATCGACTTATTCACCCCCAGGTATGGATGGGTATGACTGTCTCACGCGAGGTCGAGCTCTCGGGGCACATCATCGACTCGGGGATGATGCAGTCCTGTTTCGTCGCGATCATGGATCTCGGTGGATCCTTCGAGGTCGAGGAGTTCCGTGTGGGCCGCACCGAAGTCGAGTCGTCCTACGCCCGGCTGACGGTGCTCGCCGACACGGAGGAGGACCTCCGGTCGATCGTCCACGAACTCCACCAGAACGGCGCGAACCCCTCCCATCCCGTCGACGCGAGCCTCGACCCCGCGCCCGACGACCAGGTCGTCCCCCCCGACTTCTACTCCACCACCAACCACCCGACCGACATCCGCCACGAGGGCGAGTGGGTCACGGTCGAGCGCATCGAGATGGACTGTGCGGTGGTGGTGGAGAACGAGTCGCGGAGCGACTCGACGGCGAGCGGGGAGCGAAGCGAGCCGCGAGCGGCGGACGATTCGGACGGCGTTCGGGCGTACACGAAGGTCCTGAACGCCATCGAGGAGGGAGATCGAGTCGTGACCGGTGAAACCGGTATCAGGGTCCGGCCACCCGAACGACCGCGGGGCAGGGAGGGCGCGTTCGGCTTCATGCAGGGCGGGGTCTCCTCCGAGCGCCCCTCGAAGTCAACCATCAGCAAAGTCGCCGACGCCATCGCCGAGACCAAGCGCGAGGGCGGCTCCGTGCTCGCGGTCTGTGGCCCCGCCCTCATCCACTCCGGAGCTAGAGAAGCGCTCGCACGGCTGGTTCGCGAGGGGTACGTCGACATGCTCTCGGCGGGCAACGGCTTCGCGGTCCACGACCTCGAACGCGACGTCTACGGCACCTCGCTCGGGATGGACACCGAGACCCTCGACCACCCCCGGAAAGGCCACAAACACCACATCTACACCATCAGCCAGGTCATTCGTGCGGGCTCGATCGGTGACGCGGTCGAACAGGGACTGGTCGAATCCGGCGTGATGTACGAGTGCGTGACCAACGACCGGCCGTTCGTGCTCGCGGGCTCGATCCGGGACGACGGCCCGCTTCCCGACACCATGACCGACGCGGTCGAAGCCCAGAACGCGATCCGCGAGCAGGCCCACGAGGCCGACATGGTGTTGATGCTCTCGACCCTGCTCCACTCCGTCGCGGTCGGCAACTGTCTGCCCTCCTCGACCCGGGTGATCTGCGTCGACATCAACCCCGCCACCGTGACCCAGCTCCTCGACCGTGGCTCCGCGCAGGCCGTCGGGATGGTCACCGATGTGGGGACGTTCGTGCCGATCCTCGCCGAACAGCTGCTCGACGAATAGCCCGAATCCGACCCGACGTCGGTTCGCCGGCGTGCGAAAATCCTCGCCGGATAAGATGACGTATGAATTATAATTCTTGCTTAGATGTTACAACGTACAAACACATAAGTCGCTCTCGCCCGAACGGAACACAACGACATGGTTGACGGAACCCAGCTCGCCGAAAGCAAGGCGATCCATCGGCGGACGGGGACGACGTTCTACGTCGCGACGCGGCTCCTCCCCGAGCGCGTTCGCCACGCCACCTACGTCCTCTACGCCTTCTTCCGGGTCGCCGACGAGGTGGTCGACGACCCCGACGGCCCGCCGCCCGACGAACAGCGCGACCGGCTCGAAGCCATCCGCCGTGCCGCGCTCGACGGGGAGACCGACGACAGCGTGCTCGCGGCCTTCAGCGAGCTTCGCGACCGGTACGGCATCCCAGAGGCCGCCGTCGACGAGTTCGTCGACGCGATGGCGACCGACATCACGAAACGCCGCTACGCCGACCACGACGAGCTCGACACCTACATGGGTGGCTCCGCGGCCGCGGTCGGCGAGATGATGACCGCGGTGATGGACCCGGACGACGCCGACACCGCCCGCCCCCACGCCCGCACGCTCGGCGAGGCCTTCCAGCTCACCAACTTCCTGCGCGACGTTCGCGAGGACGTGATCGAGCGCGACCGGATCTACCTTCCGCAGACCGTCCTCGACAAACACGGCGTCACCGAGACCCAGATCGAGCGCTTCGAGATGGACGACGACTTCGCGACGCTGATGGCGAGCGAGCTCCGGCGCACGGAGGAACGCTACCGCGAGGGCGTCGCGGGCATCAAGTACCTCCCGCAGGACTGCCAGTTCCCGGTCCTGCTCGCCGCCGTCCTCTACGCCGACCACCACCGGCTGATCCGCGAGCGCGATTACGACGTGCTCTCGGCGACACCCGAACTGAGCACGGCGCGGAAGCTCTCCTTGCTCGCCCGCACCCGGTGGCACTGGCTCTGGAACAAGGACCCCGACGCCGTCTTCGCGAAGGTCAGCACGGTCGCACACGTCCCGACGCGCCACCACGGACCCGAGGGTGCGGCCCCGATGCGCTGACGACGAGGCTTCGTTTTTCTACCTCCCGGTCCTCGAACGGACCGGAACGTCGAACCGGTCGGTGACCACGAGACCCGCCCCGAGGGCGAGGGCGACCAACAGGGGGACCCAGTTGGCGAAGACGGCGTTGACCGTCCCCCAGAGCACCACGAAGCTCACGAGGTCGTCGAGCATGAACCCACAGTCTTCGAGCCGGCGGGTGAGGCGGGTGCGGTCGAACGAGAGGTCGAGCACGACGACCGAGACCGTCGCCGAGAGCACCCAGCCGAGGTAGTTCGAGACCGGGACGCCGTAGAAGGCCCCGCCGGAGTAGCTCCAGAAGCCGACCGCGACCGCGCCGGGGTCGAGCACCACGTCGACGAGCAGCACCGTGACGATGACCGCGACGAGCCGGACGGCCCGGTTCCGCGCCCGCTCGCCGAGCAGGAGCAGACAGAGGAGGTAGCTGTTGAGCACCAGCGGGAGGAAGAAGACCGGGAGGCCGAGCGGTACCTCCCCGAACAGCATCGGGCCGAGCTCGATCAGGTACTCGAACTCGCCGTAGGGCCAGCCGGTCGTCACGCCGATGAGCTCGATACCGAAGGCGTAGGCCACGAGCACACCGATCCCGACGGCGGCTCGGCGGTCGACCAGCGGCGCGACCCCCGCCACCAGTGGCAAGCGCATCACGACCGTTCCGAGGAGGATGAGGCCGGGGTTGAACTGGAGCGGCGGGCCGACGAGGTCCGCGGCGCTCGCGAGCAGGAGGACCGCGCCGACGGCCGGGAACACCACCGCGATGGTGAACCGGTTCTCGGCCACGAGTCGGTCGAGCCGAGCCTCGATGCGCTCCCGGGTCGTGACCGTCCCGAGGGACGGCTCAGCCACCGACCACCAACACCCAGACGCCGCCGAGGGTCAGTACCATTCCCACTACCGTGTTCACGATCGGATACCACCAGTAGGCGCGTTCGACGTCGACCGCCGAGCGCGCGATGGCGGCCACCAACACGGGATACGCGAGCAGGAGCGCCCCGAGCAGGACGTGGACGACCCCGAACGCGAGCGCCGCCGCGAGCCAGCACGCCCCACAGTAGGCGTAGGTCCGGCGCTCGCCGAGCGCGGTGGCCGTCGTCCGGATCCCCGCTCGTCTGTCCGGTTCGATGTCGGGGATCGCGGAGAAGGTGTGCATCCCCATCGCCCAGAGCCAGCCCCCGAGGATGGCGGCGAGCGGCGGGAGTTCACCCGCGAGTGCGGCGTAGGCCACGACACCGGGCAGGATGTAGAGCCCGTTCGAGACCGAATCGAGCAGCGGCGTCGTCTTGAACCGGAAGGGCGGGGCGCTGTACTCGACCGCGAGGAACGCGAAGCCCGCGAGCGCGACGAGCGCGGGGAAGGGGAGGATGGGCACGAACCCGAGCATCAACAGACCGCTCACCGCGACGGCGGCGAGCACGGTCCGGCTTCCCGTATAGCGCACCTCGCGCCCCTCCTTCTTCGGGTTCTCGGCGTCGATGTCGGCGTCGAAGACGTCGTTGACGCCGTAGAGGAAGACGTTCGCGGGGACCAGGAAGTAGGCGAACAGCGCGAGGGCAGTCGGCGAGAGGAGGTCGGCGGGCGCGGACGCGGCGTAGACCGCGCCGACGGCCACCGGCCCGGCCAGGTAGAGCCAGAAGCGCGGGCGCGAGAGTCGGAGGAGATACCCCACGAACGAGTCGGGTGGCACGGTTCGCCCGAGGCGACTCACCCCCCGGCGGACGCGCTCCGCGACGCTCATCGGGCGTGGTCGTCGATCACGGCCTCGGCGGCGTGCTCGCCGCTCACGAGACACATCGGCACGCCGATCCCCGGCGTCGTGTACCCGCCCGCGAAGTAGAGTCCGGGCACCGCCTCCGACTTGTGGGGCGGGCGGAACAGCGCGGTCTGACGGAGAGTGTGGGCGAGCCCCAGCGCCGTCCCCCGGAGGCTGTTGTAGCGCTCGGCGAAGTCGTCGACCGAGAAGGTCTCCTCGACGACGATCCGGTCAGCGAGCTCGACGCCGGTGTTCTCCGCGATGTCGTCGAGAACCTTCTCGCGGTACTCCTCGCGGATCTCGGGGGTGTCGTCGAGGCCGGGCGCGATCGGGACGAGCGCGAAGAGGTTCGAGTGGCCCTCGGGGGCTACCGTGTCGTCGGTCTGCGATGGGACACAGAGGTAATATGCGGGATCCTCGGGCCACGCCGGTCGCTCGAAGATCTCCTCGAAGTGGCCGTCCCAGTCGGTGGGCAGTACGAGAGTGTGGTGGGCGAGCGGGTCGACGTCGCCCTCGACGCCGAGGTAGAGCAGGAAGGCCGAGGGCGCGAGGGTTCGCTTCTCCCAGTACTCCGCCGAGTACTGGCGCTCGTGCTCGGGGAGGAGGTCCTGTTCGGTGTGGGCGTAGTCGGCGTCCGAGACCACGAGGTCGGTCGCGTGGTCGCCAGCGGCGGTGTCGAGGACGAACCCGTCGCGCTTGCTGGTGATCTCCGCGACCTCCGCACCCGTCTCGAAGGTCACTCCGAGTTCGCGCGCGAGGTCGGTGATGCCGTCCACAACCCCCCCATATCCGCCCTCGGGGTAGTAGACGCCGAGGTTGAAGTCCACGTGGCTCATCATAGTGTAGAGCGCGGGCGTGTTCTTCGGGGACCCACCCAGAAAGACGAGGGTGTACTGGGTGATCTGCTGGAGCTTCGGGTCGTCGAAGTACCGCGAGACGTGGGACTCCATCGAGCGCAGCAGACTCAACCCGATGGGGGCCGAGCGCATCACGTCAGGATCGACCCAGTCGCGCGCCCGAGGGCGGTCGGTGTAGACGAATCGCTCCAGGGCGGTTTCGTAGGTTCGTTCGCTCCGTTCGAGGTAGTCGTCGAAGGCCGCCGCGCCACCCTCCTCGTACGATTCGAAGACCGCCCGGACTTGGTCGCGGTCGGGCGTGAGGTCGACCCGGTCGCCGTCCTTGAAGAAGATACGGTAGTGGGGGTCGAGGCGGGTGAGGCCGTAGTAGTCCGTCGGCTGTTTGCCGAACGCACCGAAGAAGCGCTCGAAGACATCGGGCATCAGGTACCACGAGGGGCCCATGTCGAACCGGAAGCCGTCCCGTTCGAGTTGCGAGGCACGTCCTCCGACCTGGTCGTTCTTTTCGAGCACGGTGACCGCGGCCCCCGCATCGGCGAGGTAGCACGCCGCCGACAGCCCGCCGAACCCACCGCCGACGACTGCGACGTCCCGTCCCGCGAGCGACCGACCCCGCCGCTGCCCCGAAGGCGATTCCATGGACCGAATCGGGTCGCCGTTGGTAAAAACGAACTGACCGGGGACGGCCTACCGAGTGGGAGCCCGCCGTCGACCTCCCGGTTACGCCGCGGTTTCCGCGGCGGCCGTCGCGGTTGCGGTCGCCGTCTCAGTGGCCGTCGCGGTTGCGGTCGCCGTGGCCGTTTCGGTTACGGTCGCCGTAGCGGTCTCGGTGGCCGTCGCGGTTGCGGTCGGCGTCTCGGTGGTGTCCGACACCGCTTCCGCCGAGGCGGCCGCGACGGCGGTCGCCGTCGGTGTCGGTGTCGGTGTCGAGGAGTCGACCGCGACACTCGCTTGCGCGGCTTGCTCCGCCGTTTCGGTCTCGGTGGCCGTTTCGGTCTCAGTAGCCGTTTCGGTTTCCGTTGGCGTCGCGGTCTCGGTTGGGGTGTCGGTCGCCGTGTCCGTGGCCGTCTCGGTCGTCGTCGCGGTGTCGGTATCGGTTGCCGTCGCAGTTTCGGTGTCTGTCTCGGTGGCTGTCGGGGTTGCCGTTTCAGTATCGTCGTCGGTCTCGGTGTCGTCGTCAGCGTCGGCATCGCTATCAGTTTCGGTATCGTCGTCAACCTCGGTATCGGCCTCAGTCTCGTCGTCAGCGTCGGTATTGTCGTCGGCTTCGGTATCGGCATCACCTCCAGTATCGCCCTCCGTATCGGGACCGGCGTCGGCTCCAGTGCCGGAGTCGGTCCCACTATCGGAATCGTCCTCAGTACCTGACTCCGCCCCGGTACTGTCGTCCGCTCCGGTGTCGGAATCGGCCCCAGTGTCGGAACTGGCGTCGGCTCCGGTGCCGGTGTTGTCACCAGCTTCGGTGTCGGCGTCCGCTTCGGTGTTCGCGTCCGCTTCGGTGTTCGCGTCCGCTTCGGTGTTCGCGTCCGCTCCGGTATCGGAGCCGGCGGCTGCTGGGCTATCGGTGGTCGGCTCCGTGGCGTTCGTGGCCTCCGTCGTGGTCGGTGTCGTCGTAGCTGCTGCAGTCGAGTTCCCCGTCGCTGACGTCGTCGCGACCGCCGTCACGGTCTCGTTCGTCGCCACGCCGCGCGTCGTCGGGATATCGCTCGCCGTCGAGGTACCGTTCCCGGCCGCGACACCGACGCCGTTCGACTGGTCGGCACCCGCGCTCGCGGAGTCCTCCCCGAGGTAGTCCGTGAGGAGGAAGCCGACGCTGAACAGGAGGACGAGCACCACGGCGACGCCGACGGCTGGAGCCAGCCACTTCTCGACGGCGGACAACCGCCCGTCGTCGGGAAGAACTGAGTTCGAGTCCGGCTCCGGTTCGATCACGATTGAGGTCCGTACGGTCCGTTGCCTTATCTGTCTTGTCCGGGGGTCGATAGCGAGGCCGGCTAAAATCAACCGTCGGGCGAACGAACGCCCCGACCGACACCTACCGACGGCGACCCGAAGGGATTTGTGGTCCTCGGGGGTACGTGAGCCATGCCCACGGACATCGAGCGGTATCTCAACGTCCGCAGCGCCTACGGCGGGTCGTTCTCGCCCGCGGGCGAACTCGCCTTCCTCCTCGACGCCACCGGCACCCCGCAGGTCTGGTCGCTCCGCAAACCGGGTGCGTGGCCCGAACAGCGTACCTTCTTCGACGAGCGCGTCACGTTCGTCTCACACTCCCCCGAACGCGAGGAACTGGTCTTCGGGATGGACGACGGGGGCAACGAGCGCGCCCAGCTCTTCCTCCTCAACGGCGGCACCGTAACGCCGCTCACCGACACCCCCGCAGCCAAACACCGCTGGGGCGGCTGGAGCCACGACGGCGAGCGGTTCGCCTTCGCGGCGAACCGACGCGACGACTCGGTGTTCGACATCTACGTCCAGGAACGCACCGAGACGGGCGACGAGGCGACCCTCGTCCACGAGGGAGAGGGCTGGCTCACCCTCGGCGGCTTCTCGCCCGACGACGATCGACTGATCGTGAGCCAGGCCCATTCGAGCTTCGACCAGGACCTCTCGGTGCTCGACGTCGAGAGCGGCGGGATCGAACACGTCACACCACACGAGGGCGACGTGCGGTTCCTGAACGCCGCCTGGGGGCCACGGGGCGAGGCGCTCTACGTCGTGACCGACCACGATTCCGACACCCTCTATCTCGCCCGGCTCGACCTCGCGACGCACGGGATCGAGCCGGTGGTCGACGGCGGCGACTGGAACGTCGAGGGGTTCGCGCTTCACGAGGATACGAGAAGAATCGTCTACGCCCGCAACGTCGACGGCTACACCGAGCTCACCGCTGGCCGGCTCGTGGGCGAGACCGAGATCGAGTCCTTCCCCGACCCCGACTTCCCCGACGGCGTCGCGGGCGGGATCGCCTTCGACGACCAGGCGGAGCGGTTCGCGGTGACGGTCACGGGGCCACGCGAGAACACCAACGTCCACGTCGTCGAGGTCGAAACCGGTGCGGCCGAGCGGTGGACCCGCGCCGCGACCGCCGGGTTCGCGCGCGAGGACTTCCGTGAGCCCGACCTCGTTCGGTACGAGACCTTCGACGGCCGGGAGATACCCGCGTTCTTCTCGGTTCCCGTGGACGCGGCCGAGGGCGATACACCTGTCGTGGTCGACATTCACGGCGGGCCCGAAGGCCAGCGCCGGCCGTCGTTCAGCCCGGTCACGCAGTACCTCTGCGAGGCGGGCTACGCGGTGTTCGAACCCAATGTGAGGGGATCGGTGGGCTACGGCAAGGCCTACACCCACCTCGACGACGTGGAGAAACGGATGGACTCGGTGGCCGACATCGAGCGCGGCGCGGCGTGGCTCGCGGACCACCCGCTCGTCGACCCCGACCGGATCGCGGTGATGGGCGGTTCCTACGGCGGGTTCATGATGCTCGCCTCGCTCACCGAGTATCCCGACCTGTGGGCGGCGGGGGTCGACATCGTGGGTATCGCGAGCTTCGTGACCTTCCTCGAGAACACCGGGTCGTGGCGGCGCGCGCTCCGCGAGGCCGAGTACGGCTCGTTGGACGAGGACCGCGAACTCCTCGAATCCATCAGTCCGCTCACGCACATCGAGAACATCGACGCGCCGCTGTTCGTCCTCCACGGCGCGAACGACCCCCGAGTCCCGGTCGGCGAGGCCGACCAGGTCGCCGAGCGCGTCCGTGACCAGGGCGTCCCGGTCGAGAAGCTGGTCTTCGACGATGAAGGTCACGGGATCGTCAAGCGTGACAACCGGATCGAGGCCTACACCCGGATCGCACGATTCCTCGACGAACACGTGTAAATACAGCTCATTTCTTGAGAAAATCCCGGCGTGAAACGTCTGAAAGGATAAAATGGGGTGAATCGGCGGCCGGTCGGCGGTGAACGATACACCGGATTTATACTGTCGACCGATGTGGTGATGCCATGAGCGTTTCCGAGCGGTCGGAGGGCTGGGTCACCGACCAGCTCTCGCGACTGACGGACGAGTACGGCTCCGCGCCGGTCCACCAGGTGAGCTGGTCGGTCTCGGGACCTCGGTACGAGGAGGCCGCCGCGGTCGACACCGCCGAGCACGCCGCGGCGGGCGTGCGGGTCACCAACGACGCCGACGAGACCCTGCTCGTGCGCGACCGCCACAACGAGTGGGCACCGCCCCGCGGTGCGGTCGACGCCGACGAGTCGCTCGAAGCCGGGGCGAGACGGAACGTCCGCGAGGCGACCGGGGTCGACTGCGAGGTCGAGGGCGTCGAACGGATCACGATCGTGAGCATCGGCGACGAGTCCGACCGCGACCGCCCGCCGATCTACTGTCTCGTCGTGTTGTTCGTCGGCTCCTGTGGCTCGGACCAGACCGTCCAGTGCACGGAGAGCCCGGTTCGCTGGCGACACAGCCGACCGGGCGACAGCCTCGACCCGGGCGTTCTCGCCATCTGACACGGTCTTTCCGGCCCGACGGACAGATACATAGCTATCCGACGAGAACCACCGGTAGATGTTTCGCTGGCTCGTCGGTGCGGTCGGCTGGGTCGTCTCGACCGTTCTGCGGCTCGCGTTCGTGGTCTGCGTGGTCGCGCTCGCCGCCGGCTTCGCGTTCGGTGGACTCCCGAGCCAGCCGTCCGACCTCGGTGGGATGGTCGAGAACGCGACCGGCCTCGACCCGTTCGAGGACGTGGACGAACTCGCGGACGTCGGCACGGTCGGTGTGAGCGATGTCGCGGGCGACACCGGATCCGTGGCCGATCCGGGGACGAACGCGTCGGTCCCGAGTTCGAACGCCGGCGAACTCAACGGCACGCGCCTCGAGTATCTCGTCCACGAGGGGATCAACGAACGGCGTGCCGACCGCGGGCTCTCGAACCTCAGCTTCGACACCGGGCTCCGGTCGGTGGCGCGCTATCACAGCGCCGACATGGCGAACCGGAGCTACTTCGCCCACGTCGGCCCCGACGGCGAGACCGTCGCCGACCGCTACGAGAAGTTCGGCTACCAGTGTCGCGTCCCGATGGACGGTCTCCGGTACGCCACCGGCGGCGAGAACATCCTCTACACCTACTACGACGCTCCCGTTCGGATGGAGAACCGAACCGTGGAGTACGACACCCAGGAGGAACTCGCCCGCGGCATCGTCAACGGCTGGATGAACTCGACCGACCACCGCGAGAACCTCCTCAAACCCTACTGGGAGAACGAGGGGATCGGGGTCTACATCCAGGAGGTCGACGGCCAGACCAGGGTGTTCGCGAGCCAGGAGTTCTGCTGACTTCCTCACCCGACCACAAAGGGTATCCGACCGGACCAGCGAGGGCGCGCATGGTCCAAAAGTCCACGCTGTTGATCCTTGCCGGTGTCGTACTGCTCTTCCTCCCGGTTCCGCCGATCATGAGCGCCATCGCGGGTCTCGCGGTGATCGCCCTCGGCGTCGCGCTCCGGTTCGTCGGCGACGACTGACCGCCCCTTCCACGCCGGCACGCACCGGACTGATGACTGATTCGTACGAGCCGATTCGATTTCACAGCTGTGAGCACGAGGGATTCCCGACCGCTCAATAGCGGTCGTTATTCTATGGATATGATACTTCCAGTCGAAACCAGGGGCCGACCGGCCGCCGTGCGTATCGAATGTGACGGGGCTAATTTCTGGATGTGAGAATACGCACAAAGCTTATTGCGAACTGGCATCGAGGATCGGGTAGGACCAGCGGGGGAATCCGTTGCCTGGCATCACTCGTAACTACTCCCCCTCGGTCCTGTCCTTCCCCCGTTTTCGACTCGAAGAGCGCGCCCACCGTCGGTTTTCGCGCTCGTCGGAACCGCGACTACGACCGGTTACCGGTCCCGACAGTGATAACAGATCCCGTCGTTGATGTAGGGGTTCGGCATCCCCTTCCGACACCGCTGGCAGGTTCGTACGTGCCCACTCTCCCGGTCGACTCCGTTGTTCCCTTGCATGGCATCACCCAGCGGGGGACAGTACAGGCACGCACATAAACGTGACCGATCACTCGGATCGGATTCGAGCGAACCGGTTCGGAGGGGGTCGCGCGCTCCATCCGTCGGTCCGGGGGCCACCGGGGATACTCCAAGTGGCCGCGACCGTCGAGAAAACATCAACTGGCCAAAAGGACCATAACGTGCGCACCGAAACGCCCACTCGCCGAGTAGGTTCGATCCAGTCACCCCCCACATCCGTCGTCTGTCGACCCGTTCCCCTGCTCGGCTGGTCACGAGAACGTGGGCCCGGGCCATCCCCCGGCCCGTCGGCCCACGACCGTCTCAGCGGCTGTATCAGTGCTCTCTTCCGTGAAACCCGTCGGTGTGTTCTCTACCCACCGAACTCGGGGTGCTCGGTGCCGAATCGGTCGACGACCGTCTCCACGAACATCGGCGTCAGCGTCACGAACTCCTCGCGCTCGGCGTCGGGGAGGCAGTCGGCGACCGACCGGGGCGCGTCGGGCGTGTAGCGTTCGTCGACGAAGGCCCTGACACCGACCTCCTCGGGGCCGCGGATGACGCGGCCGATGGCCTGGCGCGCCCGCCGGACCGCGGGCACCGTGAGCGCGTACCGGAACGCCTTCGATTCGTCGAAGGCAGCCCCGTAGGCCCGTCGAACCGCCCGGATCCGGGGTGAAGCCACGTTGACGAGCGGCACCCCGACCACCGCACACGTCCCGAGCTTGTCGCCGTCGTAGTCCACGCCCTCCGTGAGGGTTCCCCGCGTCGAGGTCACGAGGACCTTGCCCTCGCCCGCGAAGAACTCGCGTTTGAGTGCCTCGGTCGCCGCGTCGCTCGACGGTTCGTCGACGAGTACGGGTTTGTCGAGCGCCCCCGCGAGGCGCTCGCCCGCCCACGCTGCCTCGCGATAGCTCGGGAGACAGAGCAGGACGTTGCCGGGGTTCCTGGCGAGCTCGCGGAGCGCGTAGGCGTAGGTCTCGCGAACGCCGTTGTCCTCCGCCGGCGGGCCGCGGTTCCGGGCGGTGAACGCCGGCGCGTCGACCACCCAGCTCGCCCGGTTCTCCGGGGGGAACGTCAGGTCGTAGGTCCGCTCGACCACCGGGCGGGGCTCGGCCGCTTCCTCCTCCGTCCCTTCGTCCGCCCCGTCCCCCTCCTCGACCGCGACCCCGTCGAGCCCCACACACTCACGGAAGACGTCGATAGGTTCGAGCGTCGCGCTCATCAGTACGCCCCCCCCGAGGTTCGAAAAGCGCTCCTTCAGGTCCTCGGCGGGCAGACAGTCGTAGCAGAACAGCGCGGCGGTGTAGTGGCGTTCCCACCCCTCCAGATGGTCGCGGTCGGTGCTCGTGAGCGTGACTTCTCTGAAATACGAGGCGTGGTCGCGGGTCCACCACCGCGCGACGAGCCGGCCGACGTCGCCGCAGACGCACGACCGCTCGGGCGCGACGGTTCCCAGAACGTCCTCGACCGCCGCACCGACCGAGTGGAGCGACTTGCAGAACGAGGCCGAGTAACCCGCCTCGCGTGCCCACGCCGAGAACTCGTCGCGTTCCTCGACCTCGGGGTCGCGAAGCGGGATCTCGACCGTCTCGGGGAGGTCGTCGGCCGCTCGGTCGAGATTGCCGAACTCGTTCGCGAGGTAGCGATCGACCCGCGAGTCGACCCAGTCGATGGCCTCGTCGAAGAACTCCTCGACGCGTTCGAGCGAGTCGGTGCCGACCTCGTGGGGGTCGAGCAGCTCGGCCACCTGGGCGCGGTGTTCGCGCGACTGACCCGCCCGCGTACGGAGGTACTGGACGTCGTTGCGCGCCCGCCGGAGCGAGTGGATCCCCACTCGGTCGCTCAGCATCTCCCTGACTCTGCCCTCCAACCTGTGGGCTTCGTCGACGATGACGAAGGTCCGGTCGTCGACCGCGCCGTCGGTGAGCGCCCGGGTCCGAGGATCGAAGAGGTGGGTGTAGTTGCCCACGACGACCTCGGCGTCGTCGAGCAGCGTGCCCATCGACCGATGGGGGCAGGTGCCCGCCGGGACCGACCCCGTGAGGAGCTCGTCGGTCGTGACGACGTTCCCCTCGCCGGCGTCGAAGCTCACGGGGACCGACTTGTCCCGCGCGTACCAGTCGGCCTCGAACGGGCAGAAGGTGGGTGCGTGGTCGCCCTCGGCCAGCGAGTCGGGCGCGGTCGGGCGGGCGGTGGGGTACGGGGCGGTGTGATCCCCCACGGAGAGGTTGTCGTCGAGCGTGTTCCACGAATCGGCGTCGACGCGGGCCGAGGAGACGAGTTCGCCGGCGCGCGCCGAGTCCCACCAGACGTCGCCCTCGCCGCCGCCGTCGCCGTGCGCGACCAGCCCCGAGGTGTGGTCTCGGAGCTCCTCACAGGCCTCCTGTGTACTCTCCTCGAACGCGCCGGCGCGCTCGTAGGGACAGAGGTCGGCCTTGCCGACCAGCGCCAGCCCGTCGAAGGGGTCGTCGATCCGCTCGTTGATGGCTCTGAGGTCCTCGATGAACTGTTGGCGCTGCTGTTTGACCGGCGTCACCACGAGCACGTTGTCGTAGCGGTCGGTCTCGCGGAGCAGGGTGCCCGCGGCCGTGAGCGCCGCCATCGTCTTGCCGGTCCCGCAGGCCCCCTCCATCACGAGGTAGCCGCCCCGTTCGCCCGTCTCGATCGCGGTCTCGATCGCGTCGGCCTGGTTGTCGTAGGGCTCGTCGTAGCCGAACACGTCGCGCCAGTTCGGCGGGGCCGAGTTAGCGTCCGGGCTCTCGCTGGGCTCGCCGGTCGTGGTGGCCGTCTCGCTGCTGGCTCCCTCGCCGCTCATCGTTCGTGTGCTCGGTTCGTGCGCCCTCGGGTATAGGGCTTCGCTCGCGGGGGTCGGTCGGTTCGGTGGCGGTGACCGCCGGGGAATCCCGGTGAGCGGGTCACGCCAGCCCGTAGTGACCGGGTTCGTCGTCGGCGGCGGGGTCGGCGAAGCAGAGTTCCTCGGCGTTCGTCACCATCCACGGGATCGCCCAGTCGAGCAGGACGTCCTCGGTCTCGATGTCGAGTTCGGTCTCGGGGTCGAGCCCCTGGAGCAGCCGAGCGATCTCGTAGACGGTGTACATCGTGTCGTCGTCGAGCACGTCGCTCGGTTCGCGGAACTGGAACGGGCGGAGTCGGTCGAACGAGGACTTCGGTCGGGGCATACGTGGGATAGAGACGACCGAAGTAAATCCTCGGCGGTGTCGTCACGAGGTCCGGAAATATGGTGCGGTATCGGTACGCTATTGACGGTGCGACCGAAGGGGCGAACATGGACTACGAGGACGTTCGGCACACGGACCCGGCGGTCGCGGACGCGCTCGACGGCGAACTCGACCGGCAGCGCTCGACGCTCTCGATGATCGCGAGCGAGAACCACGTCTCCCCTGCAGTCATGGACGCCCAGAGCAGCGCGCTCACCAACAAGTACGCCGAGGGCTACCCCGGCGAGCGCTACTACGGCGGCTGCGAGTACGCCGACGAGGTCGAACAGCTGGCCATCGACCGCGCGAAGGAGCTCTGGGGGGCCGAGTACGTCAACGTCCAGCCCCACTCCGGCTCCCAGGCCAACATGGCGGTCTACCTCGCCGCGCTCGAACCCGGCGACAAGATCCTCTCGATGGACCTCACCAACGGCGGCCACCTCTCGCACGGCTTCAAGGCGAACTTCGCCGGGAAGGTGTACGAGGTCGAACACTACGGGGTCGACCCCGAGAGCGGACGACTCGACTACGAGGCCATCGAGGAACACGCGAACGAGTTCGAGCCCGACATGATCATCTCGGGCTACTCGGCCTACCCGCGCGAGGTCGACTGGGAGCGCTTTCAGGAAATCGCCGAGGGCGTCGACGCCTACCAGCTCGCCGACATCGCTCACATCACGGGCCTCGTCGCGGCGGGTGTCCACTCTTCGCCGGTGGGTATCGCGGACTTCGTCACCGGGAGCACTCACAAGACCATCCGCTCGGGCCGCGGCGGGATGATCCTCTCGGGCGAGGCGCACGCCGACGCCATCGACGCGGCGATCATCCCCGGAATGCAGGGCGGGCCGTTGATGCACAACATCGCCGGGAAGGCGGTGGGCTTCGGCGAGGCGCTCGAACCCGAGTTCGAGGCGTACGCCGAACAGGTGGTCGAGAACGCGACGGCGCTCGGCGACCGAATGCAGGAGCACGGCCTCGGGCTGGTTTCGGGCGGCACGGATACCCACCTCGTGCTCTGTGACCTCCGGGAGTCCCACCCCGATACCACAGGAAAAGAGGTCGAGGAAGCCCTCGAAGGAACGGGTATCGTGCTCAACGCGAACACGGTCCCCGGTGAAACCCGCTCGAACTTCGTCGCCAGCGGGATCCGAGCGGGCACGCCCGCGCTCACGACCCGCGGCTTCGACGCCGATGCCTGCCGCGAGGTCGCCGACTGTATCGCGCGCGTCGTGGACGCCCCCGACGACGGGAGCGTCGTCGAGGAGGTTGCAGCCGACGTCGACGCGCTCTGCGAGCGGTTCCCGCTCTACGAGTAAACTCGGTGGGGTCCGACCACTTCCCGGACCGGGGCATTGATTAGCACGGCTCCCAGTGGTCTCCGTATGACCGACGTCATCGACGGCAACGCCGTCGCCGACGACATCCGCTCGGACCTCGAGGACTGCATCGCGACGTTCGAGGACGCCGGCGTCACGCCCGGCCTGGCCACCGTTCTCGTCGGGGACGACCCCGCGAGCGAGACCTACGTCTCGATGAAACAGCGCGACTGCGAGGAGGTCGGGATCAACGGCGTCCACGTCGAACTCCCCGCCGACGCCTCGCAGGCCGACCTCAACTCGACCATCGACGAACTCAACGACGACCCCGATATTCATGGGTATCTCGTCCAGGACCCGACCCCCGACCAGATCGACTATCGGGAGGTCATCCGCCGGATCGACCCCGCGAAGGACGTCGACGGCTTCCACCCCGAGAACGTCGGCCGCCTCGTCGCGGGCGACGCGCGATTCAAACCCTGTACGCCGCACGGGGTCCAGAAGCTCCTCGCGTCGGCGGCCGTCGACACCGAGGGCAAGGACGTCACCATCGTCGGGCGCTCGCGCATCGTGGGCAAACCGCTCGCGAACCTCCTGCTCCAGAAGGCCGACGACGGCAACGCGACGGTCACCGTCTGTCACTCCCGAACGCAGGACCTGGCCGAGAAGACGCGGAGCGCCGACGTCGTGGTCGCGGCGGTCGGCGCACCCGAACTCCTCGACGGCTCGATGATCGGCGAGGGTGCAGTGGTGATCGACGTCGGGGTCAACCGGGTGGACGCGGACACCGAGAAGGGCTACGAACTCGTCGGCGACGTCGAGTTCGAGTCGGCGAAGGAGAAGGCGAGCGCCATCACGCCCGTCCCGGGTGGTGTCGGCCCGATGACGCGCGCGATGCTGCTCTACAACACCGTGAAAGCCGCGAGCCAGCAGGAGGACGTCGACGTCGAGCTTCCGTGAGTCGGGACGACCGCTTTCTCGCACCCGACGACCTCGCGGCGCGCTACGGAGACGTGCTCCGCCGGTCGGCCACGAGCGACCTGCCCGCCGACGAGTGGGAGGACGCGCGTTCGCGTGCCGCTGAGAGCGCGTGGGGTGTCGGCGGGTTCGTCACGCAGGGTAGTCGAGTGTTGTTGATCCGGCAGGGGCGGCGCTGGAGTGGATCCAAGCCGTGGATCGCGCCCGGCGGGATGCTCGAAGTCGGCGAGACCCACGCGGAGGGTGCGGCCCGCGAAGTCCGGGAGGAGACCGGTCTCGGGGTCGAGATCGACGGGCTCGCGGCGATCCAGGAACGGACCTTCGTTCACGAGGAGGAGAGTCGAGAATTCGAGTTCCGGTTCGCGATGTTCGACGCGACGCCGACGACGGCGGAGCTCGCGACGGACCCGGGATTCGACGACGAGGATATTCTCGCTGTGGAGTGGTTCGAGGCGCTGCCCGAGAAGACCTACGAACGTGACTTGCTCACGGCGCTCAAAAAACGGTGATCGGGAACGCCCTCAGTCGAAACTCGGCAGGACCTCGTTCTCGTAGAGGTCGAGCAGTGCGTCCTGGTCGTCGCCGATCTGGTGCATGTAGACGTGGCTGTAGCCCGCGTCGAACGCGTTCTGGATGTTCTCGATGTGGGCGTCGGCGCTGGGTTCGGTGAGGATCGACCCCTCGCGGATGTCCTCCTTCGTGACCATCTGACTCGCTTGCTCGAAGTGGGTCGTGGTCGGCAGTTCGGCGGCGAGTTCCCCTGGGAGCCCGGAGTTGGGCCAGACGCGGTGGGCGGTCTCGACGGCTTCGTCCTCCGAATCGGCGTAGCAGGCGTGGAGCTGGCAGTACGACGGGTCCGAACCACCGGCCTCCTCGTAGGTATCGAGGAGATCGCCCTGCGGGCCGACACACCAGAAGGCGTCGCCGATCTCGCCCGCGCTGGTCGCGGCGCGCTCGCCGAAGGCCGAGACCACGATCGGCGGGAGCTCGTCGGGGAGGGTGAACAGCCGCGCGTTCTCGACGGTGTAGTGCTTCCCGTAGTGGCTGGTTTGCCCGCCCTCCCAGAGCTTGCGGATGACCTCGACGGCCTCTTCGAGCATTTCGAGCCGTACGGGCTGGGAGGGCCAGTGCTCGCCCACGACGTGTTCGTTGAGGAGTTCGCCGGTGCCGACACCGAAGAAGAAGCGCCCCTCCAGCATCTCGGCGGCGGTCGCGGCGGCGTGGGCCACCACGGCGGGGTGGATCCGCATGATGGGACAGTTGACACCCACACCGACGTCGATCTCGTCGGTGGCCTCGGCGACCCCACCCAGCACGGGCCAGACGAAGGGCGCTTCGCCCTGCTCGCTGGTCCAGGGATGGTAGTGGTCCGAGCTCGACACGAAATCGAAGCCGACCTCCTCGGCGCGCTCGGCCTGGCGGACGAGCTCGTTCGGGCCGAACTCCTCGGTCGAGAGGGTGTAGCCGATATCCGTCATGGGGTCTCACCGGTAGTCGTCGACATACGGCCGGCTTCGACGGTCGGTGGCTAAGGTCTGGTGCCGACGTGTGCCGGGTGTGCCGTGGACCCAGCGGGCGTCTGTCCGTTCTCAGCAACCGTGAAACACTGCCGACCGAGTGATCCGTCGAACGTCACGACGCAAACACGAACGAGAACCGCAGGCCACACCCTCCCCAACCGATTCGCTCCGTTCGTTTCACTCACTTCGCTCATCCCTCGCGCGAGTCGCGCGTCTCCGACGCGCTCCCGCGCGCCCCCGCACGCAGTTCCACGGAACCGTCCCCCCGTTCGCAAGGAGTCGAACCGGTACTCTCGTCGAACTATCCGATTCTGTCGAGGCGGTCGCGTGCGGCCGCCAGCGCGTTCTCGTCGTCCTCGCGGAGGTACGTACCGACGTCGCGCGCGACCCCGAGGAGCCGTTCGGCGTGGGCGGGCGAGACGTCGCCGTCGAGCGCCTCGACCCGCCTGACGTGGTCTTCGAGCGTATCGAGCACCGCCCGTGCCTCGCTGTCGGGGTGGTCGTCGAGGTACGCCGTCGCGTCCCGGCGGTAGACGTCGAGCGCGCTCGCGACCGCCCGACCGCGGGCCGCCCGAAGCGAGTCCGGGACGGTTTCGGGGGGCGGGCGTTCGCCCTCGTCGACCCCACCGAGGAGGTCGATGAAGTACCGCTCCTCCTCGTCGTCCGTCCGCAGCCCGCGCGCGAGTTCGGTGGCGACCTGGCGGAGCTCGCGCGCCCCGACGGCGGTCCCGTCGAGCGGTGCGAGGCTCCCGGCGCGGATGAACCCCTGTCCCCGAACGAACTCGTGGCAGGCCTCGGCGGCGCGTTCGGCCGCGGCGCGGGTGTCGGCGGCCTCGGACCCGAGCAGGCTTCGCGCCTCGGTGAGGTCGAGCGTCGCCGCGGTCGCAGTGTGCTCGGTGCGCTCGTCGCGGCCGACGCTCCGGAGGCTTCCGCAGTTCGGGCAGTCGACGCTCCCGGTCTCGTAGTACGACCACCGCGTGCCGCAGTCCTTGCACTCGCGTTCGCCCCGGATGCGCATACCCTCCCTCGAACCGCGAGCGTGAAAAAGTGGCCGTCGTGTGGGAGCTGAACGCGACCCGGATCACGGACGACAGCCCGGTCCGCACCACCGCCGGGATTTATGTTCGTGCCGCGTCGAGCGGTGGGTATGCCGTCGAGTCCCCGCGCTCGTGGTCGAGAAATTCTCCGGCGATGAGGTATCGGTCCGACGTGATTCGGATCGGGTGACGGTCTCGGTCGCCGGCCGCACACACGAACTGACGAGAGCCGAGGCCCTGTCCCTCCGGGAGTCGCTCGACGACTCGCTCGCACGACATCGCGAGTTCGTCCACACCACCGGTACGCACCGCCCCGACGGGAGCTACGTCGTCGCGCGCCGAGGTGTGGAGTCGGCGGGCCACCGCAAGGTGTTCAACTCGTTCGAGACTCTCCGGGACCTGTTCGACGCGCTTCCGACGTCGTTCACCGCCCAAGACGTCGACTCCCCCGCGCTCTCGGGTCGTCGTCGCCACCTCGTGGTGCGTCACCTCGCGGAACACCCCGATTTCGCGTGCGACCTCGCCGCACGCCAGCCGTTGACGGCCGAAAAGCGCACTTCACCAGAGGTAGCTCCCGAGGAGCTGTAGCAGGAGCGTCTGACCGAACACCGCGCCCGCGAGGAGCCAGCGGTCCCGAAAATTCGGTCGAACCCGGTGGACCGCGGCGGCTACCGGCAGGCAGAGGTAGGGGTAGATGTAGAGCGCGCCACGGGCGGTCTCGCCGGTGTGGTAGACGCCCGCGACGAGCATCGCACAGAACCCGACGACCGCGGCCGCCGCGATCACGAACGGCTCGCGTTCCCGGGTGGCCGCGAGCCACCACCGGCCCTCCGGCCGGAGGTCGCCCCAGAGGTCCCGGAGGCCACGGGCCGCGAGCAGACAGAGGAACGGAGTGAAGAACAGCCCGAGTTCGACGATATCCTCGAAGCGGCTGAAAACGTAGTCCGAGGGGTCGGCGAGCAGCATGAATCCATTGGGATTCTGCTGGTCCGAGGCGATCGAGAGGCTGTGGAGGTAGTCGTAGCCCAGCCCGAACTTCACGACCAGATAGCACGCGACGAGTCCGACCCCGATACCGACGAGCGGGAGCAGCTTCTCGCGCCGGAAGACCGCGATCCCGGCGAGGATCGGGAGGACGAAGACGAACAGGAAGAGCTGACTGGCGGCGACGAGCAGGCAGGCGAGCGTCGCGAGGCTCCACCACCGCGACTCGCGGGTGAAGAAGTACACCGCAGCGAGCAACAGCGTGGCGATGATCGCGTCGATCGTCGCGAGGTAAAATATCTGAACCGAGGGCAGCAGCACGAACAACAGCGTGGTGTACTGGGCGACGGATCTCTCGTAGTAGCTCCCGACGAGCCGGTAGACCAGCACGGCCGAGGTCGGGAGCGAGAGGGCCGCGATGGCGGTCGTAACCAGTGGGCGCGACCCGAAGACCCAATCGAGGAGGGTGAAGGTGAGCACCGTCCCCGGCGGGTGCGTTCGCGCGTGGACCACGTACGAGAGCTGGTTGGCCTCGTAGGTCCGCACGAACGCCAGCGGGTCGACGATCGTCGCGGCGAGCTGGTAGTAGCCCTCGCGGGTCGAGAGCGGGACGACGAACCCGTGGGTGAACCCGTGGAGGAGGTTCGAACAGACCAGCAACACGAACCCCGCGACCACGACCGGCGCGAGACGCGTTCGCTCTTCGCGGAGGTACCACGCCGTCACCGCGAACACCCCGACCGCGGCGACGAGCATCGGGATCGCCCAGTCCAGCCGGAGCCGCCCCAGCCGGAAGACGAAGATGCTGACCGGCCAGTAGACGGGCGTGCCGTAGGGGTTCCCGAGGAGCTGGCGGTTGACGAACTTGATGAAGATATTGAAGAAGACGACGGAGGTGGCGGTCACCCACGCGATGACGGCGAGTTGACGGGCCGAGAACAGCGCCCCCTCGCCTGTGTGGTGCCCACCGGTCATCGAGCGGGGGTGTGACCGGGCGTGGTTAAGCGCTTACGAACCACTTTTTTACTTCGTCGGGTGCGCTCACTGCGTTCGCGCACCACTCCTCGCAAAAACCTGGACTAAAAACTGCCGCTCACTCGGCCTGCGGCCTCGTTCGCGGTACAACCACTAACTCTCCCGCCCCGCTCCTGCAACCACACCGGCCACATTCCTCCCCAACCGACTGCGCTCCTCGCTCGTTCGCTTCACACACTCGCTCCGGTGCTCATCCCTCGCACGGTTTCCGCGACCGGCCCTCACGTTCGTTTGGACCGGTCGCGAGCGCGCGCCACCGCGACCGGATTTGTGACACAGCACGACCGAGTTCCGATAACCGTCCGGTCGGATCGCCGGCACACTGCGGGTCGGTCGGGGGTTCGCTGTGCGATGGTATCCGGAACGACCAAATAGGCGGTGGGACAAGGCTCACTGAACGACATGGCCAGACCAGAGGTGCTCGACCGAATTCAGGGGGCAGAGCGCGAGGCCGAGGAGATAATCGAGGAGGCGGAAGCCGACCGCGAGGAGCGGATCGCCGAGGCCCGCGAGGAGGCCGACGAGATCCGCCAGGAAGCCGAAGCCGAGGCCGACGAACTCGAAGAGGAGCGGCTCGAAACCGCCCGCGCGGAGATCGAATCCGAGCGCGAGGCGGTCCTCGAGGAGGCCGAAGCGGAACGCGAGGAACTCGAATCCAACGCGCGCGAGAACCTCGACGACACCGCCGACTACGTCGTCGAGCGGTTCACCGAGGAGGTTCATGCTCAGACCTGAACGGATGAGCCGGGTGTCGGTCACGGGCGCGAAGCGCGTCCTCACCGACACCATCGAAACCGTCCACCGACTCGATCTCCTCCACGTCACGGGCTACGACGGCGAGTGGGAGGGCTTCGAACCCGGAAACCCGGTCGCGGGGGCCGACGAGGCCGCCGACCGTCTCGTCACCGTCCGCTCGCTCATCTCGCTTCTCGACGTCGACCAGGACCGCGAGACGACCGGTATCGACCTCGACGGGATGGGCGACCGGATCGAGACCGTCCGCACGCGGGCCAACGAACTCGACGACCGGCGCGAGGACCTCGAAGGCCAGCGCGCCGACCTCGCCGACCGGATCGACGCGCTCGAACCACTCACGGCGCTCGGGATCGACCTCGACCTGCTCTCGGGCTACGACTCGCTCGAAACCCGCGTGGGCGAGGCCGACGAGGCGGCGGTTCGCGAGGCGCTCGATAGCTCCGAGCGGATCGACCGCTACGAACTCTTCACCGAGGACCGCGCGGTCGCGGTGTTCGCTGAGCCCGCGCCAGGCGAGACGGCCGTCCTCGACGACGCGCTCACCGGCACCGAGTTCGTCGCGGTCGACGTGCCCGACGCCGAGGGCAGCCCCGAGGACCACCTCGACGACCTCGAGGGCCGCCGCAGCGCGCTCGCCGACGACGTGGAGGACGTCGAAGCCGAGATCCGCGAGGTCCGCGACGAGCACGGGGACTTCCTGCTCGCCGCCGAGGAGGAGCTCGCGATCGAGGTCCAGCGCCGCGAGGCCCCGCTCTCCTTCGCGACGACGAAGAACGCCTTCGTCGCCGAGGGCTGGGTCCCCACCGACCGGTTCGACGACCTCGAATCACGGCTCAGGGAGGCGGTCGGCGACCACGTCGTCGTCGAGGAGCTCGAACAGGCCTCCTACAACAGCGACGGGCACGTGACCGAGCGCGAACCGACCGAATCGGGTGGCGACGGTGGATCGAGCGACGAGACCGAGGCGGAAGTCGCAGCCGACGGCGGCACCGACGTCGCCATCGGCAAGCGCGACCCGCCGGTGGTGCAGGACAACCCGGGTCCGGTGAAACCCTTCGAGTTCCTCGTCAAGACGGTGAGCCGACCGAAGTACTCGGAGATCGACCCGTCGATCGTCCTCTTCCTGACCCTCCCGCTGATGTTCGGGTTCATGATCGGGGACGCCGGCTATGGGCTGGTCTACCTCACCGTGGGGACCCTGCTGTTCAAACGCTTCGAGAGCGACGGGATCCGCGCGCTCGGCGCGATCACGCTGTGGGCGGGTGGGTTCACGTTCCTGTTCGGGATACTCTACGGCGAGATATTCGGGACGGAGTTCATCAAGATGTACCTCTGGGAGGGCGCGCTCGGCCTCGAAAGCCAGCCCCTCCACAAAGGGCTGATGCCGACGTACGGGGCCTACGCGAACGCGTGGCTCCTGATCAGCGTGCTCTTCGGCCTGCTCCACATGACGGTCGGCTACCTCTTCGACTTCGCCGACAACCTCCGGACGAGCTTCAAGACCGCGATGCTCGAGAGCGGCTCGTATCTCATACTGATGCTCGGCGTCTGGGTCTGGCTCATGAGCCGCACCCTGATGGGCGTCAAACCCGAGCTGATGTTCGTGGCCCTCGACGGCCAGCCGTTCGCGCTCGGCTTCGCGGGCTTCTCGCCGACCGTCGGCTGGGCCGGCCTCGGTGTCGGCCTCGTGGTCGGGCTCGGCCTCGTGATCGTCAACGAGGTCAACCACTTCGGGGGCATCGGTATCCTCGTCGGCTTCCTCGAAGGGCTGCTTCGAGCGGCCTTCGTCAACCCCCTCTCGTACACCCGGCTCGCCGCCGAGGTGCTCGCGGAGGTCGGACTGGCGTTCGCGGTCAACCTCCTGGTCTTCGGGGCCTACGAGCACCACGGCGAGTTCCACCTCCTGTTCACCCATGGCCCGGGATACGTCCAGACCCTGGGCGGCGACGCCTCGCTGATGTTCGGTGGCCTCATTCACATGGGCATCGCCGGCGCGGCCTTCGGGATGGTGCTGCTCGTGGTCGGCCACATGCTGGTGCTCGGCGTCGGCGTCATGAGCGCCGGCCTCCAGGCCGTGCGGCTGGAGTACGTCGAGTTCTTCAACCAGTTCTACGAGGGTGGCGGCGACCAGTACGAACCGTTCGGCTACGAACGGACCCACACCCTCGAAGAGTAGGGCGGGTTCGTTTCGAGATCCAGCGGATTTCGAGAACTACTCAAACCACGTATTTGAGCCTGTTCGTTCGGTCTACGGCGAATATTTTGAGAAGTTTTATGTGGCTGGTGCGGGGACTTTAGCCCGTTCGACAATGACCGACGACACACGGAACGGGGACAACTGACGCCATGCTAGAACTCATCAGCGCGCTCGTCGATCCGGGGGTACTGCTACAACAGGGCGGCGGTGGAATGTCGACCGAAGCCGCGGCGGCGCTCGCGAGCGGTCTCGCGGCGATCGGCGTCGGCCTCGCCGGGGTCGGTACCGGGAACGCACAGCGCGGGATCGGTGCCGCGGCCGTCGGTGCGTACTCGGAAGGTTCCATCTCGCTCGGTATCGCCATCTTCCTGACGGTGATCCCTGAAACCGTGATCATCATCGGGTTCGTGGCGTTCTTCCTCGCCGGCTAAGGTGATGGAATGAGTCTCGAAACCGTCGCCGAGGACGTCAAGGAGGAAGCACGCGAACGCGCCGAACGCATCCGCGAGGAGGCCGACGAGCGCGCCGCGGAGATCGTCGAGGAGGCCGAAGCCGACGCCGAGGAGACGGTCTCCGAACGCGAGCGCGAGGTCGAGAATCGGATCGAGCGCGAGCGCGACCAGCGGCTCTCGAGCGTGAAGCTCGAAGCCAAACAGCTCCGGCTCGAAACACGGCGGGAGGTCCTCTCGGACCTCCGCACCGAGGTCGAAGACCGGGTCGCGGGTCTCTCGGGCGACGAGCGTGAGGAGCTCACGCGGGCGCTGCTTGAGGACGCCGCGACGGAGTTCGACGACGGCGCGTCGGTCGGCCTCTACGGTCGAGCCGACGACGCCGACCTACTCACCACGCTCGCCACGGAGTACGACGGCTTCGAGCACGCCGGGGAGTACGACTGTCTCGGCGGTGTGGTCGCCGAGAGCGAGGCCTCGCGGGTTCGGGTCAACAACACGTTCGATTCGGTGCTCGATTCGGTCTGGGACGACGAGCTCAAGGCCGTGAGTTCCAGGCTGTTCGACCAATGAGCACGCGCGCCACCGACTCGAACTACGAGTACGTCACCGCCCGGGTGCGCTCGCGGCGGGCGAACCTGTTCGACGAGGAGGACTACCAACAGCTGGTGCGGATGGAGCCCAGCGGGATCGCGAGGTTCATGGAGGAATCGCAGTACGAAGAGGAGATGAACGCGCTCGGGAGTCGTCACTCGGGCGTGGACCTGGTCGAGCACGCGCTCGCCCGGAACCTCGCGAAGGACTTCGAGGACCTCCTACGGTGGGCGAGCGGCCCGCTCTACGACGACATCGCGCGCTACCTCCGGAAGTTCGACGCGTGGAACATCAAGACGATCCTTCGAGGGATCTACGCCGACACCGGTCGCGAGAGCGTCGAGAACGACCTCGTTCGAACCGGCGAGTTCGACGAGGACCGTCGCGACCGGCTGCTCGAAGCCGACTCGATCGAGGGCGTCGTCGAGGGGCTCTCGGACACCGTCTTCGGGCCGCCCCTGGAGAGCGCGCTCGACGAGTACGAGTCGACCGGTACGCTGGTGCCGCTCGAGAACGCGATCGACCGGGCCTACTACGAGGAGCTGTTGGCGGTGCGGCCCGGCGAGAGCAACGCGCGGCGGCTCTACGTCAAGTTCCTCGAAGCCGAGATCGACTTCCGGAACGCCCGAAACGCGCTCCGGCTGGCGCGCTCGGGCGCGGACACCGACCCCGCGACCTACTTCATCGACGGGGGGCGACTGTTCGACGAATCGGACCTCGCCGGGATCGCGGACAACCCCGACGAGCTCGCCGCCCGACTGGCCGACAGCCGGTACGGCGACGAACTCGACGCGGCGCTCGACGCGCTCGACGACGCGGAGAGCCTGACGGGCTTCGAGCGCGCGCTCGACGCCGCGCTCGCGGAGTACGCCCACCAGCTCGCGAACTGGTACCCGCTCTCGGTCTGTCCGGTGTTCGCCTACGTGCTCGCGAAGGAGCGCGAGGTCGACAACGTTCGGGCGATCGCCCGCGGGCGGGCCGCGGGGCTCGACCCCGAGACGATCGAGGAGGACCTCGTCCTCCGATGAACCGACACGCCGAAACCGCTGGGTCGTCTAACGCGGGGGACGAACACCAATGAGCCAGGAGATCGCGGTCATCGGCACGCCCGAGTTCACCACCGGCTTTCGCCTCGCGGGCGTTCGCGAGATCGAGAACGTCGCGGAGGAGGACAAGAGGGAGGAACTCGACGACGCCGTCGAGCGGGTGTTCGCGAACGACGACGTCGGGATCGTGGTGATGGCCGACGCCGACACCGACCACCTCTCGCGCGGCGTGCGACAGGACGCCGAGACCAGCATCGAACCCACGCTGGTGACGCTCGGCGGCGACGAGGCGGGCAGCGGCGGGCTGCGCGAGCAGATCAAACGCGCCATCGGCATCGACCTGATGGACGACAGCTAAATCATGAGTCAAGCAACAGACGTACAAACGACGGACGACGGCACCATCGCCAGCGTGAGCGGTCCCGTGGTTGTCGCCACGGGCCTCGGCGCGCGGATGAACGACGTGGTCTACGTCGGCGACGAGGGGCTGATGGGCGAAGTGATCGAGATCGAAGGGGATCGCACGACGATCCAGGTCTACGAGGAGACCTCGGGGATCTCGCCGGGCCAACCCGTCGAGAACACCGGCGAACCGCTGTCGGTCGACCTCGGTCCCGGGATGCTCTATTCGATCTACGACGGCGTCCAGCGCCCGCTCGACGTGCTCGAAGACCGGATGGGCGCGTTCCTCGATCGAGGTGTGGACGCCCCCGGGATCGACCTCGACGAGGAGTGGGAGTTTACCCCCACCATCAGCGAGGGCGACGAGCTCGAAGCCGGCGACGTCGTGGGAACGGTCCCCGAGACCGAGAGCATCGAACACCGCGTGATGGTGCCGCCCGACTACGAGGGCGGCGAGGTCACGAACGTCGAGGAGGGGTCGTTCTCGGTAACCGACCCGATCGTCGAACTCGACTCGGGCGAGGAGGTCACGATGCACCAGGAGTGGCCGGTGCGCGAGACCCGCCCGACGGTCGACAAGCAGACCCCGACGACGCCGCTCGTCACGGGCCAGCGGGTCCAGGACGGTCTCTTCCCGCTCGCGAAGGGCGGGACGGCGGCGATCCCGGGGCCGTTCGGCAGCGGGAAGACGGTGACCCAGCAGAGCCTCGCGAAGTTCGCCGACGCCGACATCGTGATCTACATCGGCTGTGGCGAGCGGGGCAACGAGATGACGGAAGTGATCGACGACTTCCCGGACCTCGAGGACCCGAACACGGGGAAACCGCTGATGAGCCGAACATGTTTGATCGCGAACACCTCGAACATGCCGGTGGCGGCGCGTGAGTCCTGTGTCTACACCGGGATCACGATCGCCGAGTATTATCGGGATATGGGCTACGACGTCGCGCTGATGGCCGACTCCACCTCGCGGTGGGCGGAGGCGATGCGCGAGATCAGTTCGCGGCTCGAGGAGATGCCCGGCGAGGAGGGCTACCCCGCCTACCTCGCGGCGCGGCTCTCGGCGTTCTACGAACGCGCGGGCTACTTCGAGAACATCAACGGGACCGAAGGCTCGATCTCGGCGGTCGGTGCGGTCAGCCCGCCGGGCGGCGACTTCTCCGAGCCCGTGACCCAGAACACCCTCCGTATCGTGAAGACGTTCTGGGCGCTCGACTCCGACCTCGCCGAGCGCCGGCACTTCCCGGCGATCGACTGGAACGAGTCGTACTCGCTCTATCGGGACCAGCTGGACCCGTGGTTCGAGGAGAACGTCGCGGCCGACTGGCCGGAGACCCGTCAGTGGGTGATCAACACCCTCGACGAGGAGGCCGAACTCCAGGAGATCGTTCAGCTCGTTGGCGAGGACGCGCTGCCGGACGACCAGCGCCTCACGCTCGACGTGGCGCGCTACCTCCGGGAGGCGTTCCTCCAGCAGAACGCGCTCAACCCGACCGACGCCTACTCCTCGCCGGAGAAGACCTACCGGATGATGGAGGCGATCCAGACCTACAGCGAGGAGGCCTTCGACGCGCTCGAAGCGGGCGTCCCGGTCGAGGAGATCACGAGCATCGACGCCGCACCCCGGCTCAATCGGATCGGGACCACCGAGGAGTACGGCGAGTTCATCGAGGAGATCGAGTCCGACGTCCAGGACCAGCTCCGGGAGAAATACTAACATGAAGGAATACCGAACGATCGAGGAGATAAGCGGGCCGCTGGTGTTCGTCGAGATCGACGAGCCGGTCGGCTACGACGAGATCGTGGAGATCGAACTCCCCGACGGGGAGCGAAAGCGCGGCCAGGTGCTCGAATCCTCGGAGGACTTCGTGTCGATCCAGGTCTTCGAGGGCACCGGCAGCATCAACCGGGACGCCTCGGTGCGCTTCCTCGGCGAGACCATGACGATGCCCGTCACCGAGGACCTCCTCGGGCGGGTGCTCGACGGCTCGGGCCGACCGATCGACGACGGCCCGGAGATCGTCCCCGACAGCCGCGAGAGCATCGTCGGGTCGGCGATCAACCCCACGGCCCGAGAGTACCCCGAGGAGTTCATCCAGACGGGTGTCTCGGCGATCGACGGCATGAACACCCTCGTGCGGGGCCAGAAACTGCCGATCTTCTCGGCTTCGGGGCTGCCGCACAACGAACTCGCCCTCCAGATCGCGCGCCAGGCGACGGTGCCGGAAGAGGACGAGGCCAACGAGGACGGCGAGGGCAGCGAGTTCGCGGTGGTCTTCTGTGCGATGGGTATCACCGCCGAGGAGTCAAACGAGTTCCTCGCCGACTTCGAGCACACGGGCGCGCTCGAACGCTCGGTCGTCTTCTCGAACCTCGCGGACGACCCCGCCGTCGAACGCCAGATCACCCCGCGGCTCGCGCTGACGACCGCGGAGTACCTCGCGTTCGAGCAGGACTACCACGTGCTGGTGATCCTGACGGACATGACCAACTACTGTGAGGCGCTCCGGGAGATCGGCGCGGCGCGCGAGGAGGTCCCGGGTCGCCGGGGCTATCCCGGCTACATGTACACCGACCTGGCGCAGCTCTACGAGCGCGCGGGTCGGATCCGCGGTCGTGACGGCTCGGTGACGCAGATCCCGATCCTCACGATGCCGAGCGAGGACGAGACCCACCCGATCCCCGACCTCACGGGCTACATCACCGAGGGACAGATCATGCTCGACGGCGACCTCAACAGTCAGGGCGTCGAGCCGCCGGTGAACGTGCTACCGAGCCTCTCGCGGCTGATGGACGACGGTATCGGCGAGGGGCTGACCCGCGAGGACCACGGCGACGTCTCCGACCAGCTCTACGCAGCCTACGCGGAGGGCGAGGACCTCCGGGACCTGGTGAACATCGTGGGTCGCGAGGCGCTCTCCGAACGCGACAACCAGTACCTCGACCTCGCCGACCGGTTCGAGGCGGAGTTCGTCGACCAGGGCTACGACACCAACCGCGACGTCGAGGAGACCCTCGACATCGGTTGGGAGCTCCTCTCCGCGCTCCCGAAACAGGAGCTCAACCGGATCGACGAGGAGTACATCGAGCGCTACTACAACGAGGACGCCGACGACGCCCAGGAGAGCGAGGAGTCGAGCGGTGCCGAGGCCGAGGCTTAAGGACCTCGGTGTCATACTACTGACTAACAATGGCCAACGACGTCAAACCGACCCGCAAGGAGCTGATGGGGATCGAGGACCGCATCGACCTCTCCGAGCGGGGTCACGACACGCTCGAACAGAAGCGTGACGGCCTCATCATGGAGTTCATGGACATCCTCGACGAGGCTCAGGACGTGCGCTCGGGGATGGGCGACGACTACGAGCAGGCCCAGGCGAAGATCGACATGGCCCGGGCGGTCGAGGGCGACGTCGCGGTCCGCGGCGCGGCCGCGGCCCTCGAGGACCACCCCGAGATCACGATCCAATCGAAGAACATCATGGGCGTCGTAGTGCCCCAGATCGAGTCCTCGAAGGTCAAGAAGCCGCTCGACCAGCGGGGCTACGGCGTGCTCGGGACGAGCGCCTACATCGACGAGGCCGCCGACGCCTACGAGGACCTCATCGACTCGATCGTGCTCGCCGCCGAGGTCGAGACCGCGATGAAGAAGATGCTGAACGAGATCGAGACCACCAAACGCCGGGTCAACGCCCTCGAATTCAAGCTCCTGCCCGAACTCCGGGAGTCCCAGGAGTACATCGAGCAGAAGCTCGAAGAACAGGAACGCGAGGAGATCTTCCGGATGAAGAAGGTCAAGGACAAGAAAGAGGACCAGGAGCGCGAGGCCCGCAAGGAGTCCGAGGCCGAATCCGCCGAGCCGCCCGAAGGCGAAGTCGCGGCTACCTCATAGAGACCACCTTTTGCTGCGCTCGGCCGCGGAGCGGCCTCGCTGGCAAAATGTGGATCAAAAGCCTGCGTCACCCCCTCGCTCCGCTCGGGGATTCCTTGGCCCGCTCGCTCGTTTCACTCGCTCGCGGGACAACCACTAATCACTACCACGACCGCACAGCACCGCCGAAGCCCTCGCTCACTCCGTTCGCTCGCCCTTCATCCACCAGGACATCAGAACCGCAATCGCACCACCAGCCGCCGCACCGCCACCGGCCCGCGGCCGGTCGACGGCGGCCAGCGTCGCTGTTCCGTTCGGATCGTTTGTCAATGTCGGTAACTATCGGCGGTGCGGTCGGTTTCCGTTCGCGACGAATTCCGACTCAGGCTTCGCGTTCGACCATGAAGCGGGTGAACGCCGCGAGCTGGGTCGCGGACTCCTCGTCGAGGTCGAGCGCCGAGAGGTGGTCGCGGGCCTCGGAGGCGATATCGAGCGCACACTCGCGGGCGTAGGCCACGCTGTCGGTCTCGCGGAGGAGGTCGATGACCTCCCGGACCTCCTCGTCGGTGTTCTCGTCGGCCCAGAGGATCGCCTCCAGTCGGGCGGCGCGTTCGGGGTCGGCGTTGCGCGCGGCGTGGATCGCCATCAGGGTCTTCTTCCCCTCGCGGACGTCGTTGCCGATCCCCTTGCCGAACGCGCCGCCGTCCTCGGTCGCGGTCTCGACGTCGAGGATGTCGTCGCCGATCTGGAAGGAGATGGACATCAGCTCGGCGTAGCGCGCGGCGTGGCGCTCGGCTTCCTCGGACTGCCCGGTGAGGATGGCGGCGAGCCGCGCGACGATCCGGCCGAGACAGCCGGTCTTGCACGCACACATCTCGAGGTACTGGGCCTCGGTCATCCGGATCTCGCGTTCGTTGTGCCACTGGATGTCCATCCCCTGCCCGAGGTGGGTCCGGTTGAGCTCGTGCATCAGCATCTCGTAGAGCGCGAGCCGGGTTTCGGCGTCGAGGTCGCCGGGGTTCCGGGCGACGATCTTGAGCGGGAAGAAGTAGAGCGCGTTGCCCGCGTTGAGCGCGATGTCGGTGCCGAAGTCGTGGTGGAGCGCGGTCTCGCCCCGGCGCATCGTCGCGCCGTCCTCGACGTCGTCGACGATGATGGTTCCGTTGTGGAGGATCTCGGGGATGCAGGCGTAGGGCAGGTAGTCGTGCGGGTCCGCGCCGAACCCCTCGATCAGGAGACAGCAGACCACGGCGCGCCAGCGTTTGCCGCCGCGGTCGAGGAGGTCCCAGGTGAGGTCGGGGAGGGCGCGCTGGATCGCGGTCGAGTCGTACTCGTAGGTCGGCTCGCCGAAGAAGGAAGCGACGTACTCGGCGTCGATCTCGCGCGGGAGCAGCCGCTCGATCTCGGTGTCGATGACCGGTCGCCACGTCGCGAGCACGTCACGCATACGAATACGGGTGGGGGTGACGAGTGAAAAAGTCTCCTCTCCGTCCCCGGTCCCCCCGCGGGCTCTCGAAAACACCTCGTGCGCGGAGCTTTGTCGGTGCCCGCTCTACGGGACCCATGACGGACCCACTGCCCGAGGCGATCGGTCGCCTCTGCCGACGCGCCGCCCCCGAACCCGACGACGTGCTCGACGAGATGGAGACCACCGCCCGCGAGTCGGGCTTTCCCACCATCGGACCGGGAGCGGGCGCGTTCTATCGCCTGTGTACCCGACTGACGGCCGCCTCGTCGGTCTTCGAGTTCGGCTCCGGCTTCGGCTACTCGGCCTACTGGGTGGCCCCGGCGCTCCCGCCCGACGGCCGGGTCGTCCTCACCGAACACGACCCCGACGAACTCGACATGGCCCGCGAGTTCTTCGCACGCGGCGGCTACGACGACCGCGCGGTCTTCGAGGAGGGCGACGCGATCGAGACCGTCGAGCGGTACGATGGCCCCTTCGACCTGGTACTCGTGGACAACGAGGACGACCGCTACGTCGAGGCGTTCGAGGCGGTTCGCGAGAAGGTGGCTCCTGGCGGGATGGTGCTCGCCGACAACGTCATCGCCGCCGGCGACCAGTTCGGCCCCGACGATCTGCTGGACGCGCTCGATGGCGACGCGGCCCCGGCCACCGCCCGGCACATCGCTGACTACTACGAGCGGGTTCGGGCCGACCCCGACTTCGAGACGGCGCTCGTCCCGGTCGGCGAAGGGATCCTCGCGAGCGTGCGGCTGTAGCGGTTCGGGGACCGCCCACCGAATGGGTAGACGTTTAGTTCCGGTTGGCGACGGTCCCCTATGACGGACTGGATCGGCGAGACGTTCACCAGTCGGACGGGATGGGACCACCTCGAAACCCTGGTCGACATCGAGAACGGGAACCGAATGGCGGGTAGCGAGGGCGAGCGCCGCGCCGCCGAGGCGACCCGCGACGCGCTCGCCGAGGTCGGCGCACGAAACGCGCGCCTCGACGAGTTCGGGATTCAGGGCTGGACGCGCGGCGAGAGCGGCGTCGTCGTGGACGGGCTCGAACACGACTCGATCGCGCTCCCGCGAAGCCCGAGCGACGAGGCCACCGGCGAGTTCGTCGACCTGGGCTACGGGCTGCCCGCGGATTTCGAGAACCGTGACATCGAGGGACGGGTCGTGATGGCCGCCAGCGACGTGCCCGACCACCACGACCGGTTCATCCATCGCACCGAGAAGTACCACCGCGCGGTCGCGGGCGGCGCGGCGGCGTTCGTCTTCCGGAACCACGTCCCCGGCCAGCTTCCACCCACGGGTAGCGTGAGCGGTGCGGACGGCCCGATCGGCGAGATCCCCGCCGTCGGCGTCTCGAAGGAGGTCGGGCTCCGGCTTGGACGACGGTTCGCCGGCGAGGCGCACGCCTCGGACCGATCGAGCGGGCGAAGTCCGCGAGACGGCGAACCGGCGACGGTTCGGGTCGAGGCCGACGTTCACGACGCCACCAGTCGGAACGTCCACGCCGAACTCGGTCCGGAGACCGAGACCCGACTCCTCGTGACGAGCCACGTCGACGCCCACGACATCGCCGAGGGGGCGGGCGACAACGGTGCGGGCACGGCGATGGTGGTCGAACTCGCCCGCGCGCTCGCCGGGCGCGAGGACGAGCTCGGTTGTACCGTGGAGTTCGTGGCGTTCGGGGCCGAGGAAGTCGGTCTTCGTGGGTCGGAGTACATGGCCGAAAACGCGAATTCCGAAGCGATCAAAGCCATCCTCAACCTCGACGGGGTCGTCAACGGTCGGACGCTCTCGTTCGTTACCCACGGCTTCGACGAGCTGGGTGCGGCCGCCGAACGCGTCGGCGAGCGGTTCGACCACCCCGTCGAGGTCGTCCCGAAACAGGGTCCCCACAGCGACCACTGGCCGTTCGTCCGCTGGGGCGTGCCGGGCTACCACGTCGGGAGCGACACCGGCCCGGACCGCGGTTGGGGCCACACCGAGGCCGACACCCTCGACAAACTCGAATCCAGAACCTTCCGCGAGCAGGCGGTCCTCCTCACCGCCCTCACTGTGGACCTCGCGAGCGACGACTTCTCGGTGGCTCACAAAGAGTCCGAAGAGATCGCGGCGGCGCTCGAAGCCGAGGACGAGGCCCCGGGCATGAAGGTCACCGGCGACTGGCCGTACTGACCACGATCGATCGCCGCCGGTCGTCCCGATCGACCACGAGAATCCCTGGAGAGAGTGGCTTTCAGCAGGTTCATCCGGTCGGCTGTCGAAACCCAACCATGACCGGCCTGATGGAGACGTTCATCCAGAATCGGACGATGGTCCAACCCCACCACGCCAATAACCTCCAGACCGCCCACGGCGGGAACGTCCTCAAGTGGATGGACGAGGTCGGCGCGATGAGCGCGGCCCGCTTCGCGGGCAACTCCTGCGTGACGGCTCACATCAATCAGGTCGACTTCGAGCGCCCGATCCAGGTCGGCGACACCGCACTCATCGAGGCCTACGTCTACGAGGCGGGCCGAACCAGCGTCCACGTCCGGCTCAAGACCGACCGCGAGGACCTCCGCACCGGCGAACGCGAGACGGCCACCGAATCCTACTTCGTCTACGTCGCCATCGACGACGACCTCAAACCTACGTCCGTGCCGGAGCTCACCGTCGACACCGCAGACGGTGAACGGCTCCACGACGCCGCGGTCGCGGGCAACGGTAGCTCCGCATAAAATAGCTCAGTCGGACGCGTCACCCGTTCAGATGGCCTCCCGGCCGCTGGTCGAGGGGCTCTGCTCCTCCTCGAAACCGAGCGTTTCGTCCGCTTCCATCGCGGTGAGCTCGGTGTAGGCCGACGCGAGCACCGCGACCGAGAAGACGCTCGTGATGGCGCTGCCGACCGCCGCGATGAGCCCACCGAGGAGAGGGCCGGCCACCATGCCGATGCCGAAGACCGCCTGGACGACCACCGTCGCGAGCATCACCGCGACGCCGATCCCGAGGAGGCTGAAACGGTGGCCCTTGGTGAGCCGCCAGCTCCCGCGGAACCCATCGAGGAAGTTCCGGTCCTCGACCGCGACGAAGACGGTCCAGAACGCGAGGGTCACGAGCAGGAAGACCCCCGGGACGACCAGGAGGGCGAACCCGGCCGCCACGGCGATACCGAAGACGACCCCGCCGACGATGGCGTTGAGCACGACCCATCCCATCCGCCGGGTGAAGGCCTCACGGGGCAGCCGTTCGGTCTCGTCGCTGACGAACACCCGGATCGCCGCGATGCTCACTACCAGGCTCGCGAACGCGAGGACGAGCGAGAGCACCCCGGCTCCCACCGCCGGCAACGCGAACAGCGCGTCCGCCGCCGCGTCGGGCGAGGCGAAGCCCTGTTCCGGGACGTACCGCGCGATCCCGGCACCGAGGAGGCTGCTAATAGCCGAGAGCACGAACAGGATCCCGACCAGTAGCAGACCGTTCCGTTCTCGAGTTCTGTCGACACCGCTCCGCAGGATTTGTGTTATCTTTAATGACATAACGTGTCGCTAGAGGCGTTCTCAGAGCATAACGATTTCGTGATAGATATTATCCTTTAGATGGGGCGGGACGGTCGCGGATCCGTCGAGTGCGACGACCGGGGACGGCCGCCTCGTGGTCGGATCCGCCGCCTCGTGCTCGTCCGACAGGGGTAAGAAAGCCGGGTCCATTCACCCGCCAATGAGCGATCCTGCGGCGACCACGGACGCCGAGGGCAGCGTCCGGGTCGTCGGCACGGCCCATGTCTCGCCCGAGAGCGTCGGCGAGGTCGAGGAGACCATCCGCGAGGAGCGCCCCGACGTCGTCGCGGTCGAGCTCGACGAGGGCCGGTTTCGCCAGCTCAAGGGCGAGGAGCCCGACGACCTCGCGGCGGGCGACCTCCTTCGGGGCAACACCGTCTTCCAGTTCCTCGCCTACTGGATGCTCTCCTATGTGCAGACCCGCCTCGGCGACGAGTTCGACATCACCCCCGGTGCCGACATGCTCGCGGGCGTCGAGACCGCCGAGGAGCTCGGGCTCGGGCTCGCGCTGGTCGACCGCGACATCCAGATGACCGTCCAGCGCTTCTGGGCCCGGATGACCGCCGGCGAGAAGTTCAGCATGCTCCTCAGCCTGCCGCTGGCGTTCGCCTCGCCGATCGCGGTCGGGCTCGGTATCGGGCTCTCGCTCGGGGTGATCCTCGGGATCCCGGTCGAAGCCTTCTTCGGCCCGCTCGTCGTGCCCCCGGCGCTCGCGATCCCCGGGCTGGTGGTCTCGGTTCTCGACTACGTGCTCGTGACCATCGTGCTCGGCCTGGGACTCGCGGCGGTGCTTTCCCTCGCCTTCGTCTGGAGCCTCCCCGAGGAGGACGAGGTCGAGGAGTTCGACATCGCGGACATGACCGACACCGACGTGGTGAGCACGATGCTGGAGGAGTTCCGGGGGTTCTCGCCCGGCGGGGCCGAGGCCCTGATCGACGAGCGCGACGCGTTCATCGCCCACCGGCTCGTGGCGCTTCGCGAGGGCGGCCATCGAGTCGTCGCGGTACTCGGCGCGGGTCACATGGAGGGCGTCGAGCGGTACCTCGAAAACCCCGAGACGCTGCCCCCGATGGAGTCGCTCGTGGGTCGCGAGACCGGTCGGCGGTTCTCGGCCTACAAGGTCGTCGGCTACCTCATCACTCTGGGATTCCTCGCCTTCTTCGTCCTGCTCGCGATGGCGGGTGCGCGAAACGAGTTCCTGCTCACCCTCTTCGGCGCGTGGTTCCTGATCAACGGGGTCTTCTCGGCGACCCTCGCGCGGCTCGGCGGGGCCCACTGGACCAGCGCGCTCGTCGGCGGCGCGGTGGCGTGGCTCACGTCCGTCAACCCGCTGCTCGCACCCGGCTGGTTCGCGGGCTACGTCGAGCTCCGCTACCTCGACGTCAACGTCGGCGACGTCGGCACGCTCAACGAGATCCTGAGCGACGAGGAGACCCCGATGGGCGAGCTCTGGACCCAGCTGAAAGCGGTCGGGCTCTTTCGCCTCATCGCGGTGGTCGCACTCACCAACGTCGGCTCCATCGTGGCGAGCTTCCTGTTCGCGGCGGTCGTCCTTCCGATACTGGCCTCCGGGGTCGGGGGCGTCGGCGGCGTCGCCGACCTGATGGTCGAGGGGGCACGCAACAGCGCCGACCTGATCTGGGGGACGGTGACGTGAAGTTCCACGGCCGGGAAGTGTTCGACCTCGCGATCGCCTGGCTCGCGCTCGGCGTCGCGTTCGCGCTGTTCTTCGATTCGTTCCTCGGCATCGACCTCAGAACCGCGCTGCTCGCCGGCGACCCGAGCGCCCTGCTCTCGCCCGCCATCCTCCAGGTGTTCGGGCTGAGCATGCTCACCGCCGGCGTTGGCTTCCTGTTCCACGAACTCGCCCACAAGGTCGTCGCCCAGCGCTTCGGTCAGGTCGCGGCCTTCCGCGCCGACTACGGGATGCTCTTTCTGGCCGTCGCGAGCGCGTTCGCGGGTTTCCTGTTCGCCGCGCCCGGCGCGGTCTACCATCGGGGGCGGATCACGAAGCGCCAGAACGGGCTGATCGCGCTCGCGGGCCCCGTCACGAACCTCCTGCTCGCGGTCGGGTTCGCGGCGCTCGCGCTTGTCGCGCCCGGGTTCCTCGGCGCGGTCGGGGTCTTCGGGGTCGGGATCAACCTCCTCCTTGCGGGCTTCAACATGCTGCCGTTCGGCCCGCTCGACGGCCGAACGGTGTTCGCCTGGAGCAAGACGGTGTTCGCAATCACGTTCGTCGTGAGCGCGGGCTCGGCGGTGTTCGTGCTCCTCCGGTTCGGCTTCGGGCTCTGAACCCGTCGCATCGATGGGCTTTTGCGCGCTTCACTCCCGGGTTTCGCCATGAGCGACGACGAGGAACTCACCTACGCCGACTCGGGCGTCGACATCGAAGCCAGCGAGGCCGCGACGGCAGCCCTGATCGGTGCGGCCGGCGAGGGCGACGGCGACTACGCGGGCCTGGTCGACATCGGCGGGCAGTACCTCGCGCTCGCGACCGACGGCGTGGGCACCAAACTCCTCGTCGCCGAGGCGCTCGACGACTATTCCACCGTTGGCATCGACTGTGTCGCGATGAACGCCAACGACCTCGTGGCCGCCGGGGTCGAACCCGTGGCGTTCGTGGACTACCTCGCCGTGGACGAACCCGACGACGGGACCGCCGCCGACCTCGGGAGGGGACTGGCCGCAGGAGCCGAGCAGGCGGACGTAGCGCTCGTCGGTGGCGAGACCGCGGTGATGCCCGAGGTCATCAAGGGGCTCGACATCGCGGGGACCTGTGCGGGACTGGCGGAAGAGGACGACCTCTTCGGGGAGGCGCGGGCGGGCGACGCGCTCGTGGGCTTCCCCTCGACGGGTATCCACTCGAACGGCCTGACGCTCGCCCGGGAGGCCGCGACCCGTGCCGGCGGCTACGACGAACCGTTCCCCGACGACTCCGAGCGAACCGTCGGCGAGGTCCTGCTGGAGCCGACCCGCATTTACACCGACCTCCTCGACCCGCTCGCCGACCACGCGGCGCACGCCGCCGCCCACGTCACGGGTGGCGGCTGGACCAACCTCGCGCGGATGGGGGCGTTCCGGTACGAGATCACCGACCCGCTCCCGGTCCCGCCGGTCTTCGAGTTCGTCGCCGACACGGGGAACGTCTCGGAGGAAGAACTCTACCGGACCTTCAACATGGGGATGGGGTTCGTCGCGGCGCTCGACCCCGCCGACGCCGAGGACCTGGCCGCGGCGACCGACGGCGCGGTCGTCGGCCACGTCACCGAGGGAGCCGGAGTGGCCGTCGGTGGGCTGGAACTCGACTGAGTTCACACCGCGGGACGCAACGCTTTTGATTACCGCTGGTTATCGTCGTGTATGGAGCTCCCGACGCCGGAGGAGTTACGCGAGCGTCGTCACCGGGTCGACCTCACCCAGAGCGCGCTCGCCGAGCGCGCGGGCGTCTCCCAGCCGCTGGTCGCCCGGATCGAGGGTGGCGACGTCGACCCGCGGCTCTCGACGCTTCGGCGGGTCGTTTCGGCCCTTGACGCCGCCGAGGGGAGCATCCGGCGCGCGCGCGACCTGATGCACGAGTCGGTGGTCGCGGTCGCGCCCGACGACAGCGTCCGGGACGCCATCGACCGGATGCGCGCCGAGGGCTACTCACAGCTTCCGGTTGTCCACGACGGCTATCCGGTAGGCATAATCTCGAACGGCGACGTCCGCCAGGCCGGCATCGACGACGCCGCCTCGCTCCCGGTGGCCGACGTGATGCGCGAGTCGATCACCACGGTGGCCCCCGACGCCGCGCTCGACGCGGTCGACACCCACCTCGACCACCACGACGCCGTGATCGTCGTCGAGGGCGGCCAGTTGCTCGGGATTATCACCGAGGCCGACGTCGCCGCCCACCTCTCCTGACGGGGCTCGGTCCGACCACCAGCCGATCTTCTCCGCTCAGCCCTGCCCCACGAGGCGTTCCTCGCCCTCCCAGTACTCCTGGCGGAGCTGGTACTTTTGGACCTTCCCGGTCGCGGTCTCGGGGAGGTCGTCGACGAACTCGACGCGTTTCGGGACCTGGTACCGCGCGAGGTGCTCGCCGGCGAACTCCCTGATGGCCTCGGCGGTCGGCGACGCACCCGACTTCGCTACCACGAGCGCCGTCACTGCCTCGCCCCACTCGTCGCTCGGGGTCGGGATCACGGCGGCCTTCGCCACTTCGGGGTGGTCGTAGAGCACGTCCTCGACGCCGATCGAGGAGACGTTCTCGCCGCCCGAGATGATGATGTCCTTGCTCCGGTCCTGGATCGCGACCATGCCGTCGTCGTCGATGGTCGCGAGATCCCCTGTATGAAAGTAGCCCGGCAGTTTCGCGTTGAACGCCTCGTGGGTGGCGTCGGGTTTGTTGAGGTAGCGGTCCATCACCTGGTTCCCGCGTACGACGATCTCGCCGATGGTCGCGCCGTCCCGTGGGACGTCGGCTCCGTCGTCGTCGACGACCCGGACGTCGGTGGCGATCATCTCGGACCCCTGATTCACCTTCAGGTCGCGGCCGCGCTGGGCGAGCCGGCGCGGGGAGTGCGAGGTCGTGATCATCGGTGCGGTCTCGGTGAGGCCGTAGAGGTGGATCACGCGCCAGCCGATCTCCTCTTCGACGGTAGAGAGCGTCGCGGTGGCGGGCGCGCTCCCGGCGGTCGAGATCCGGACCTCGCGCGCGCCGGTCGTCACGGCGTCCGGGTGGTCGTCGTAGTAGGCGATGAGCCGGTTCAGGACCGTGGGCGCGCCCGAGAGGTAGGAGACGTCGTGTTCCCTGACCCGGCGAAGCGTCCCCTCGGGGTCGAAGGTGCGCTGGCAGACGTGCGTGCCGCCCATCCCGGTGATGGCGTAGGTGTGGCCCCACCCGTTACAGTGGAACATCGGCAGCGTCCAGAGGTAGGTGTCGTCGTCCGCGACCTCCATGTGCTGGTTCAACACGAGCGCGTGCCAGTGTTCGGTCCGGTGGGTTCTGACCACGCCTTTCGGGTCCCCGGTGGTTCCCGAGGTGTAGTTGATGCTCGCGTCGTCGTCCTCCGCGATCTCCGGCCGGTCGGGCGCGTCCGCCGACGCGTCCGCCAGCCAGTCCTCGTAGTCCTGCCAGTCGCCGTCGATCTCGGCGGCACGGTAGCCCACGAACCCCTCGGCGGGCACCGACTCGCGGACCGCCTCGACCTTCTCGGCGTAGTCGTAGTCGGCGATCACGACGTTCGCCTCGCAGTCGCCGAGGATATACTCGAAGTCCGAGGGCGTGAGCAGGTAGTTCATCGGGACGAAGACCGCCCCCAGCTGGTTCACCCCGTACATGGTCTCGAGGAAGTAGTGGGTGTTCGGCGCGAGCAGCGCCACCCGGTCGCCCTGGCCGACACCCATCCCCGAGAGCGCGTTCGAGACCCGGTTCACCCGTTCGGCGAACTCGGCGTAGGTGTACTCGGTGCCGTCGTGGGCGACGACGCCGACGACGTCGCTGTAGCAATCGACCGCCCGATCGAGGAAGTCCGTGGTGCGCATCTCGACGTTCATGAACTACCGGGATGATTGATCGGGTCGGGACTAAGCTCTTTGCCTCCCCACCTTTTGCTGCGGTCGCTCGCTAGCGCTCGCTCCCTGGCAAAATGTGGATCAAAAGCCTACGTCACCCCACTCGCTCCTTTCAGTCGCTCGGGGGTTCCTTGGCCCGCTCGCTCACTCCGTTCGCTCGCGGTACAATTACTGTCCTCCGCGACCGCTCCACACACCCGCAACTGTCCCCGCACCGCCAAAGCCCTCGCTCACTCCGTTCGCTCGCCCTTCATCCACCAGGAGAACACCGTTCTCCTGAGCCTCGGCTCGCGCCTTCGGCGCTCGCCGAGACACCAGGAACCGCAGCCACGACCACCGCAACCGCACTGCGGCGGCCGCACCGCGACCTCACCGCCCACCGCGACCGCACCGCACCCGCCGCACAGCGGAACCCGCCTCAGCTATCGTTTCCGTCGCGGGTCTTCACCGCGACCCCGGTCTCGAAATCCGCCATCGCCTCGGCCGAGAGTTTCGCCCGACCGACCCCGAGCAAGTCGTCGTCGGGGTCGACGATACAGACCTCGTCACCGGGTCGCACCGCGGGGTCGACGTCCTGTACGAACTTCGCGAAGGCGTTCTTGCCGTCCCGAACGAACGGGTCGCTCTCCTCGCCCACTACGACCCGCGCGGTGGGCGCGGCGAGCCCGAGGAGCCGCCGCCCGCCCGCGATCCCGAGGGTGAATCGACCGTCCGTGTTGTACGAAACCAGCCGTCGCTCGCCGTCGAACACCTGCTGCGGGCGGCCGCTCACCGACCGTCGCACTGCGAGGTCGGCATCGGGGAACAGCGCCGCCCCCGCCCCCGCACCGAACTGGTAGTCGGCGATCGTCCGGAGCCGCGCGGTCTCGTCCTCGTTCATCGGCCGAACCTCGGACGCGGCGGGCAAAAGCCCGGCCATCCGGCTCGACGGCTTCCGAAGCTGTTTATATCGCCCGCGGCCACTGGTTCCCATGGATCAACGCACACAGACCATGGCCGGCGGTGGGATGCTCCTCGTGAGTTCGATCGTCGTCCTGCTGTACGCCCTCCCCACCTTCGACTGGATCCCGGGTCTCGTCGTGGGTATCGCGGCGCTCGTGATGGCCGGCGGTACCCTGCTCCTCGGCGTCTCCGACGGCGGCGTCTAACGACCTACAGCAAAAATCGGTCGGGGCGCTCGGAGAGGTCGGTGAACGAGTCCACGGCCTCGACCATGTCCTCGGAGGTCGACTCGCCGAAGGCCATCCCCTCGACCCGGACCCCTTCGTGGCGGAGATGCGAACAGAGCCTGGAGAAATCGCCGTCGCCGGTACAGATCACGGCGGTGTCGATGTGCGGCGCGAGGGTGACGGCATCGAGGATCATCCCGACGTCCCAGTCGGCCGTCTTCGACCCGTCGGCGTGGGTCTTGAGGTCCTTGATCTTGGTCTCGAAACCGATGTCTTCGAGCGCCTCGAAGAAACTGTCCTCCTTCGGCGAGTCCGCCCGGATGACGTAGGCGATCGCCCGGGTGAGCTGGCGACCGTCGACGGCCTCCTCGAGCAGCTCGGCGTAATCGATGTTGCGCGAGTAGACGCTCTGGGTGGTGTGATAGAAGTTCTGCGCGTCGACCAACACCGCGACGCGCTGGGCCGGATGCACGTTCGACATGCCGGTAGTCGCCCGAGCGCCCGCTAAAACGTTTCGACGACGAGCGTCAGGTGTCGGCCGTCTCGGTGTTCTGCCCCTCGATCTTCGAGAGGAGTTCCTGTTCGGTGCGTTCGAGCAGCCGGCGGTGGTGGACCGCCTCGCCCGAAGCCCGCTCGAAGAGGTAGAAGGTGTCCTTCGGGACGTGGACGAACCACGTCTCGCCCGACTCGATCGGGAGCTGGCCGTCGACCTCGGCGACGAAGGTCTCCTCGCTCTCGCTCTCGCCCTCCGGCCGGGTGAAGTAGACGTACTTCCGGCTCCCCATCGGCTCGACGACGTCCACGACGCACTCGAAGTCGTCGGGCGAGTCGGCCTCCTCGCGGAGTTCGATGTCCTCCGGGCGAACCCCGAACAGCAGCTCCGTCCCGTCGTCGATCCCCTCGGTCGCGTCGGGGTCGACGTCGTAGGAGATGCCGTCGGCCGTCAGTCGGTCGCTGTCGAGCGTGACCTCGAAGAAGTTCATCGACGGGCTGCCGACGAACCCCGCGACGAACGTGTTCGCCGGCCGGTAGAAGCACTCCAGGGGTGTCCCGACCTGCTGGAGCTTGCCGTCGTTGAGGATCGCGAGCCGGTCGCCCATCGTCATCGCCTCGGTCTGGTTGTGGGTGACGTAGACCGTCGTCACCCCGAGTTCGCGCTGGAGGCGCTTGATCTCGGTGCGCATCTCCGCGCGGAGTTTGGCGTCGAGGTTCGAGAGCGGTTCGTCCATCAGGAAGGCGTTCGGGTCGCGGACGGTCGCCCGCCCGATCGCCACGCGCTGTTTCTCCCCGCCCGAGAGCTGGCTGGGGTCGCTGTCGAGCATGTGCCCGATGTTCATGGTCTGGGCGGCGTCCTCGACGCGGGTGTCGATCTCGTCGTCCGAGAGGTCGGTCGACATCTTCAGCCCGAAGCTCATGTTCCCTTTGACGGACATGTTCGGGTAGAGCGCGTAGTTCTGGAACACCATCGCGATGTTGCGCTCGCCGGGTTCGAGGTCGCCGATCGGTTCGCCGTCGATCGTGATCTCGCCCTCGGTCTGTCGTTCGAGCCCCGCGATCATCCTGAGGAGCGTCGACTTCCCGCTCCCCGAGGGACCGACCATGATCAGGAACTCGTCGTCCTCGACCGTGAGGTCGACGTCGTCGACCGCGACGATCTCGTCGCTGCCCTCCGCGAACGTCTTCGTGATACCGTTGAGTTCGATTCGTGCCATTAGTGTGATTCCGTCTGTCGGTTGTCGGTCGTTGCGCGGGTGGGTCGAAGGATCATTCCTTCAACACCACCCCGAAGCTCAGCCCGGAGGCGAGGTAGCGGTTCGCCGCGACCAGGAAGACCAACACAGGGATGATCATCGCCATCGAGGCCGCCGCCAGCATGCTGTACTCGATGTTTCGCGACCCGATGAAGGTGTAGACCTGGAGCGAGACGGTCACCGCCTGGTTGTTGGTGAGCACCAGCGAGAACAGGAGCTCGATCCACGCGAAGATGAAACTGATCACGGCGACCGAGATGATCCCCGGTACCGCCGAGGGCAACACCACCTTCCGGAACGCCTGCGAACGGCTTGCACCGTCGACCATCGCGGCCTCTTCGAGGGATTCGGGGATCCCGTCGAAGAAGGACTTCATCACCCAGACGACCACTGAAATGTTGATGGTGATGTACATGAACACCAGCCCGATCAGGGTGTCGTAGAGGTCGAAGGTCCGGAAGATAACGAAGAAGGGGATCACCACCGCGACCGGCGGCAACATCCGCGAGGAGAGGATCCAGATCAGGACGTCGGGCTTCTTCGGGATGTCGTAGCGCGAGAGCACGTAGGCTCCCGGAACCCCGATCAGAAGCACGAGCACCACGGAGGCGCTCACGCTGATGAGGCTGTTCGCGTAGGCCGAGACGAACGCGGGGTCCCCGATGAGCTGGAGGTAGTTGTAGACCGTCGGCAGGAAGACCCAGTCGGGCGGGAGGTCGATCGCCTCGCCCGGCGGTTTCAGCGACATGAACGCGATCCACGCGAGCGGGAACAGCGCGATGACGGTCCAGAGGAGCAGGACGACGTGCCGGCCGACATCCTTCGCCGTACTGTCCGAGCTGGCGGTCGCCATCAGTCGAGCACCTCCCCGAAGCCGACGACGCGGATCAGGATGTTACAGATGATCAGTACGACCACGAGGTAGACGATCGCGAGCGCGCTCGCCGCCCCGAGGTCGACGTAGGTGAAGCCGGTCTGGAAGATCTGGATCCCGATCAGCATCGTGGCGTTCCCCGGTCCACCCTGGGTGAGGGTGTAGACCAGCCCGAACGACCGGAAGAGGTCGATCAAGCGAATGAGTATCGCCACGAACAGGACGGGTTTGAGGTAGGGGATCACGACGTGGACGTACCGCCGCCACATCGGTGCGCCGTCGATCCGGGCGGCTTCGAGCAACTCGTCGGGCACCGACGAGAGGCCCGCGTAGAAGATCAGGAACATGAACGGCGTCCAGTTCCAGGTGTCGATCAGGATCACCGTGAGCAGCGGGACGTCGGTGAGGAAGGCGGGTGCGACGAACGGGGTGTAGCTGTTGATCAGGTAGGGGATGATACCGAGCTGGGGCTGGAGCATCACCTGGCCGATCGTCGCGAGGCTCACGGGCGCGACCGCCATCGGGAGGATGAACGCCACGCGGTAGAACGACTTCGCCCGCCCGCTCGCGACGTCGTTGACGAGCGCGGCGAGCCCGAACCCGAGCACGGTTTCGAGCACGAGCGCGCTCAGCACGAAGACCGTCGTCACCGTGACCGACTGCCAGACGGTGGGGTCCGTGAAGACCACCGCGAAGTTGTGGAGCCCCGCGAACGTCCCCAACTGGTTCGGGTTGACGTAGGTGTAGTTGACGAGGCTGAGATAGAGGTCGTAGACCCCGGGGAAGATCGTGATCAGGAGGACCACGAGCACCATCGGGGTCGCGAGCCAGACCGGGAGGTAGTCGTTCCAGACGCCCTTGAGCGAGCCGAGCGCGCCGTCGCCCTGGTCCGAGCCGACCGACCGGGTATCCGTACTCATCGGATCACCCGCTCCCCGCCGTGAGCTCGGCCTGCTGGGCGGCCTTCTCGAAGGCCGACTCCACCGACTTGTTGCCGGCGATGGCCTGCTGGAGCTGGATCGAGTACTTCTGGCCCCAGACGGGGTACTGCGGGTCGAACGGCTCGATCTTCGCGCTTTGGAGCGACTGGAGGGAGACGTCGGCGAAGTTCTGGCCGTACTTCTGGCGGTAGGGGTCGGCCTCCCAGATCGACCGCCGGACCGGGAACGAGGCCGAACCCTGAATGGCCATCGCGCGCTGGGTGGGCTTCGCGGTCGCCCAGATCATGAACAGGAACGCGGCCTCGGGGTTGGCGGCCACCGGCGAGGTCGAGAGCTGCCAGACGAACGCACCCGGCACGAACGAGCTGTCCTTCCCCTTCGGCACCGGCATCTTCGCGATCGCGATGTCGTCGGCGACCTGCGAGGAGCTCGGGTCCGAGAGGCTCCCCCAGAACAGGTTGGCGTCGTTCAGGATGTGACCCGCCCCGCCCTGTTGCATCGTCGCGACCACCTGGGACCACTCCATCGTGGCGGCCGAGGCCGAGCCGTACTGCTGGAGGGTGTCGACGTAGAACCGACCCGCCTTCATCGCCGTCTCCGTGTCGAGCCCGGAGTCGTTGGGATAGGACTCCCAGAGCTGCCCACCGAACTCCCGGATCCACGGGTCCATCGTGTAGATGTTCATCCCGTAGCCCTTCTGCCCGCGGTTGACCACACCCACCACGTCGGATTCGTTCGCGTGGATCGCCTTCGCGTTCCGCAGGAACTGGTCGGTGGTCTTCGGGACCGAGAGCCCGTGCTTCTCGTAGAGGTCCTCCCGGTAGAACATCGTCTGGACCTCGACGGTGATCGGGAGCCCGGTCCAGTAGGGCTGGCGACCCGCGCCGTGGGCGGCCTGCCGACAGACCTGGAGGAGGTCCTGGGTGCCGTACCAGTCCTCGTCGAAGAGGGTGTCGCTGTTGAAGTACGGGTCGAGGTTCTTGAGCCAGCCCGCGCGGGCGAACTGGTTGACGACCTGGTCCATGAAGAACAGGTCGAAGTTACCTGCACCCGTGCTCACGTCGGTGAGACGTTTGGTGCGGAACTGCTGTTCGGGAAGGATGCTCCAGACCACGTCGATCCCCGTCAGCTCCTCGAAGACCGATACGTAGGGTCTGATGTTCGTCACCCAGTCGTGCTGGACGGCCCCGAGGTTGATGCTGGTCCCCTCGTGGGCCCGCCAGTCGATGTTCGCGTCCCGATAGGCCGAGGGGTCGAGCCTCGACGACGGGGACGTCGTCGACGAGTTCCCCGACGAATTGCTGCCGGAACTCGTGCCGCCACGGGTGCAGCCTGCGAGGCCGACACCGGTCGCGAGCCCGGCCGTCGTGAGGAATCGACGACGTGTCTGTTTATTAGTCATAGATACGATGTCACCGGTTATTTTCCCACATTTTTATACTTATCGCCGAGGTCTGGATCTAACTCGATGCCATCCTCGCCGGAGTCGTCACGGCTCGTTCCACGTGCGATACGTGCTCCCTACGGGCGTTTCGTCGGCACTGCGTGTCGTCGCTGGTCGTGACGAACCCGTGGTCCGGTCGTCGAACTCTCACCAGAACGACTATTGAAGCCACCGCTGTGTCTACGGGCATGACCGACGCGGCCACCGTCGTCGAGACGTACCGTCCGAAGCTCGAAGCGGTGCTGGAGGAGAACGTCCTCGACTTTTGGTTTCCCCGATGCATCGACGAGGCGGGTGGCTTTCTGACGAGCTACGATAGCGAGGGCGAGTTCGCGGGCAACGGCCACAAACAGGTCGTGACCCAGGCGCGGATGGTCTGGTTCACCGCACGACTCGCGCGCGAGGGCTACGGCGAGGAGTATCAAGAAATCGCCGAGCACGGCCTCGATTTCCTGCTGGGCGAGATGTGGGACGGCCAGGATGGAGGGTTCGTCTGGGAAGTCGAACGCGACGGCACCACCTCGAAACCCAACAAACACTGCTACGGCCAGTCGTTCGGCCTCTACGCCCTCTCGGAGTACCATCGGGCGACCGGCGACGACCGCGCCGCCGAGTACGCCCACGAGCTCGTCGACCTGCTCGACGAGTACGCCAAAGACGAGGTTCACGGGGGCTACGTCGAGTACTTCACGCCCGAGTGGGAGCCGATCCTCGAAGGCAGAACCTACCTCGACAACATCGAGCCCGACTGGTCGCCGAAGGAGTCCGGCGACGACGCGCTCGACGCCTCCCTGAAACTCATGAACACCCACCTCCACCTGATGGAGGCGTTCACGACCTACTACGAGGTGTTCGAAACCGACCGCGGTCGCGAGCGCTTGCACGAACTCCTCGACGTCCTCACGAACACCGTGGTCCGAAAGAAACTGGGTGCGTGTTCGGACAAGTACACAGCCACTTGGAAACCTAAGCTCGACGTCGAGGACCTGCGGGTGGTCTCGTACGGCCACGACATCGAGAACGTCTGGCTCTCGATGGACGCCGCCGACGCCCTCGGACTCTCGAAGGACCTCTACACGGACCTCTACGAGACGCTCTGGGAGTACACCCTCGAATACGGCTACGACGACGACCATGGAGGATTTTACTTCTACGGTGGCTTCGACGAGCCCGCGAGCTTCCGGGTCAAGGCGTGGTGGGTCCAGGCCGAAGGCATGACGAGTGCGCTTCGGATGTACGAACACACTGGCGACGAGCGCTATCTCGACGTCTTCACCGAGACCTACGACTTCCTCGACGAGTACGGTATCGACCACGACGTGGGTGAGTGGCACTCGGGCGTGACCGACGACCTCGAACCCGTCGGGCGGAAGGGGGCGGTCTACAAGGCCGCCTACCACAACGGCCGCGCGCTCCTCGAATCGATCGCGGCGCTCGAACGGCTGTAGGGCGTCCGCTTCTCCCCGCCCACGGGAACGTGACCGGAATCGAGCGATATCGACCCAACCTCGTTCAGCGGTCGTACTGGCTTCTGACGAGGTGTGCGATGCCGCGGTCTTCGAGCCGCTCCATCGGCGCGAGCAGGGTGAGTTGGACGACGCCCGGGAGACGGCCGATCTCCACCCCGCCGGTGAACGTACAGCGCCCACGGACCTCGCCCTCGGACATCCCGAGGAGGGCGGTGGCGCGGTCGAAGGCGTTCTGTGTCGCGGCGTTGATCGTCTCGCCGCTTCCGACGACCTGGATCGGTCCCACGTCGTCGACCAGCTCGACCCCGTACTCCGCTGCGAGCCGTCGTCCGGTTTCGAGTTCCCGGTCCGTGTAGGGCGCGCTGATGTGCGGGAGGTCCGCCTCGTTGGGGAGCAAGATCGGGCCGTCGATGTCGAGCCCCTTGATGACCTCGACGCCGATCTCGGTGCGGCCGCTCACGTCGGTCGTGTGGAGCGAGAGCTCGCCGTCGCCCTGGTTGGCGTGGAGGTCGCCGACGTAGACCCCCGCGCCGTCGGTCTTCACCGGGCAGATCAGCACCGCGCCCTCGCGCACCGCGTTGACGTCCATGTGACCGTCGGTCCGCTGGCCGAGGGCCTCCTCGTCCGGGAGGCCCCAGTCGTGTTCCGCGCCGACGAGGAACTGGCCGAAGTCGCCCGCGTTGTGCGAGTCCGGGAGTTCGATCGGGGGTGTGGTGCCGATGTTCCCCACGAAGGGTCGGAGGTGGCCGAGCGTTCCCGGCATCCCTGAAGGCTTGTAGAGCAGGATCGGGTGCTGGCGGGCGTGTTCGGGGATCGCCATCGCCTCGCGCGCCTCGTTCGCGAGGTCGTCGGCGGCTTCCTCGTCCATCGTCAGTCCGACAGTTCGATCCTCGTCGAACGCGACGGTGTAGCCGAACTCGAAGCCGAACGAGGAGGCGTTCTCGCCGCACTCGGCGCACTTGATCGCGTCCTCGCCCGTCCCCTCGACGACGCTCTCGGGCCACTCGGTGCCACACCCGGGGCAGCGGTGGTCGACGAACGGGTCGTCGCCGAACGCGCCCTCGCGCTCGGCCATGCTGCCGGTGCTCGTCGCGACGCTGGTGACCTCCACCGACCGGATCGTGAGCGCGACCGCGTCGCCGACCGCGGCGTTCTCGACCCGGACCGGTCGGGTGACTTCGTGGCCGCCGCGGAAGTCGGGGGTGATCATCGGTCCCCAGCACGCCGGCGGGGTGTGGGTGTGGATCGTCCCGCCGTCGGCGACGGTGCCCGCCCACTCCTGGTCCGGGCCGACCAGCCCCTTCGTGTACCGGTCGACCGTGATCTCCCGCTGGACTTCGTGTTGTGCCATAGCTTGTTCACGAGTCGTGTCAACATAACTCTATCAACTTGCGGTCGGAGCTCTCGCTGGTCGCGACCGACCCGTTCTGACTCATCGACGCTCTTCGTCCCGCGTTTCGCCCGCACTGGCAGGTTTCGCGCACGTCACAACGCCTAAGTCCTCCGGGTGCCGTGGTCGTGATATGCGACGCGTCACACCCTCACAAAGGCGGTCGACGACCGCCGGGTGTGACGAGTTCGAGGCGGCGACCGGGGCGAAAGCGAAACGCAGTGCGGTCGGTTCGCGGCGGGTGTAGCGTCCCGTCGCGCGCCGTTTTCGTGTATCGACTCCAGAGTCTCCACTCCACCACCACATGACACACCAGATCGACCTCGACGGCGTCTTCCCCGCGATGGCGACGCCGTTCGAGGCGGACGAAAGCATCGATTTCGACGGACTACGAACCGAAGCCCGACGACTCGCGGACGCGGGCGTCGACGGTTTGGTCCCCGTCGGCACCACCGGCGAGAGCGCGACCATGACCCACGACGAGCACGTCGCGGTCGTGGAGACCGTGGCCGAGGCGGTCTCGGTCCCCGTCGTCGCCGGCGCGGGCTCGAACTCGACACGCGAGGCGGTCGAGCTCGCCGAACGAACCCGCGACGCCGGTGCCGACGCCCTGCTCCTGATCTCACCGTACTACAACAAGCCCGAACCCGCCGGGATGGAGACCCACTTCCGGACCGTGGCCGACGCCGTCGACCTCCCGCAGGTCGTCTACAACGTCCCCGGTCGGACGGGCCGCACGATAGAAGTCGACACCGCCGTGACGCTCGCCGAGCACCCGAACGTCGTCGGCTACAAGTCCGCGAGCGGCGACCTCGCCACGGTCAGCGAGGTCATCGAACGAACCCGCGAGACCGACTTCACCGTGCTCTCCGGTGAGGACGCCGTCACGCTCCCGACCCTCGCGGTGGGCGGGCGCGGCACCATCAGCGTCGCGGCGAACGTCGAACCCCAGCGCGTGAGCCGGATGGTTCACGCCGGGCTCGACGGCGACTTCGAGCGCGCTCGCGACCGCCACCACGAGCTCGGGCCGCTGTTCCGTGCGCTGTTCTGGGAGACCAACCCGATCCCGCTGAAGGAGGCGCTCTCGATCCGGGGTCACATGAGTCCGAGAATGCGCTCGCCGCTCTCGCGGCTCTCGGCGAAGCGCCGCGACGCGCTCGCCGAGATCCTCGCCGACCTCGCGACCGACGACCAACGAACCCCCGCGGAGGTCGAACGGTGACGGCGGTCGGCGTCACCGGCGCGACGGGGACGATGGGCCGGGCGGTCCTCGAGACGGCCGCCGAGCGCGACGATACGACGGTCGTCTTCGCGGCGAACCACACCCCGACCGACGAGCGCGTCGCAGGCCACGAGGTACGGTCGACCGACGATCTCCCCGACCTCCTCACCGACCACGCGCCCGACGTCGTGGTGGACTTCACGGGTCCGGACTCCGCCGTCGAGTACGCGACGGCGTGTGCCGGATCGGGTGTCGGGTTCGTCACCGGCACCACGGGCTTCGAGGCGGACCATCGCGACGCGCTCCGCGAGGCCGCCGACCGGATCCCCGTTCTGTGGGCGGCGAACTTCTCGCGCGGGATCCACGCGCTCGGCGACGCGCTCGCCGAGACGGTGGAGACCCTCCCCGGCTCCGACATCGAACTCACCGAGACCCACCACAACCGAAAGCGCGACGCGCCGAGCGGTACGGCGACCACCCTGCTCGACCGGATCGACGACGCGAGCGCGGCGGACCGCGACCGGACCTACGGCCGCGAGGGCGAGCAACCCCGCGACGGAAACGAGGTCGGGGTTCACGTCCGGCGAGCGGGGAACGTCCGCGGCGAACACGAGGTCCTCCTCGCGGGCAACGATGAAGTGCTCACCTTGACGCACCGCGCCGAGAGCCGGGGCGTCTTCGCCGGCGGCGCGCTCGACGCGGCGGTCTGGCTCGCCGGGCGTGATGCGGGTTGGTACGGGTTCGAGGAGGTGCTCGCGTGAGCCTCGAAACCGAGATCGAGGAGCTCTGGGCGCGCGCCGACGAGGGACTGACCGCGAGCGAGGCCGGTGCGGACGAACGCGACACCCTCGACGCGTTCCTCGACGCGCTCGAAGCCGGCGAGGTCAGAGCGGCCGAGAAGCAGGGAAGCGAGTGGGTGGCGAACGAGTGGGTGAAGCAGGGTATCCTCCTGAACTTCAGTCTGCGTGAGACCCAGCGCCGGGAGTACGGCGACGTGGCCTACCACGACGTACTCCCGCTCCGCTCGACCGACGACCTCGGCGAGCGCGGCACCCGGAACACCCCCGACGGAACCGTCGTGCGGCGCGGGGCCTCGATCGGCAGCGATGCCATCCTGATGAGTCCGTGTTTCGTCAACGCGGGCGCGTACGTCGGCGACGGCACGCTCGTCGACTCATGTGATACGGTGGGGTCGTGTGCCCAGGTCGGCGCGGACGTGAAGCTGGGCGCGAACACGCTCCTCGGCGGCGTGCTCGAACCCGTCGAGGACACACCCGTGGTGATCGAGGAGGGCGTCTCGCTCGGTGCGGGCTGTCGCGTGACCTCGGGGTTCGTGGTCGGCCACGACTCGGTCGTGGGCGAGAACACCCTGCTGACGCCCCGGATCCCGGTCTACGACCTCGTCGAGGAGGAAGTCGTCTACGGCGAACTCCCGCCCGAACGCCGGGCGTTCACCCGGTTCGTGGAGTCCTCGATAGGCGAGCACGACCTCTTCGACGGCGGGGCCTACAAGCCCGCCGTGGTCGCCACCGCCGTCGAGAACAGGACGTTGGAGGCCACCGAGCGCGAGGAGGCGCTCCGGTGATGGCGGGAGTCGCGGTAGATACGACGAGCGAGAACCCGGCCGTCCGACGGCTCTCCGATTGGTCGGCGGCGCGGCTGCGCGACCTCGCCGGTGAGTACGAGAGCCCGCTCTACGTGGTCGACCTCGAACGCGTGCGCGAGAACGCGACCCGTCTCCGCGAGGCGTTCCCCGACGCCGCGATCGACTACGCGGTGAAGGCCAACGCCAGGAAGCCAGTGCTCGAAACCCTCGCCGACGAAGGGTTGGGGGCGGAGTGTGCCTCCGCTGGCGAGGTCGTCCGGGCGCACGAGGCGGGTTTCTCGACCCTGCGCTACACCGCCGTCAACCCGCCCGCCCGCGACCTGGACCGAGTGACCGACCTCGCCGCCGAACGCGAGATCACGATCACCGTCGGCGCGCGCGACACGCTGACCCGACTGGCCGACCGGGGCTGGACGGGGCGGGTCTACCTCCGGGCAAACCCCGCCGTGGGCGCGGGCCACCACGAGAAGGTCCGAACCGGCGGCGACCCGACGTTCGGCATCCCGGCCGACCGAGTGGGGGAAGTCGCGACCGATGCCGAAGAGATGGGTTTCGACCTCGTCGGGCTCCACGCCCACGCCGGCAGCGGGATCCTCGACGACCTCGGTCGTCACGAGGCGCTAGTCGAGCGGGTGAGCGAGATCGCGACCGAGCTCGCCGACCACGACCTCGACGCGGTGAGCATCGGCGGTGGGTTCGGGGTCCCCTCCCACGAGACCGAACCCCCGCTCGATCTCCCAACTCTCGCCGAGACGACGCGCGAGGCGTTCGCCGTCGACGCGCGGCTCGGGATCGAACCCGGCCGGTATCTCGTGGCCGACGCGGGCGTCCTCCTCACGCGGGTCAACACCGTCAAGCCGACGCCCGAGACCACCGTTGTGGGTGTCGACGCCGGGATGACGGCTCTGGCCCGCCCCGCGCTCTACGACGCGTTCCACGAACTCCGCTCGCTCGCGGGGGACGCGTCGGATCGCGAGACGGTCGCGGCGACCGTCGCCGGCCCGGTCTGTGAGTCCACCGACACGCTCGCCCGCGACCGACCCCTCTCGGCACCCGAGCGCGGCGACCTCCTGGCCATCGGCAACGCCGGCGCGTACGGCTACGAGATGGCGAGCACCTACAACTCCCGACCCCGACCCGCGGTCTGTGCCCTCGACGGCGACGCGTCGTGGGTCTGCGTGCGGCGCGAGACGGTATCCGACCTCACGAGGCTCGACCAATGATATCATTCGACAAGTTCCACGGCACCGGCAACGACTTCTTCGTCATCGACGCGGCCCAGCCGGTGACGGACCGACGACGACTCGCGATCGACCTCTGTGACCGCGAGAGCGGGGTCGGGGACGGAAACGGCTCCACCGGTGCGGACGGCGTGCTCTACCTCGCGCTCGAAGCCGGCTACGCCTCGCCGCGGGTCGTCATGACGCTGGTCCAGCCCGACGGCTCGACCGCCCCGATGTGTGGCAACGGCGCGCGCTGCGCGGCGGCGTGGGCCACCGAACGAACGGGCGAACGCGTCGTGATGGTCGACACCCAGTCGGGAACCCGGCGCGCGACGGTCGACGAGGAGAGCGTCTCGATCGAGATGGGGCTGCCACGCTTCTCGCCCGAGGCCGTCCCACTGGCGCGTGACGAACCGCTCGTCGAGGAAGCCATCGGCGACCTCGACGTGACCGCGGTCGACATCGGGGTCCCCCACGCGGTGGCGTTCGTCGAGGACGTCTCGACGACCGACCTCGAATCGGTCGCACCGCCGGTCCGCCACGCCGAGGTCTTCCCACACGGGGCGAACGTCACGCTCGCGAGCCCGGACGGCGAAGGCGGGTTCGACCAGCGGACCTACGAGCGCGGCGTCGAGGGCGAAACGAAGTCCTGTGGCACCGGCGCGGTCGCGGTCGCGGCGGTCGCCCGAAAGCTCGGCCGTGCCGAGGACGATTCGGTGACGGTCTCCCCGCCGGGTGGCGACCTCGAAGTCAGCTTTTCGGGCACCGAAGCCATCCTCCGCGGCCCCACCGAGCGCGAGTTCGCGGGCCGGGTCTCGATGGGCGGCTCGCGCTCGGTCGAGATCGACGGCGAAACCGGCGCGACCGCCGACGACTGATGGCCGACTTCGACCCGGTCGCGTTCCTCGAACGCGCGGTCGAGATCCCCTCCCACGAGGACGTCGACGGGATGCGTTCGTTCCTCTGTGAGACGCTCCGCGAGCACGACATCGACCCCACGGTGGACGACGCGGGCAACGTGACCGCGAGCCGAGGCGGCGATCCCGACGGCCCCCACCTCGTCCTCAACACCCACATCGACACGGTCGCGCCCCATATTCCTCCTTCCCGCGACGGCGACACCCTCTCGGGGCGGGGGTCGTGCGACGCGAAGGGACCGCTCGCGGCGATCCTCGCGGCGTTCTTCGACTGCGACCCCGAGGCCGGCCGCGTCACGCTCGTCGTCACCCCCGACGAGGAGGTCTACTCGACGGGGGCGGCGGCGATCGTCCCGGACCTCGACCTCGACCCCGAACGCGGCGACGCGGTCATCGTCGGCGAACCCACGGGCCTCGACGTCTGTACCGCTGCGAAGGGCCGGTTCGAGGGTGTCGTCGAGATCGAGGGCGAGAGCGCCCACGCCGCCGAACCCGAGAGCGGGACGAACGCCATCTCGCTCGCCGCCCGCGCGGTCGAGGCGCTCCCCGGCTTCGACGACCGACCCGACGGGCTCGACGCCCACCCCGACCTCGGCGCGCCGACGCTCACGCCCACCGTGATCGACGGTGGCGACGCCACGAACCAGGTCGCCGGCGCGTGTGAGATCGTCCTCGACCGCCGAAGCGTCCCGCCGGAGACCGCCGACGGCTACGAGACGGGTCTCGACGAGTACCTCCGCGAGCGCCTCGGCTCGCGGGTCTCGTTCGAACTCACCGACCGGAAGACGCCGTTCCTCGAAGCCTTCGAGACGGATGCCGACGCCGGTGTCGTGCAAGCCTTCCGGGAACTCGACTGTGCGACGCGGCCGTTCACCGCCGCGACCGAGGCCTCGTACTTCGCCCGACGTGCGCCTACCGTCGTGTTCGGCCCGGGTGTGCTCGCCGACAGCGAGGGGCCGGTGGCCCACGCCGACCGCGAGTACGTCCGTCTACCGGAGGTCGAACGAGCGGCTGAGACCCTCGAGAACGCCGTCGAAACGTGTCTCCGCGAAAGCCACTCTTAAGTGTTCGACAGCCCTCCGGGGAGACATGAGCACCGAAGGCGACGAGGACGTTCTCGACCTGCTTCACGCCGCACGTAACGACGAGTTCGAGACGGTGATCAACTACCAGACCGACGCCATCGCGATCGAGGGTGTGACGGCCGAGGAGGTCGCCAACGGCCTCCGCGAGGACGTCGAGGAGGAGCTCGGGCACGCCGAGACGCTCGGCGAGCGCATCACCCAGCTCGGCGGCCAGCCGAAGGGCTCGTTCGACCTGGAGATGGGCCAGGAGAGCCTCCAGCCGCCGGAGGATTCGACCGACGTCCTGAGCGTGATCGAGGGCGTCATCGAGGCCGAACAGGGTGCGGTCGAGACCTACCGCGAACTCATCGAGGCCGCCGAGGCGGCCGACGACCCCGTGACCGAGGACCTCGCGACCGAACTCCTCGCCGACGAGGAGGAACACCTCGCGGAGTTCGAGGGCTTCAAGGCCGAGTTCGACGACTGAACCGTCGCTCCCGCTTCGTTCGACCCGACTCGTTTTTCGACCGGTAAGAAGATCTGACACGGCTCGCGCCGTGTTCCGACCGCGTTCGTCCGTCGGAGGGTCGGAAACGAAATCCACATACGACGACGACGACGACTCCCAAACGTACACGACTTCGTATGATCTCTGCATTGCTCGTGGTTGGTCTCTTGGTCGCGGCGTTCGTCGGCTACAACATCGGTGGCTCCTCGACGGGGGTCGCGTTCGGGCCGGCGGTCGGGAGCCGAATCACGGGCAAGACCCTCGCCGCCGGGCTCTTCACCCTCTTCGCGCTGATCGGCGGGTGGACGGTCGGGCGGAAGGTCGTCACGACCATGGGCGGGGAGATCGTGCCGTCGAGCCAGTTCACGCTGGTCGCGAGCACGGTCGTCCTCTTTTTCACCGGTCTCTCGCTGCTGATCTCGAACCTCTACGGTGTGCCCGCCTCGACCTCGATGACCTCCGTCGGCGCGATCGTCGGGCTCGGCTTCGCCAGCAACACCCTCAACGAGACCCTGATGTTCTCGATCGTCTCGGCGTGGATCGTCGCGCCGTTGGTCGCCTTCTGGGCGGGGGTCGTCATCGGGCGATACGTCTACCCCTACCTCGACGCCCGGGTCTCGTTCGCCCGGATCGAAGGCGGCCTGTTCCACCTCGACCGGTCGGGGACGGTTCCGACACCCCGGCTCAACGAGAACGTTGGGCCGCGCGACGTGATGGGGGCGGCGCTGGTGCTCGTGGTGGCCTGTTACAACGCCTTCTCCGCGGGCGCGTCGAACGTCGCCAACGCGGTCGCCCCGCTCGTGGGGAGCGGCCAGATCACGGTCGAGCAAGGCGTCATCCTCGCGGTCGTCGCGATCGGCCTCGGGGCGTTCACGATCGCCCGGCGAACCCTCGATACGGTGGGCGACGGTATCACCGACCTCCCGATCCTCGCCGCGATGCTGGTCTCGCTGGTGGGCGCGACGATCATCACCGTACTCTCGAACATGGGGATCCCGGCGAGCCTCGCGGTCAGCATGACCTCCTGTATCATCGGTCTCGGCTGGGGACGGTCCTCGCGGGCGGTGACGCTCGCCGACGCCGCCGGCTCCGCGATGAGCGGCGAGGGCGGGCCCGACCTCTCCGTGGGCGCGCTCGCCGCCGAGACCACACCCAAGACCGGCGAGTCGCCGCTGCCGCCCGGTCCGACCGTCGGCGACCTCGCGACGGCCAAACCCGCCGAGGAGCCACCGGACACCGACGAACAACCGGCGCAGGTCCCGAAGATCGGCGAGGAGGACCCCGACGAACTCGTCGCCGAGGAACTGTTCGACGCCGCGGCCACCAGCCGGATCGTGATGCTCTGGCTGCTGACGCCGACCATCTCGACCATCGGGTCGTACGTGATCTTCGCGTTCGTCCTCTGACGGGCGATGCCGGACGCCGGATGAGCAACGGATTTGTCGTCACCCGACCAACCGCTCCTCATGAGCGACTCGTCCGCACCGAAACACGTGCTCGTTCCGATCGACGGCTCGCCGCAGTCCGAACGCGCCCTCGACTTCGCGTTGACGTTCGAGGACGCCAAAATCACCCTCCTCACCGTCATCGACCCGGTCGACGTCGACCCCCTCACGAGGGGCTATCAGTCGCCGACGGGCGTTCCGGGCATGGTCGGCTACAGCGAGGAGTGGTACGAAGGCGTACTGAACGACGCCGACGAACTCCACGAACGGCTCCGCGAACGCGCCGACGACCCGGACCGGGTCGAGGGGACCGAGGTCGTCTTCGGTCGGCCGACCCGTCGGATCTGCGGCTACGTCGCCGACCACGACATCGACCACGTCGTGATGGGGGCCCACGGCCGCACAGGGATCACCCGGGTCCTCCTCGGCAACACCGCCGAGTCGGTGGTGCGCCGGTCGCCGGCCAACGTCACCGTGATCCGATGATCTACCGAGCGCGCGCGGACAGCGGCTCCCGTCACTCCCGCGAGTCGGCCAGCCCGTTCGCGACCCCGGTGTAGCTCGCGGGCGTGAGCGCCCGTAGCTCCTCGCGGGTCGTCTCGCTCACGTCGAGGTCGTCGAACAGCTCGTGGAAGTCGTCGAGGCTCGTCCGCCGACCGCGGGTCAGCTCCTTCACCCGCTCGTAGGCGTCCGAGTGCCCCTCGCGCCGGAGGATCGTCTGGACCGCCTCGCCGACGACCTCGGGGTTGTCAGCCAGCTCCTCGCGCATGACCCGCTCGTTCGGGACCACCTTCGAGAGCCCGATGCCCGTTTTTCGATAACCGATGAGACAGTGGGCGAACGCGCTCCCGACGTTTCGCTTCACCGTCGAGTCCGAGAGGTCGCGCTGGAGGCGGGAGGTCGTGACGTAGGAACCCAAAAATTCGAGGTCGGAGTTCGCCTTCTCCAGGTTCCCCTCGCTGTTCTCGAAGTCGATGGGGTTGACCTTGTGGGGCATCGTCGAACTCCCGGTCTCGTCGTTTTCGCTATCCTGGCCGAGATAGCCGTCAGAGACGTAGCGCCACGCGTCGCGGTCGGCGTCGAGCAGGACTCGGTTCGCCCCGCGGAGCGCGTCGAACAGCCGTGCGAGGTCGTCCGAGGGGTTCAACTGCGTCACGGGTTCGACGTGCGCGAGTCCGAGGGAGTCGACGAACTCGGCGGCGAACGCCTGCCAGTCCACTTCGGGGTAGGCGGCGTGGTGGGCGGCGTACGTCCCGCTCGCCCCGGCGAGCTTCCCGGCCAGACCGTCGGCCGCGCGTTCGACCCGGTCGATACCTCTCCGAAGCCGCCCGGCGTAGACCCCCATCTCCTTACCGAACGTGGTGGGTGTGGCGGGCTGACCGTGGGTCCGCGCGAGCATCGGGGTGTCGGCATACGCCGTGGCGAGGTCGGCGAACTTCTCCCGTACTGCTTCGAGCTCGGGGACGAGCACGTCCTCGACCGCGGGTTTCCAGCACACCCGGCGGGCGAGGTTGTTGACGTCCTCGCTGGTGAGGCCGAAGTGGACCCACGAGGCGATAGCGGGGTCGGGGAGGCTGTCGCGGACGAAGTACTCGACGGCCTTCACGTCGTGATTCGTCGCAGGACGGTCGTCGGTCCCCTCGGTTTCGAGCTGCTTCACCCGCTCCGCATCCTCTTCCGAAAACGACTCGTAGACCTCGCGGAGGGTTTCGCGGTCAGTGTCGTCGATGGCGAACGGCGTGGCATCGAGGTCGGCAAGCGCGATCAGGTACTCGATCTCGACCCGGACGCGCGCGCGGATCAACGCGCCTTCGCTCGCGTACTCGACCAGGGGCTCGGTGTAGCTCGCGTAGCGACCGTCGAGCGGTGAGACGGTCGCGAGCGGGCCGCGGGAAGTCATGCGCGATGGTGGGATGCTTTGGATGAAAGAGGTGTCGAACTCGAAGTGGTTTGGTCCTGTGTCGAGAGTCTTCGTTACGATGGGATTCGGTTGAAGGATGCGACGATTCGATTTTGGCAATTCCTGACGACAGTGAGTGACCGCCCCGCGCCACGCCCTCCCCAACCGATTCGCGTCGCTCGTTGCACTCGCTCCGCTCATCCCTCGCACGAGTCGGCCGTCGAAGACGGCCTCCCGCGCGCCACACCATCCGCACCGCCACCGCTCGCCCAATGCTCGGCCCGCGACGGTCCCGGACGGCGGTAACGACACCTCTTTTCGGCGCGGGTTCGGTGGGAGAACATGAACCCGAAACGCGAGCTCACCAGCGTCGACCTCGCGGCGCTCGTGACCGAACTCGGGCGCTACGCCGGCGCGAAACTCGACAAGGCCTACCTCTACGGCGACGATCTGCTTCGATTGAAACTCCGGGACTTCGACCGTGGCCGCGTCGAACTCATGGTCGAGGTCGGCGAGACCAAACGCGCCCACGTCGTCTCGCCCGACCACGTGCCCGACGCGCCCGGTCGGCCACCGGATTTCGCGAAGATGCTCAGAAACCGACTCTCGGGGGCCGACTTCGCCGGGGCCTCGCAGTTCGGCTTCGACCGCGTGCTGACCTTCGAGTTCGAACGCGAGGACCGGGACACGAGGATCGTGGCCGAACTCTTCGGCGAGGGCAACGTCGCGGTGCTCGACTCGACGGGGGAAGTCGTCGACTGTCTCAACACCGTTCGCCTCCAGTCCAGAACCGTGGCCCCCGGCGCACAGTACGAGTTCCCCTCCTCGCGCTTCGACCCGCTCGCAGTCGACTACGAGGGCTTCGCCGCCCGGATGGAGGAGTCGAACACCGACCTCGTGCGGACCCTCGCGACCCAGCTCAACTTCGGTGGGCTCTACGCGGAGGAGATCTGTACCCGTGCCGGCGTCGAGAAGGAGCAGGCCATCGAGGACTCGGGTGAGGAGGAGTACACGGCGCTGTTCGACGCACTCACCCGCCTCGCGGAGCGCCTGTCGAGCGGCGACTTCGACCCGCGGATCTACCGCGAGGACGAGGAACCGGTCGACGTCACACCGTTCCCGCTCGAAGAGAACGACCACCTCGACAGCGAGGGTTTCGAGTCGTTCACCGAGGCGCTCGACGCCTACTTCGTCGACCTCGAGACCACCGAGAACGAGGAGGGCGGCGGGCGCGAGAAACCCGACTTCGAGGAGGAGATCGAACGCCAGCAACGCATCATCGACCAGCAGGAGGGGGCGATCCAGGGCTTCGAGGAACAGGCCGAGACCGAACGCGCGAAGGCCGAATCCCTCTACGCCAACTACGGTCTCGTCGACGAGATCCTTTCAACTGTGCGCACGGCGCGCGAACGCGACACCCCGTGGGAGGAGATCGAGGACCGGTTCGAGGAGGGCAAAGCACAGGGGATCCCGGCGGCGGAGGCCGTCGCGGGCATCGATTCGAGCGAGGGAACGGTCGGGGTGGAGATCGACGGCGAGACGGTCACCCTCGACCCGCGCGAGGGCGTCGAGCAGAACGCCGACCGGCTCTACCGCGAGGCCAAACGCGTCCTCGGCAAGAAGGAGGGTGCGGAGGAGGCGGTCGCCGACACCCGTGCCGAGCTCGAAGCCCTCGAAAAGCGTCGCGAGGAGTGGAATTCAGGCGGCGCGGACGCGACCGACGCCGACGACGACGCCGAGGACATCGACTGGCTCGACCGCCGCTCCATCCCGGTCAGAACGAACGAGCAGTGGTACGAGCGCTTCCGGTGGTTCCACACCTCGGACGGGTTCCTCGTGCTCGGCGGGCGCAACGCCGACCAGAACGAGGACTTGGTCAAGAAATATCTCGACCGCGGCGACCGCTTCTTCCACACCCAGGCCCGTGGTGGGCCCGTCACGATACTCAAGGCCACCGGCCCGAGCGAACCGACCCGCGAGATCGACCTCCCCGAGACGACGCTCGACGAGGCCGCGACGTTCGCCGTCTCGTACTCCTCCGTCTGGAAGGACGGGCGCTTCGCGGGCGACGTCTACATGGCCGAACCCGACCAGGTCTCGAAGACCCCCGAGAGCGGCGAGTACCTCGAAAAGGGCGCGTTCACCGTTCGCGGCGACCGCACCTACTTCAGGGATACGGCCGTGAGCGCGGCGGTCGGTATCACCTGCGAACCCGAGACCCGCGTGGTCGGCGGTCCGCCGTCGGCGATCGAACCCCGAACGGAGACCTCGGTCACGCTCGAACCGGGTCAGTACGCCCAGAACGACGCCGCGAAGCGCCTCTATCGGACCTTCCGCGAGCGGTTTCGGGATACCTCCTTCGTCCGGAAGGTGGCGAGCCCCGACCTCATCGCGGAGTTCCTGCCGCCAGGCGGGAGTCGCGTCGTCGAGGACTGACCCGAGTACTTACCACGAACGTTCGGTTTCCGGCGATTCACGACCCCGGTTTCGGTCGTCGTGTTCGCTTTCGAGCAGCCGTTCGAGCCGGCGTTCGAACTCGTCCTCGCCGATCTCGCCGCGGGCGTATCGGGACCGGAGCGTTGCCAGCGCGTCGTTGTCGGCCACCGTTCCACCCGTCGATTTGCCAGTGCCGGACGTTCGACTCCGCTCGCTCGGTCCGCCGACGAGCTGGTCGGCGACGTCGGCCGCGAGAGGGATCCGGCGGGTTTCACCCCGGTAGGCCGTGATGATAAGGAACACCCAGAGGCCGAGCGTCACGAGCGAGACGAGGCCGCTCAGCGTCGCGCCGACGGAGGAGATCCCGATGGCGGTGAACACTCCGAGAAAGACGTTTACCACCGCGAGCCCACCGAACACCGCGATGCTCTGGGCGGCGTGGAATCGGGAGAACTCGTCGTCCTCAAGCAGGTAGACCGCGATCCCGGAAACGAAACCGAGAACGTAGGCGAGCGCCGCCGTGATGTTCGTCTCTAACCCGAGCGTCGTGTCAGAGCGCTCCGACCCCAGCGTCGACCCCCCGTTGTAGCGGGCGTTGCGGACGCCGCAGTGGGGACAGACCTCGGCCTGGACCGAGATCACCTCCCCACAGTGGCGACAGAACACCTCGTCGGTGTTTCGGCGACGCTTAGAACTCATGATCCTCCCGATTTCGAACACCCGCATCGGCGGTGCGGTACGCGTCGTAGATAGCGTAGCCCCAGATGAGCGGCGTCGTGACGAACCCGATGCCGACGACGATGGATACCGTCGAGACGAACATCAGCGCCATCAGCGCAACACCGCGACCGATGTCGCCGTTGTAGATCTGACCGGCACCCGTCCAGACCGCGGAGAGGAGCGCCGCGACGCCCGGATTCTTCCCGCTCTCGGTCGGCGGCGGTCGCTGTCTGACACCACACTCTGGGCAGATCTCGGCGGCCGCCGCGACGGAGCGGCCACAGTTCCAGCAGTAGACCTCGTCGGTTTCGTGGTGTCGCCTCGTCGTCGATCCCTCGACGGACCGTTCGTGGGACCCCGCCCGCGGTGAGCGCTCGTCGGTCGCATCGACCGTCGCCGTCGGCTCCCGCTGGTCGCTCACGGAGCCCCCACGACGCGTGGATTCGATGGTCGAGTCATCTGTCGTTCGTGAATCAGTTCACGATGGCATAACTCTTGTCTCCCGCTGACTCCGCGATGGAATCGAGCACCAAACGTCGATACATATTCAATCGTGTCGTTCGTTCTCGAATCGATGGATCTCGACTCGTCGCTATCGAGCGGCTCGTCACGACGACCCGGGTACTGGTCGGCTTCGCCGTGTTCGCCTCCGTCCTCGCGATCCCTGTCCTCCTGCTGATCCTGGGCTGACGAGACCCGACCCGAGGACCGCGACGGCCATCCCGTCGTCCCTTCGGACCCACACGGGTCGGTACCGCGAACGACAGCGCACTTAGCCCCACATCCCCGAGGACCACCATGCGCATCAACGGCCGGACGACCGTCGAGGGCGGGCGCGAGCGCTGGACGCTCGTCCCCGAGAGCCTCGACGACCTCTGGCATCTCTCCTACGTTCTCGAACCCGGCGACCTCGTGAGCGGCGACACCACCCGCCGCATCCAGCGCGACGACGACCGGATGCGCGACACCGGCGGCGAGCGCGAACCCATGTCCGTCACCATCAGTGTAGAGGAGAGCGAGTTCCACAAGTTTGCCAACCGCCTCCGGGTTTCCGGGACTATCGAGTGGGCCTCGCGCGAGGATCAAGTCGGTCATCACCACACCCTGAACGTCGAGGAACGCGAGGAGGTCGAGATCGAGAAGCGCTGGCAGCCCGACCAGCGCGAGCGGATCGAGGAGGCCGTCGAGGCCACCGAGAACGCCGAGGTCGCCATCGCCACGGTCGAGGAGGGTGCGGCCTCGATCCACACCGTCGCCCAGTACGGCACCGAGGAGTACGCCTCTCTGACGGGGCCGACAGGAAAGGGCGAGGACGCCCGCGACCGCGAGGAACTCTTCGGGGACCTCGCGAGCGCCCTCTCACACCTCGACGTCGACACCGTCCTGCTGGCCGGGCCGGGATTTACCAAAGAGGACGCCCGGAAGTACATCGAGCGCCACCACTCCGAGGTCGCCGAGAAGTTCGGCGCGACGGTCGACACCAGCGCCGCCGGGGATCGTGGGGTTCACGAGGTCCTGAAACGCGGCGCGGTCGAAGAGGTCCAGGCCGAGACTCGAATTGCAGAAGAGGCCGAGCAGATCGACGAACTCACCGAACGCATCGCCACCGAGGGTGCGGCGACCTACGGTATCGAGGCGGTGGCCGAGGCGGCGGAGTACGGCGCGGTCGAGGAACTGCTGGTGCTCGACGACAAACTCCGCGAGGAGCGTGCCGGCGAGGGCGACTGGGACATCGACGCGAACGAGGTCATCGAGAGCGTCGAACAGCAGGGCGGCTCCGTCACCGTCTTTTCGAGCGAGTTCGCGCCCGGTAATCAACTGGGTGCGCTCGGCGGTATCGCGGCGCTGTTGCGCTACCGGCTGGAGTGATTCGAGCGGAACTCCAGCCCCGCTATCGGTCGAGTTCGTCCGCACTCACGCCGACGTAGGCCTCCTGTTCGGGGTAGGCTCCCCCATCTCTGAGATGGAGTGCGATCGCCACCGCTCGATGATTTCCGTCGGCGAGGTAGGCGTCCTCGTCGGCCTCGTCGGCGACGATCAGCTCCTCCATCTCGATCTCGTCGGGGAACTTCGAGGCGAAGTCCACCACCTGTTCGAGGTCCTTCGGGGTGTCGAGCTCCGCGAGGTCGTCGGCCTCGTGGATGTGGTCGGCGATGCTCGCGATGGTGTTCTCCTCGGTGATCGCCCGCCAGTCCTCGCCGGACTCGCCCTTGATGGTGTGGAGGGCTTCGAGCTCGTCCTCGTGGAGGTCGAGGTGGTGCCATCGGAGGTCGCTGTCGGCGAAGATCGACTCCGCGATGGGTTTCCGCTCGACGAGCTCGTCGAGCAGGCGGTCCTCGTCGTCGATGGCGTCGACAGCGAGGTCGTCGCCGTCGTTCTCGTGGACCTCCTTTTCGAGCCAGTGGCGCAGCATCTCCTCGCGCGGGATCGATTCGACGGTGTCGTCGGTTCGGAGTCGGTCGTTGAAGAGCATCTGTTGTGGGGGATATCAGGGGTTCCCGACACGACGGTCGGGAGTGGATGGTTCGTCCGTGGGTCAGGACGACTGATCGGGATGTTCCGATTCGGTGTGCTGTTCGAGCTCCCGCTCGGTCTCGAAGACGGCCCCGCAGGTCGAACACTCGAACTCGTCGTCGCCGCTCCACTCTCCGGAACTCATATCGACCAACGGCGGGCCGGCGGATTAGGCTCCGGGCCGGCACTCGCAGGCGGCGCGTCGGTCGGTCCGTGGTACCGTCGCGTCGTGGGCACGGGACCTAAGCCCGCTCCGATCGAACTCCCGCCAATGAACTCCGACGAGCTCCGGGCGGTGCTCGAAACGGCCGGGCTCTCGCCCTACCAGGCCGACGCCTACGTCGCGCTCCTCGAACGTGGCTCGGGGTCGGCGAGCGACATCGCCGCCTGGAGCGACGTGCCCCAGCCCCGGGTCTACGACGTGCTCCGCGGGCTGGAGGACGCGGGCTACGTGACGACCTACGACCGCGACCGGCTCTACGCCCGGGCGAACGACCCCGACGAGGCGCTCTCGGGGTTGCGGACCGCCGTCGAGCGGTTCGAGGCCGCCATCGAGGAGGTCGAGACCCGCTATCGCGAGGCGACGGTCGAGGGCGGCGGCGTGAGCATCGTGCGCCGCCGCCGGACCGTGTTCGAACACGCCCGCGAGACGGTCGCGGGGGCGACCGCCCACCTCCAAGTCGCCGCGACGCCCGAGGAGTTTCGCCGGATCGACACCGACCTCCGCGAGGCCTTCGAGCGTGGCGTCCAAATCCAGCTCTCGCTCCACGTCCCGGACGACGACGGGCTCGACGTGTCGGCGTTCGAGGGGGCGTGTACCGAGGTGCGCCATCGGGAGCTTCCGGGGCCGTTCTTGTTGCTGGCCGACCGCCAGCGGGCGTGCTACGCGACCGCCGCGCCACAGTCCGACGGGTACGGCGTGCTCGTCGACGACTACACCACCGCCTACGTCTTCCACTGGTACTTCCTGAGCCGGCTCTGGGAGGTCTACGACGAGGTCTACACCGCGCGGAGCGACGAGCCACCCCACTCGTTCGTCGAGATCACCGACTGCGTCCGGTGGCTCGAACCCGTTCTCGACGGCGGCGCGACCATCTCCGGACGGGTCGAGGGCGAGTTCGTCGGGACGGGGGAGCCGTGTACCCTCGCGGGGGAGTTCGTGGGGGTCGAGTACACCGGCACGACGGACGACGAACCCGCGTCGCTCCCCGAACTCGCCGGCGCGGCTCGGGTGTGTCTCGAAACCGACGACCGCACGTACACGGTCGGTGGGCGGGGTGCCATCACCGAGGACGTCGCGGTGACCCGGCTCGTCGTCGAGCGGGTCGAGTCGGGCTAGTCGTCCCCGCTCGCGCCGACGGAACCGGTGTGGGAACCCCGAGTGACCGTCGGGAGGACGGTCGTCAGCGCCACGATGGCGACCGCGAGCCCGAGCGCCGGGAGGAAGGCCGTCCGGAGCGAGGTAGCGTCGGCGAGCAGCCCGATCAGCACCGGTCCGATCACGAACCCGCCGTACCCCGTCGTCGAGACCGCGGCGACCGCGCGCTCGGCCGGGGTGTCGGGGTCGTGGTTGCCCGCCATGCTCACCGCGACCGGCATCACGCCGGCCAGCCCCGCCCCGAGCACCGCGAAGCCGACGAGCGAGACGACCGGCTGGGCGACCAGCGTCAGGGCGAGTCCCAGCCCCGCGACCGTCGCCGTCAGCCGGAGGAAGCGCCGCGCGCCGAGCCGCGTCACGAGCCGGTCGGAGAGGAATCGCCCGACCATCATCAACAGCGAGAACGCCGCGAAGCCGAGAGTGGCGACCGCGGGCCCCGCACCCGCCGGGCCGTCGAGGAACACCGCGCTCCAGTCGTTGCCGACCCCCTCGATGAACAGCGCACAGAACCCGATCGCACAGAAGCCCGCGAGCTTCCGGGAGGGAAGCGCGAACGCCGTGTCGCTCCCGGTGCTGGGTTCGAAGGGGAGCAGTCGCGTGCTGGCGGCGAGGCCGACGAGGAGCAAGGCCACGCCGACGATGGCGAAGTGTGTCTCGACCGAGAGACCGAGCACGACCGCGACCCCGCCGAAGCCCGACCCCACCAGCCCGCCGCCGCTGAACAGCCCGTGGAAACTCCCCATTATCTGGCCGGCGTAGCCGCGCTCGACACGGATACCCTGCGCGTTCGCGGCCACGTCGACCAACCCCTTGCCGAACCCGAACACCACCAACAGCCCCACGAGGCTCGCGAACTCGCCGGCGAGCCCGACGACGGGGAGCCCGAGGCAGTAGACGAACAGCCCGCCCCGGATCACGCGCCGGCTGCCGTAGCGCGAGACCAGCGCGCTGCTGGTCACCAGACCGAGAATGCTCCCGACCGCGAGGCCGAGCAGCGCCAGCCCGATGGCCCCCGAATCGATCTCCAGAGACCCGCTCACAGCCGGGATCCGGACCGCCCACGTCGCGAACGCCGCCCCGAGCACCCCGAATATCACCGAGTCGGCCACGCGGGCCCGACGTGGCGTGTCGGGGTCCGCCGACCCGGACCGGGGGTCGTCGGTCGCGCCGAACAGGCGTGCGATGCGCCCCGTCGTTCCCGTCCCCGTCTTCATCGCTCGGCGGTCGGCACCGACTACGGATAAGACTTATCAGTATAGTTAACAATTCTCGTTGTAAATCCCGCGTGGTCGCGGGTCGAGGCTCAGTCGAGCGCGTCGAGGTCGAGCGGCGTGGCGTGCTCCCAGTAGGCCGCGTGGGTCTCGCGTGCCCACGCGACCGCCGCCTCGTCGTCGGTGTCGATCCCCGCCCGGAGGAGGCCGCCCTCGTCCCGGAGCATGAGGTGGACCACGTCGTCGGCGAGCGTCACCGCGACCGGGATCGACCCGTCGTAGAGCCGGACCTCGGCGTCGTCGGCCGCGAGCAGGTCCTGGAGCTGGCGGCGGAGCGGGGCGTCGTCGGCCAGCGCCTCGACCGCGGCCGGCGAGAACACCCCCTCGAACCGCCCCTCGTGGTCGGCGATACGGCGCTGGAGCACGTCGAGGCTCCGGCCGTTGAACGCGTGCGAGAAGATCCTGACCTCGCTGGCGTCCCAGAGGAGCTCGAGCGCGCGCTGGACGGGTGCGTCGGGCCGGGTCTGGCTCGGGCGGGTGATCGTCGCGTCCCGGAGCCGCCGGAGGTCGAACGTCATCGTGTCGGTCGGCAGCCACGCCATCACCTCGCGGAGCCGCAGCTCCGTTTCGAGGGTCTCCCGGAGGTCGGTGAACTCCGCCGCGACCATCTCCCCCGTGGCGGTCGTCGTGTAGCGCTCGCCGTCGTGGGTCACCCAGTGGCGCTCGGTGAGGTCCCTGAGGACGCGTCCGAGCGTGGGCTGGGAGGCGTCGGTGCGCTCGGCGAGCTCCCGGCGGGTACACGCGTGCTCGCGCAGCGTCTCGAGCACCGCCACTCGATTCGCCGACAGCGCGAGGAACTCGATCTCTTCGAGCGCCCGGTCCATGTCCTCCCTGACCCCCGCTCGCGTATAGCCGTTTTCGTCCCCTGAAATCCGCTCACGCCGTGAGCCGGCGACGTACCCCGACACTCTTTCATTCTCCGAAAACGTTTCTGAACACATATACAAACCCGGACGACGTATTGAGACTCGATGAACGACGAACTCCCTCCCTTCGCGCGGAACGGTTTCGGAACGACGTCCTCGGTCGGGGGACGTCGGTAGTGTCGGAATCGCGTCGCCTGGTCGGTCTCTTCCTCGCTGCGGGTGTCTTCTTCGGCGGCACGTTCGTGGCCGCGAAGGCCGGCCTCGAGTACTTCCCGCCGCTGCTGTTCGTCGCCACCCGTTTCGACATCGGGGCGCTCGTGCTGGTCGGCTACGCGGTCTATCGGTTCCCGCGCGAGGAACTGCTCCCCCGAACCCGGTCGGACCTCCTCGGGATCGCGGGGGCGGGCGTGTTCGCGATCGGGCTCACGAACGCCTGTATCTTCGTCGGTCAGCAGTTCACTTCCAGCGGCGTCGCGTCGATCGTTTACAGCCTCAACCCGATCCTGACGCCGGTGCTCGCGGCGGTGCTCCTCTCCGACGAACGCCTCTCGCGGGCCGGCGGCGTCGGGATGGCGCTCGGGTTCGTCGGGGTGGCGCTCGTGGTGGGTATCGACCCCGCGAGCCTCCTCGGCGGCGGCCTGCTCGGGAAGGCCCTCATGCTCGCGGCGGCGGTCTTCGGCGCGCTCGGGAGCGTGACGATCCGTCGGGCGGACTCCTCGCTTTCGAGCACCGTCAGAACGGCCTGGGCGCTCCCGGTCGGGGCGCTGGTCTGTCACGGCCTCAGCCTCGCCGCCGGCGAGAGTCCCGCGATGGTGGAGTGGACCTTGCCCGGGGTCGCGGCGCTCGGCTACGTCGGGGTGTTCTCGGGTGCGCTGGCGTTCATCGCCTACTTCGGCCTCCTCGACGAGGTCGGCGCGATCCAGGGCAACCTGATCTTCTACCTCTCGCCCGTGGTGGCCACCCTCGGCGGCTGGGTGCTCCTCGGCGAGTCCGTCTCGACCACGACCCTCGTCGGGTTCGTCGTCATCTTCTGCGGCTTCGCGGTGTTCGGCCGCGACTCGATCGTCGCCGAACTCGCCCGCCTCCGCCGGATGGTCCGCGATCGGACCGAGGCCGAAGCCCGGCCCGTGCGGGACGCGGTCCACGACTCCGCCTGGGGCGACCAGGACTGACTCGGACCGATCGAGACTGACTGGGCCTCGACCCCTCATCGAGTATTCGTACTTCGCTTACGGTGTTCTCACTCCCGGACAGTTCAACATCCGAGGTGAACGGCTCCCCACAGTTCGCCACTGAAACCGCTCGGCGACGACGACGATGCTATCGAAGGCACAACCCACGAAAGGGACGACCGTGTAGATCGAGACACGATGGAGAAACGTGATTACGCGATCCTCACGGTGCTCGCGCTGCTCGCGGTCGCCGTCGGAGCGGTCACGACCCGGGAGCCCCTCGGGTCGTTTCTCGTCGACGGCGCGGCCGAGACCGCGACGACGGCGGTCACGATGGGTTGGATAACGTGGTGGGCGCTGGTGGTCGGCTTCGCGATCGCCGGCGGCGTGGAGGCGTGGGTCCCGAGCGAGAAGGTCTCGGAGCTCCTCGAAGGAAACGGCCCGCGCGAACTCGCCTACGGGACCTTCTTCGGGTTCGTCTCCTCGTCCTGTTCGTACTCGGCGACCGCCACCGCGAAGAACTTCTTCAAGAAGGGCGCGTCGGCGGCCGCCGCGCTCGGCGCGTTCATGTTCGCCTCGACCAACCTCGTGATCGAGATCGGCGCGGTGATCTGGATCCTGCTCGGGTGGCAGTTCCTCGTCGCCGACTTCCTCGGCGGGTTCCTCCTGATCGGCCTGATGGCGCTCGGGTTTCGCTATCTCGTCCCCGACGACGTGATCGAGCGCGCCCGCGAGAACGCCACGTCCGACGACGACCCCACCGCCCGCGACCCGGTCTGTGGGATGGACGTCGATCCCGAAGAGACCGACTACTCCACCGAGCACGACGGCACGACCTACTACTTCTGTTCTGCGAGCTGCATGGAGAGCTTCGACCCCTCGGACGCGAACGACTCGATCCGCGAGCGCGCCACCTCGCTCGACGGCTGGCGCGCGCTCGCCGACAAACAGTGGAAGGAGTGGGGGATGCTCTGGGAGGACATCCTCGTGGGCTTCGTCTTCGCCGGGATCCTCTCCGGGTTCGTGCCCGATTCGGTCTGGACCGGCCTGTTCGCGGGCGAACTCCTCGGCCTCCCGGCGTTCGTCGTCTGGACCACCTTCCTCGGCGCGGTGATCGGTATCGTGACGTTCGTCTGTTCGGTCGGGAACGTCCCGTTCGCCACCATCCTCTGGACGGAGGGGCTCTCGTTCGGCGGCGTGCTGAGTTACATCTACGCCGACCTCATCATCCCGCCGCTGATGGACGCCTACCGTGGCTACTACGGGACGCAGTTCGCGGCGGTCCTCTCGGGGATGATCTTCGTCGCGGCGGTGGTCACGGGACTGGCGGTCCACGCGGTCTTCGCCGGCGTTGGACTCATCCCGCCTCGCGCGGGTACACAGGTCGCCGAGACCTCGATCGAGCTCGACTACAAGGCCGTCCTCAACGTGTTCGCGACGCTCCTGTTCGGCGTGCTCTACTACCTCCACCGCGACTCCTCGATGACGGAGGACTCCCACGGCGGGGCGGGCTCGGCGGCGGATTGAGGCTCAGTCGAACGGGTCCTCGAGGTCGCCGGCGATCGCCTCGAACGCGTCGGTCGTCGTCACGAGCCCGACCACACGGCTTTCGTCGCGCTCGTTCGTTCCCTCGACCAGCGCGAGCTCCTGGTTCTCGGCCTGGAACCGGTCGATGAGCTCGCTGACCGGGAGGTCGTCGGGCACCGTCATCGGCGGGGTGGCGATGGCGTCGAGCGCGAGTTTTCCCTCCCGGAGGGCGTCGATGTTCGCGAGCACCACCGGCGCGTAGACGACCCCGACGAACTCGTCGAGCGACTCGCCGACGAGCGGGAGCCGGGTGTGCTGGCGCTTCCGCATGACTTCAATGTTGTCGGCCACCGAATCGCCCGTCGAGAGCGCCACCACCGCCTCGCGGGGGATCATCACGTCCGCCACGGGCGTCTCGCCGATCTCGAGTGCGTTGAGCACCTCCTCTTCGCGTTCGTCGGGGATCTCCCCACCGAGGATCGACCCCATCCGGCTCTTGAGCTCGCCACGCGAGGCCGGCCGGTCGTCGCCGTCGCCTTCTTCCATCTCCTCGTCGGCCCACGACCGGGTGATCTCGATGCCGACGAGGCCGAGTAACCCCTTCGCCACCCAGTCGGCGAACCGGATCACGGGGCCGAGGAGCGTCGTCCACCAGTAGAGCACCGGCGCGCCGTAGCGCGCCGCGAGCTTCGTCCGTTCGATCCCGAGGTAGGTCGGGGCCTGCTCGGCGACGATGACGTGGAGCAGGTTGACGCTCGCGAGCGCGAGCCCTACCGCGAGCGCGGTGTGGCCCTCCGACCCGCCGAGCACGCCGGCCAGCCCCACCGCCCGCACCGCCGGGTCGAGCACCGCCACGAGCGCCGGTTCGGCCACGATCCCCAGCCCGACGCTCGATATCGTGATCCCGAGCTGACAACCCGAGAGGTAGATCTCGAGCTCCTCGGTCATCTCCCAGGCGCGTTCGAGCCCGCTCCGGCCGCGGAACTCGCTCTCCGAGAACTGTCTCACCCGCGTCAGCGCGAACTCCGTGACGACGAAGAAGCCGTTCGAGAACAGCAATCCGAGACCGCCGAGCAACTGGAGCCCCGTCGCGAACGTCACCATTGCCCTCCCTTTTCAGGCCGGAACCGTGAACGCGTTGACTCGCTCGCGAAGGATCAATCGTCCCGACCCAGCAGCGCCCGCGCCGCACCGACTGCGACCGCGCCGGCCGCCGCGAGCACGCCGAAGCCGGGCCCCGAGCCCTCGGTGGTCCCCTCCGAACTCCCGTTCCCGGTCCCGCCGGCCGAGCCACCCGTTCCGGCTGAACCGCCCTCCGACCCGGCCGTCGTGCCGCCCGTCGTCCCGGCGGTCCCGGTCGCCGTCGCACCCGTCCCGGTGCCCGCTCCGGTTCCGGTCGCCGTCGCGCTCGTTCCGGTTCCGGCGGTTCCGGAGGCGGTCGAGCTGCCGTTCGTGGCGACCGTGGCGTTGCCGGTCGCCGTGGTCGCGTTGCCGGTCGTGGTGGCTTCCTCGTTCTCCGGCGGCAGGATCCGCCGAACCCGGCCGGTCTCGTCCCCGCCGGTGTTGTCCGTCGTCAGGACGTAGAGCTCGCCGTCGTCGTCCCGTCCGAGCGCGAGCACGTAGCCGCCGACGTAGCCGTTCTCGGTGTTCTCGATCTGGAGGTCCTCGAGCTCCCAGAGCCCGTCGCCCTCGGCCGGCGTGGCGGCGAACAGCGACCCCGTCGGGGTCTCGGTCTCCTTCGTCTTCCGGAAGTCGCCGAAGACGTACTTCCCCTGGAGGGCGGGGATGGCGTCGTTCTCGTATATGTAGCCTCCGATCGACGCCGACCCGACCCCGACCCCCTCGTGGGTGTGGGGGTACTCGATGATCGGGTCGACGAGGGGTTCGCCGCCGCGGACGTCCTCGGGGGTGTGGGTGGGACACGACTCCGGCGGATTTCGACTCCCCTCGGGACCGGGGCTGAAGCAGTGGGTCCCCTCGCGGACGTTCCAGCCGTAGTTGGTGCCCTTCTCGATCAGGTCGATCTCCTCGAACATGTTCTGCCCGACGTCGGAGGCGTAGAGGTCGCCCCCCGAAAACCCCATCCGCCAGGGGTTACGGAGGCCCCACGCGTAGTACTCGTCGAGCCCTGCTCCCTCCACCAGCGGGTTGTCGTCGGGGATCCCGTAGGCTTTCTCGCCGTCCTGTGAGTCGACGTCGATCCGGTGGATGCCACCCAGCAGGTTCTCGGAGACGTTCTGGCCGTTGCCGCCCTCGTTCGCCTCGTACCAATCGGAGACGTGGCCCAGGTCGGTGTCGTGGGCCCCGCCGCCGTCGCCCATGCCCATGTAGAGGTAGCCGTCCTCGGGCCCGAAGACGATCGCTCCCGAGTTGTGGGTGTCGTACGGCGAGGGGATCTCCATGACCGTCCGCTCGGAGTCGGGGTCGGCGCTGGTACCGTCGTCGTTCGCCGTGAACTCGGCGAGGACCTCGGTGTGGTCGAACTCCTCCGGGGTTCCCTCCCGGATCGGGGCGCTGTAACGCAGGTAGAACTTCCGGTTCTCCTCGTAGTCGGGGTGGAAGGCCATCCCGAGCAGTCCCATCTCGCCGGTGATCTCGACGATCCGGTCGCTCACGTCGATGAACGGCTCGTCACGGAGGCCGTCGGAATCCCGGAGGTAGACCTGGCCGAACCGGTCCACGATGTACATCGCCGACCCGCCCGGCGGGGTCTCGAAGTCGAGCGGTGCGACGAGACCGCCGTCGGCGACGGTTTCGAGCCGCACCGACGCGCCCTTCGGGACGTACGGTTCGGCGTTCGTGTTCTCCGGTGTCGCGGTCTCGTCGCCGAACAGTATCTCCCCGCGCATCGAGACGGGATGGACGTCGCAGATGTAGGCCGCCATCTCCTCGGTCGCGGTGAACTCGTAGCTCTGGGTCGCGCCCTGTTCCGAGACGATCTCGCTGCGCTCGATGGAGTTGTCGTCGTCGTCGAGGAAGGCGACGTTGTGGGGCTGGCCGTCGGTGTTCTCCCACTCGAACACGTAGGTCGTGCCGGCTTCGAGCCGGAGCGGGGGGTTGGTCTCGTCGGCGACCGAATCGGGCGAGCGCCCGATCCAGCCCCCGACCTCGCCACCGAAACTGAACGTCTCGGGCTCCGACTGTGCGCCGGCGAGGCCCCCGACACCGGCGAGCGCGCCGACCGAGGCCGCCGTCCGGAGGAATCGTCTGCGGGTCGTTCCGTTCGGTGCGAGCCGTTCCGTCGTGGTGGTATCGAAGTTCATTGTCAACTCTCACGCTCCGGCGAGTGGTCCCGTCCGCGTCGCCGTCCGGCCCGGACGGGCGATCCGGCCTCGGTCATTCGTCCCCGCCCCGGGACACCAGTCGGGCGGCGATGCCGACGACGCCCGCCAGCCCCGCGAGCACGCCGAACCCGGGTCCGCTCCCCGGGACGAACCGGCCGACCCCACCGTCCTCGGTTCCGTTCGACGTGTTCGTGGTCGTCGCGCTCTCGGTCGCGGTCGGTGTCGGTTCCTCGGTCGCGGTGGCCGTCTCGGTGGCGGTCGCGGTCGGGGTGGGCTCGGCGGTCGCCGTCGCGGTCGGCGGTCGACCCGGCGTCTCGGTGTCGGCGGCCGTCGTCTCCTCGGCCGCGGGCGGCCGGAGGCGCTGGACGGCCCCGGTCTCGCCCGTCGGGCCGAGTTCGTCGGTCGTCAGCGCGTAGAGTTCGCCGTCGTTGTCCCGACCGACACACAGCAAGAACCCGTTCAGATGACCGTTGTCGGTGTCGGCGAGCGTTATCTCTTCGGTCGACCACTGGCCCTCGTCGGTCGGGGTGGCGGCGAACAGCGACCCCGTCGGTTCGGCCTTCCCCTTCGAGTAGTCGCCGAAGACGTACCGGTCTTCGAGCTCCGGGATGGTCGCGTTCTCGTAGAAGTAGCCGCCGATCACGGAGATGCCGGCCCCGGGGCCGTCCTCGACGTTCGGGTGGGGGTACTCGACGACGGGGTCGATCAGCGGCTCGCCGCCGCGCACCGAGTCGGGGGTGCGGCTCGGACACGACGCCCGCGTGTCGCCCGGGTTGCCGGTCGCGGCGAAACAGTGGGTCCCTTCCTTGATGTTCCACCCGTAGTTGCCGCCCTTCTCGACGACGTCGACCTCCTCGTATCGCGCCTGTCCGACGTCGGCGGCCATCAGCCGACCGCCGGAGAAGTCCATCCGCCAGGGGTTGCGAAAGCCCCAGGCGTAGTGTTCGTCGAGGCCCGCGTCGTCGACCAGCGGGTTGCCGTCGGGGATCCCGTAGGCTTTCCCTCCCTCCTGCGTATCGACGTCGATCCGGAGGATGCTCCCCAGGAGGTTGTGGCCGACGTCCTGGCCGTTCCCGCCCCGGTTCGGGGCGTACCAGTCGTCGACCTGCTTCTCCGACTTCAGCGCGCCGCCCCCGTTGCCGATGCTGATGTAGAGGTAGCCGTCGTCGGGGCCGAACGCGAGCGCGCCGCCGTTGTGGGTGTAGTACGGCGAGGGCATTTCGAGCAGCACGCGCTGGGTTTCGGGTAACGCCGCCGTGCCGTCCGCGTTTGCCTCGTACTCCTCGACCACTTGCGTGTGGGTGTAGTTCGAGGGCGTGCCCTCGCGCCGCGGGGCGCTGTAGGCCACGTAGAACTTGCGGTTCTCGGCGAAGTTCGGGTGGAACGCGAGTCCGAGCAGGCCGCGTTCGTCGATCACCTTCTCGTTCGGGAGGTTCCCGAAGTCGACGAGCTGGTCGCTGAGGTCGAAGAAGGTCTCGCGCTCGCCGGAAGCGGTGTCGTAGACGTAGATCTGGCCCACTTGGTCCACGATGAAGAGGCGGCCGCGCTCGCCAGGCGGCACTGCGAGGTCCAGCGGCGCGGTGAGACCCTCGTCGGCGACCGTCTCGGTTCGTATCTGCGGTCCCTTCTCGAAGTACGACTCGTCCACTTCGACCCCGCTCGTCGTGGTCTCGGTCGCCGGCTCGAAACTGACGTCACCGACCATCGTGGTCGGGTGGACCTCACAGAGGTAGGTCGCCATCTCCTCGGTCGCGGTGAACGCGAGGGTCTGGGTCTTCCCCCTCCCGGAGATGACCTCCGTCCGTTCGAGGACGGTGCCGTTGGCGTCGTGTATCTCGATGTTGTGTGGCGCGCCGTCGGTGTTCGTCCACGTGATCCGGTAGTCGGTACCGGCTTCGAGGTGGAGGGTCGGGTTGGTCGCGCCCTCGATCCGGCCGGGGGCTCGACCGACCCAGCCGGCGGTCGTGCCATCGAGCTCGATCGTCTCGGGCTGTGACTGGGCGGCGGCTCCCGTGAGCCCGCCGACGCTGGCGAGCGTGCCGGCCGCGGCCACAGTCAGAAACCGTCGGCGCGAGGGCAGACCGGACGAACTGGAGGACGCTCCCGTATCTGGTCCCTGTGTCATGTTCTTTGATGAAGGCCGATCCCGGTGCCGGGAGTCGGTTTTAGCTATCTCGAAAACGGTGCGGGATTCACTTAGCGGTTGTGATACCAGCATCGCCGACGGTTCGTCGATAGGTGGATTGCTCGAACCTTCTGGGCCGCGAATCGACCGGTTCAGTCGTGGCGGAAGGCGCGCTGACCGGTGTGGGCCATCGCGAGACCGAGGTCGTCGGCCGCCGCGACCACCTCGTCGTCCCGCATGGAGCCGCCGGGCTGGACCACGGCTTCGACGCCGGCCTCGGCCGCCGCCTCGATGCCGTCGGGGAACGGGAAGAACGCGTCCGACGCCAGCACCGACCCCTCGGGACCCTTCCCCTCGGCGTGTTCGTCGGCCTTCATCGCCGCCAGCCGCACCGCGTCGACCCGCGAGACTTGGCCCATCCCCACCCCGACGGTCTCGGTGCCGTCGGCGAGCAGGATCGCGTTCGACTTGACGTGTTTGATGACCTGCCAGGCGAAACACATCGTCTCCAACTGCTCGTCGGTGGGTTCGCGTTCGGTGACGACCTCCAAGTCGTCGGGCGTGATGACCTGGGCGTCGCGCTCCTGGACGAGCCGACCGCCGGCGAGTGGTTTCTCGCGAAAGCGTGCCTGCGCGCCGAACTCGCCGACGTCGAGCACCCGGAGACTCTCCTTCTCCCGGAGGGTCGAGAGCGCGTCGTCGGTGTAGCCCGGCGCGACGACGACCTCCTTGTAGGAGTCGATGACCTGCTCGGCGGTCGCGGCGTCGCACTCGCGGTTGAGCGCGACGATCCCGCCGAACGCGCTCATCGGATCGGTGGCGAGCGCGTGTTCGTAGGCCGTCGCGAGGTCGTCGGCGGTCGCACAGCCCGCGGGGTTGGTGTGTTTGATCACCGCGGCGGCCGGCTCGTCGAACTCCTCGATCAGCCCGAGCGCGCCGTCGGCGTCGTTGTAGTTGTTGTACGAGAGCGCCTTCGCGTCGGGGTTCAACTGGTCGGCGTCGACCACGCTCGTCGCCTCGCTCGTCGGGTCCGAGTAGACCGCCGCGGCCTGGTGTGGGTTCTCGCCGTACCTGAGCTGTGCCCCGCGCTCCTCGGTGGCCATCCGCCGGCTCGGGAAGTCGTCGGTCGCGTCGCGTTCGACGCGCACCTGCCGGTCGTCGCCCTCACCCTTGATCTCGATCGCGCCCTCGGCGAACCACCGGACGGCACGCGGGTAGGCCACGAACTCGGCCCGCTGGAGCACCCTGGTCTTCAGCGACTCGGCGTCGTCGTTGGCGTACACCGGTACTGCCTCCTGGGTCACGATCGGTCCTTCGTCGACCTCCTCGGTCGCGATGTGGACGGTGCAGCCCGTGACGCTGACGCCCGAATCGAGGACCTGTTCGTGGGCGTCGGCCCCCGGGAAGGCGGGCAGCAGCGACGGGTGGACGTTGAAGGTGAGCGGCGCGTCGTCGAGGTACTCGTCGGTGAGCACGCGCATGTAGCCGTCGAGGCAAACGAGGTCGACGTCGTAGCCGTCGAGCGCGTCGAGCAGCCGGCGCTCGTGGGCCTCACGCGAGTCGTCGCCCTGCTCGACGACTTCGGTGGGAACCCCGCGCTCGGCCGCGCTATCGAGCACCGGCGCGTCGGGGTCGTCGGTGAGGACGACCGCGAGCTCCGCCCCGCCGGGTTCCCGTTCGGCGATCCGCAGCAGGTTCCGGCCCCGGTTCCCCGCCAGCCCCGCGATCCTGGTCATAGTCGTGGTGGGGACGCCAGCCACTTTGTGCGTTCCCATTCGGTACCCGCTCGCCGCGCCCAGGTCGGGTTACTCCCCGCGCTCGCCGAGCCACTCGCCGAACGACGCCAGCGCGCGTCCGCGGTGGGAGACCGCGTTCTTCTCCGCCGTGTCCATCTCCGCGAACGTGGTGCCGTCGTGTTCGAAGATCGGGTCGTAGCCGAACCCGCCGTCGCCGCGCGCCGGGACGATCCGCCCGCGCACCACGCCCTCGAAGAGCTTCACCGGCAGGCCCTCGTTCGACTCGTCGCCCGCCGCGGCCGCGAGCGCGCGGTCGTCCCGGTCGACCGGGTCCGGACTCGCGTCGAACGACCCGCCGTCGCAGTAGGCCAGCACACACCGGAAGGCCGCCCGGGTGTCCTCGGCGGACCCGTCCTCGCCCTCCTGATTGGTCACGAGCCGCCGGACACGCTCGACGCCGAGGGTGTCCTCGACGTACGCGGAGTACGGCCCCGGGAACCCATCGAGGGAGTCGACGAACAGGCCGGCGTCGTCGACGATCACGGGTTCGTCCGCGTGGGTGTAGGCCTCGCGCGCGCCGTGGGCCGCGATCGTCCCGAGGTCGGGGGCCTGCACCTCGGTGTAGTCGTAGTCGAGGGGGTCACAGTCGATGTACGCCCGCGCCTCGCGGACCTTCCCCTCGTTGGTCGTCACGTACCTGAGCATGCCGGGTATGGGGAACTCGCCGAAAAGTAGGCGTCGATTCAGTCGACGATGACTTCGACCGGCTCCTCGTTCTCCTCGTACTCGCTCGTCTCCTCGCCCTTGCTCTCCTGGGCGACCAGGAAGGCGGCGACGCCGAGGACGATCCACGACCGCCAGTTGGCGAGGTTCAGGGTGTAGCCGACCCCGAACGGCTTCTTCACCAGCATCTCCTCGCCGGGCTGCCAGTACGCCGACAGCATCCGACCGAGGCTCGGGCGGTTGAAGTTGTACGGGACGCCGAAGATCTCGCCGGACGGTGGTCGTTCGTCTGCCATGTCCCCCCATTGGGCGGCCCCCGTTAAGTGATTTACTGGTTTTGCCCTACTGGTATCGCCCGCGACCCTCGATCTCCCGGAGGCGGTCGAGCACCGCTCCCTCGCCACGTTCGGCGTAGCGCGCCTCGAAGGCCTCGCGGAGCCGGTCGGGCTCCGTGGCGGTTCCCGAGAGCGACTGTTCGAAGACGTGACAGTCCATCGCGTGGTCCTCGACCGCGTCGGTGTAGTAGCCGAGCCCGAAGTCGATGAGGTATGTTCTGCCGTCGTCGGCCGTCTCCCCACTCACCCGGACGTTTCGGGTCGTCGGGTCGCCGTGGACGATCCCCGAGCCGTGGAGCCTCGCGAGGTGGTCGGCGACCGCACGGACCCGGTTCGTGCCCGCCTCCGCGTCCACCTCCAGCCGGTCGCGGAGGTCGGCGTCGCCGACGCGTTCGAGGACCAACCGCGTCTCGTGGGTGTCGACGTCGTAGACCACCGGCGTCGGCACCCCGAGCCGACGCGCGGCGCTCGTGAGGCGCGCCTCCTCGACGACGCGCTCGCGCCGGAGCCGGTCGTCGAGCGTGGGATGGCGGTAGGATTTGGGGAGACGGCGTTTCACCACCCGGTCGCCCTCGAACTCGACCACCGCCTCCGCGCCCTGGTGGTCGGTCTCGGGGTCGGACTGCCGTGGCGGGTCGGGGTCGCGCCACGTCACCGCGACCTGGTCGGGGCGGAACCCCGAGTCGATCCGCGAGGACTCGACCGGGATGGTCTCCCCGGTCTCGGCCATCCTCGCGCCGAGCACCGCGATCATCCCGGCGTTGTCCTGGAGGAAGCGTGCCTCGGGTGCGAAGAACTCGGTCCCGCGGGCCGCACACATCTCCCCGAGCATCGCTTGGAGCCGCGCGTTCTGCCCAACGCCGCCGCCGAGCACGAGTTCGGTCTTCCCGGTGAGCGCGAGCGCGCGTTCGGCCACCTCGGTGAGCATCGCGAACGTCGTCTCTTGCAGCGAGAAACAGACGTCCTCGACGGGGACCCCGTCGTCGACGGCCTCCTTCGCGGCGCTCATGATCCCGGAAAAGGAGAAATCCATCCCGGTAACGACGTAGGGGAGTTTGGTGTAGCTCCCCTCGCGCGCGGCGCGTTCGACCTTCGGCCCCCCGGGGTGCGACCAGTCGAGGTGGCGGGTGAACTTATCGAGCGCGTTGCCGATCCCGGTGTCCATCGTCTCCCCCAGGATCCGGTACCGGCCGCCGACGAACCCGAGGACGTGGGCGTTCGCGCCGCTGGTGTTGAGACAGATCGGTGAGTCGAAGTTCGATCGGTGGCGACCGATCTCGGCGTGGGCGAGCATGTGGTTCACCCCGACGAGCGGCACGTCGAGCGAGAGCGCGAGCGCGCGGGCGGCGGTGCCCGCGATACGGAGACACGGTCCGAGCCCGGGTCCCTGGGAAAACGCCACCGCGTCGATACCCCCCTCCCCCGCGTCGTCGAGCACCGTCTCGACCACGTCCGGGATCGCCGTGCGCATGTGTTCGGCGGCCTCGCGCGGATGGATCCCGCCGGTCTCGGGTTGATAGGCGTCGCTCTCGATGTATACCTCCTCGATTTCGGGATCGAACAGCGCCGCGCTCGCCGCCCACGCGGTACCCTCGATACCGAGAACGCGCATCCGCCCGCTCACGTCCCCGTCACTCGGTCGTTCACGATGCCCGTGCCCGCCCGACACATCGCCTCAGTTCCACTCGGTGTAGCCACACCGACCGCAGTGCGAGCGGTCGCCGTGGTCGGCGAGGAACGCGTCGCCACACCGGGGACACTGCTCGCGGTCGGTGGTGCCGTCGTCGTTGTAGAGGTCCGAACGGGACATTTAGGCCTCCTCCGCTTCGACGTCGTCCCCGTCGCCCGCGATCTTGTTGCGTTCGAGCATGTAGGCCTGCTCGACTTCGAGGGCGTCGTCGGCGCTGTCGTAGACCTTGGCGTAGCCGAGGGTTCGGCGCATCCCGAACTTGGTGTCGAGTTCGTGGATCACGACCTCGCCCGCGTCCTTGTTGAGCCGCGCGGCGAGGCTGTCGCGAACCGAGAGCCGCGACGGCGTCTCCTGGTCGTGGATGAGCTCGAACCGCACGTCGGTGCGGTGGAGCATCGGGTTCTCCTCCTCCGCAGTGATCTCTATTTCCATTACCCCACCTTCTCCCTGAAACGGCAAAAAGGATTTCGTGTTGGCTTCCGGCTTTCGAGGTGTTCAGCGAACTATTCGACGAACAGCCGGATGTCGTTCAGCACGTCGTTGTTCGGGTCGTCGGGGAGGTCGAGGGTCCCCATCTCACGCCACGACGCACGCCAGTCGTGGCCCCCGTTCGGATCGGTCCCGTCGTCCACCGGCGTCGCGGCGAACACCACGTCGCAGCCGGTCGTCTCCGCGCCCGACTCGGACCGGTAGGTGTGGCGACGGACCCGCCGCACGCCCTCGATCGCGACCTCGACGTCGGTCGAGTCCGCGACCGCCTCGCGCGCGGTCGTCACCCAGTCGTCGCCGGGTTCGGTCCGGCCGTAGGGCAACACCGGGACCGGTGCGTCCTCGCGCTCTAAGAGCAGCAGTCGGCCGCGCCCGTCGGTGACCCCCACGATCGCCATCCCCGCGATGGGTTCGTACAGCTCGAAGTGATCCTGATGCGCTTCCACCGACTCCTCGACGAACTCGACGTCGTCGCGGTCGCGCAGCGTTTCGGGGTCGGTGAGCCCGTCCATCCTCCCGACCTACCACCGATGGTGGACGTGCTCGGCGATCCGGCTCTCGTAGACGTCGCGCGTCGCCCCGTGGCGTTCGTGGCTCAGCGGGTCGACGTCGCTCGCCGCGACGTTCTCGGCGATGTGCTCGGGGCTGGTCGAGCCCGGGATCACCGTCGAGACCGCGTCGAAGTCGAGGATCCACCGGAGCGCGAACTGCGCGAGCGTGAGTTCCTCGGGCACGACTCGTTGAAGGTCTTCGACGGCCGCGACGCCCTCCTCCAGCGGGACGCCCGCGAACGTCTCGCCCACGTCGAACGCCTCGCCCTCGCGGTTGAAGTTGCGGTGGTCGTTCTCCTCGAACTCGGTGTCGGCGTCGATGGCCCCCGTGAGGAGGCCGGAGGCGAGCGGGACGCGTACGATGATCCCCACGTCCGCGCGCTCGGCTTCGGCGAACAGCGCCTCCGCGGGCCGCTGGCGGAACGGGTTGAAGATCACTTGGACCGTCTCGACGCCGGGATACTCGATGGCCTTCAGCCCCTCCTCGATCCGCTCGACGCTGACGCCGTAGTGGTCGATACGGTCCTCCTCGACGAGGACGTCGAGCGCGTCGAACGTCTCGGGCTGGTAGTAGGCCTCGGTCGGCGGGCAGTGGAGCTGGAGCAGGTCGAGGGTCTCCTGACCGAGGTTCTCGCGGCTCCGGTCGACGAACCCACGGAGGTGTTCGAGGTCGTAGTCCTCGGCCTCGTGGGGGTCGAGCCGCCGACCGGCCTTCGTCGCCACGGTCGGGTCCTCGTCCCGGTCGTCGAGCACCTCCCGAAGCAGACGCTCGCTCCGGCCGTCGCCGTAGACGTCGGCGGTGTCGAGAAACGTGACCCCCTCGTCGAGCGCCGCCTCGATGGCCGCGTGGCCCTCTTCGTCCGCGACGTCGCCCCAGCTTCCGCCGATGTTCCAGGTTCCGTACCCGACTTCCGAGACGTCGTGACCGGTCGAACCCAGTGGTCGATGATCCATCACGAACCGTCCGGCCGTCCCCCGTGTAGGTGTGTCGGTCCCGGCGACCCGTTCGTTCCGCCGACTCACGCCGCAGAGCGCTGCCCCCGGACGAACACGACGTCGACGGCGACCGGTTCGCCCGTCTCGTTCGTCAACCGGTCGTCGATGTCCTGGGCGACCCCGGGTGGGATCCGTGCGTTGGGTCCGTGTTCGGCGACGACGGCCACCGTCGCCGGGTTGCCGAGGAGCACGTCGGTGATGGTATAGTCGACGCTCGCGGATTCGAACTGAAGCCCGTCGAACCGGCCGTCATCGAACATCGTTTCGACCTCGCTGTTCGTGGTGTACTCGACCGTCCCGGTTTCGAACGAGGCCACCGTGACGAGCCCGAGCACGACCGAGAGCAGCGCGATCCCGCCCACGACGGCCGCGACGTGGGCCCGGACTCGGCGACGGGTCCGGGCCGCGTACGTCCCGAGCTCCGGGCGGTAGCCGGCGAGCCAGAACAGCACGAGCGCCGAGAGGTTGACCGCGAGCAGGTTCACCAGCACGAGCACGCCCGCGGCGAGCGTGACGCCCGGATAGCCCCACGCGAGCCCGAGCCCCGCGGTGGCAGCCGGCGGGATGAGCGCCACCGCGATCGCGACGCCGACGAGCGCCGACCCGGCCCTCCGAATCAGGCTCACGGCACCCGCGATACCCGAGCCCAGCGCCAGAAACAGCGAGAGGAAGTTCGGCGAGGTGCGTTCGGCGACCTGTGGGATAGTACGAATATCGACCGGCGGCAGGAGGACGGTTTCCTTCAAGAGGAGTCCGAAGAGCGCACCCGTCGCGACCGCGGCGGACAACCCGGTCACCTGAAGCATCAGGCCGCGCGAGGCCATGTCGTCCTTCGCGAGCACCGTGCCGACGCTCGCCGAGATCGCCGGTCCCATGAGCGGGGCGATCACCATCGCGCCGATGATGGTCGCCGTCGAGTCGAGCAGGAGCCCCGCCGTCGCGATGAGCGTGCTCACCACGAGGAAGATGAAGAACGTCGAGGTCTCCGGCGCGAGTTCGGCGGCCCGCGCGACGAGTTCCTCACGCGAGATGCGGAGGTCGGTGTACCGCCCACGAAGGTCGTCTATCCGGCGTGAGACGACCGTCTCCGTGGATTGAACGATCGTGTAGGCGTCCTCCTCCAACCCTTCCTCACGGAGGCGCGAGAGAACCGGCTCGACGCCACCGGTCGGCACCGGAAAGGAGACCACGGCCTCGAAATCGCCGCGCCCGGTCTCCGCCCACATCGCGTAGTCGATCCCCTCGTCGTCGAGCGATCCCACGATCGACTCGCGTGCCCCCTCGGGGATCAGTATCTGAACGAGCCTCATGCCACTCTACTGTTCGTTCGTGAAGATAACTGCGCCGTGCGTTCGACCCGTTCTCGGGGCCAAAAAACGCTATTCGAGGTCGAGCGCGCGCCGCGCTCGGTCGTGGTCGCCGTCCATTCGCGAGAGGAGCCCGCGCGCGTGTTCGCCGATCTCGGTGTCGATCTCGACGTGGACCATCCCCGCACCCGGTTGGCCGTAGACCACGCTCGCCCCCTCGGGGGCGATGGCGAGCACCGGCAGCGCCGCGAGGTCCTCCTCGCCCTCGACCACGACGACGGCGGTCTCGCCCCGCTCGATCCCGTCTTGGAGGGCGTCCAGGAGTTCGTGGGCCAGCCCCGCCGCCGGGTTCTCGACGTCGATCCGGCTGTCGTAGCCCGTGATATCCGGGAGTTTGTCATCCGGGAGCGCCTCACGTTCAGTGACCCAGTCCACGACCGCGAGGTCGGGACGGACGCCCGCCCGTGTGAGGTGGCGGGTCACGACGTCGCCGACGGCGATGACCGGGTCGCCGAGTTCTCCGACGAGTCGGTCGGTATCGGTGAAGACCGGTCCGAACGGTTCCTTGAACGCGCCGCGGAGTTCCTCGGGAAGGGTGAGAACCACGCCCGATTCGTCGGTGTCGCTCTCCTCGTCCGTCCCGTGGTCGGCCACGTCAGCGGACCTTCAGCGCGTAGCGACCGGGTTCGGTGACCTGCATCTCGGCGGCGATCTCGCTGGTCTCGGGGTGGGCGATCACCACGTAGCCCGCCCAGTCCTCGGTGAGGCTCGACGAGCCGCAGGCGGGACAGGTCTGCTGGTCGGGCGAGTCGAGCACCCGGTGGCACTCGCGGCAGACGCGTCTAGTCGCCACGCTCACTCACCCGCCGCGGCGGCCTCGCGCTCCTCGCGGAGCCAGCCGTGTTTGCCGAGTCCGACCTGTTTCGCGGTCAACCCGATCTTCGAGTCGCGTGGGTTGCGCTCGTCGATGCTCTTGGTGACGATCCGGGCCCGAACGGCATCACCGACCCCGAGGGTCTGGTTCGACTCGCGCGAGGCGAGCATCTGACCCTCCTCGTCGTAGGCGAGATATTCGTCCGAGATCTGCGAGACGTGGAGCAGGCCGTCGATGGGGCCGATCCCGACGAACGCGCCGAAGCTCACGATCTCGACGACCTCGCCGTCGATGACCTCCTGCATCTGGGGGTCGAAGGTGATCGCGTCGAACTCGGCCTCGTAGTAGACCGAGCCCTCGTGACCACGCCGACCGGGCAGCACACGGCCATCGCCGATGTCGTGGACCTCGGTGACGCTGACCACGCTGCCGACGTCCTCGTCGAGGCGACCCTCGAGCTTCTCCTGGAGGAGGTGTTTCACCATGGTCGACGAGACGTCGGCGAGCAGGTGTGGCGGTACTTCGATCGTGTCGGTGAGTCTGACTCGTTTGTACATTTATGACTCCGTGATCGCGAGGGTGTTGCCCCGGGCTCCGATGACCGGGACGCCGGTCTCCAGCAGGCGGTCGCGCAGCGGGCGGTCGTTGGTGCAGACGAGGTCGCACCGACGGTCGGTCGCGAGTTCGACGCAGGCGTCGTCGGCGTACTCCTCTCGATGATCGAGCGGCGAACACCGCTCGGCGAGGTCGCGCCCGACGCTCGCCGCGACGGCTTCCTCGCCGTGTGACCCCGCGAGCTCGTCGAGTTCGTCGAGCACGGCACGCGGAACGAGGAGTTCGGGGTTCGTCAGGAGGCGTTCGAGCTCGTCGAACACCCGGACGTCGCACTCGATCGGCATCATCAGCGCGTTGGTGTCCATCAGGACCCTCATCCCGTGAGCGTTCCGATACCGATGAGCCGCCACCGCGCGCCGACCCGGCGGTTGATGGCGATCTGGGTGCCCTCGGCCGCACAGACCGGCCGCTTCAGCGAGACCTCACACTCGTCCTCGCGCGCGCTCGTCACCGCCCCCACCGTGGTCGCGGTGCCGACGGTGAGCATCAGGGGTTCGCCCGTCGAGACGGGCTCGATCGCCTCGTCCTCGCCGACGATCCGGTCGAGCAGCGAGACGTCCATCGTGAAGTCCTCGCGGGTCGGCGGGAGCGAGCCCGGCGGCCCGGCGATCTGGCCCGCCAGCCCGTCGCCCTTCGTGAGGCTCGGGTCGAGGCCCGTCCCGACGCCGAGCAGCCCGCCCGGCGTCACGGTCTCGACGTCCTCGCCACCGGCCTGGAGCGACCGGATGTCGGTGGCGATCGGCTGCCACTCGGTCTCGCCACCGTGTTCGACTTCTCGCCCTGGGCGGAGTTCGAGCTCGTCGTCGACGTTCATCTCGCCCGCGACGAGGCTGCCACCGAGCACCCCGCCCAGCAGCTCGTCGGCGTGCGTTCCTGGCCTGTTGATGTCGAAACTCCGAGCGACGTGGAGGCGGGCGTCCGAATCCGGGTCGCGTTCCGGGGTGGGGATCTCCTCCTCGATCGCCTGGATCAGGATGTCGAGGTTCGCCTCCTGGCCCGCGCTCACGGGAACCACCGGCGCGCCCTCGGCCACGGTGCCGGAGACGAACTCCTGGATCTCCTCGTAGTTCCGGCGCGCGCGGTCGGCATCGACGAGGTCGACCTTGTTCTGGGCGATCACGATGTTGTCGATCCCGATAGAGTCCAGCGCCATCAGGTGTTCCTGGGTCTGGGCCTGTGGCACCGTCTCGGTGGCGCTCACGACCAGCACCGCGCCGTCCATCAGTGACGCGCCCGACAGCATCGTCGCCATCAGTGTCTCGTGGCCCGGGGCGTCGACGAACGAGACGGTACGAATGGGTTCGCTCTCGACCCCGTTCTCGTCGGTCTCGGCCACCGTGTAGCACTCGGGGGCGTCGCGGTCCGGGAAGCGCCGAAAGGTCGCGTCGGCGTAGCCGAGTCTGATGGAGATGCCGCGCTTCATCTCCTCGGAGTGCTGGTCGGTCCACGAGCCCGACAGCGCCTCGACGAGGGTCGTCTTGCCGTGGTCGACGTGGCCGACCAGCCCGATGTTCACCTCCGGTTGTTGGTGGTTCCGTGTCATCTCGAAAGGAATAGGATGGGTACGCCCGAACCGTTGATAAATCTGCTGTTCCGCGCGCGGCGGTCGCGAACCGGCGTCTCACGGGGTGAAAGCTACGCTCGTAGGCCGCGACCGACTCGCCGACGAGCCACCGCAAGAGACGGCTCCCCTACAGCGCGACCGTTAACGGCACCGAGGTTCGCCACGGCAGGAACGTGACGCTCCGTCGCCAGCGGTCGTGACCCTTGACACGAAGACCGTCCGTGGTGCTGCGGTTACGGTGGCGACGATGCGGTTGTGGTGGTTGCTGTTGGCGCGCGCTCGCGGTCGTGCGCGAACGGATGTGAGCGCGCGACCGCGGACACTGTGCGAGGGATGAGTGAGCGACTGAAGGGAGTCGTTCGAAAGGCGCTTCGCGCCTTTCGTGATGACGAAAATCGCTACGCGATTTTCGAACCACGAACGAATCGGTTGGGGAGGCGTGTGGCTGTCGCGGGGCGATGGCGGTTCTCAGTTGCGTCGGGAGTCGTAATCGTGCTCGCTTCACTATCCAGACCGACATCTTACAGAAACACGCTTTCACGGACCAGTAAATCATCCTACAAAAACGTGGTTCAGGCAACGGCTTTGTCAATCGAGTCCGTATGAGGAATCATGAGCGAACGAACGATCCTGGCGTGCGAGGACTGCCTTCCACCGGCGGAGGCGTTCTCGGTGGTCGCCAACGAATCCCGGCTGGCGATCCTCGACGCGCTCTGGCGCGCGCCGGAGACCCCGGTGAGCTTCTCGGAGCTCCGGCGGGCGACCGGGATGGACGACAGCGCGCAGTTCAACTATCACCTGGGAAAGCTCACGGGCCAGTTCGTCCGGAAGGTCGAGGGTGGCTACGAGTTCCGCCACGCCGGCGAGAAGGTCGTCCGGGCGATCCTCGAGGGCTCGTTCACCGAGGACCCCCGCATCGAGTCGTTCGCGGTTGACGGGACCTGCGTCGCCTGCGGGGGCGACCTCCAGGCGCGCTACGCCGACGAGCGCCTCACGGTGGCGTGTCCCGACTGCGGGATGCGCCACGGTCACGCGCCGTTCCCGCCGGGCGGGCTGAACGACCGCACCCACGAGGAGGTCGTGGCGGCGTTCGACCAGCGGGTGCGCCACCTTCACTGTTTGGCGGCCGACGGGGTGTGTCCCGAGTGCGGCGGTCGGATGGAGACCGCGTTCGAGCGCGACGGCGACCGACTCACCGGCGTCGTCCACGAGTGCCGCCAGTGTCACCACGCCATCCGATCGACCGTGGGGCTCCGGCTGCTCGACCACTCGGCGGTCGTCGCGTTCCACCACGACCACGGGGTCGAACTCTGTGCGACGCCGTTCTGGCACCACGCGTGGTGTGTCGACCACGACGCGGTGACGGTCCGCTCGGCCGACCCCTGGGAACTCGACGTCTCGATTCGACTCGACGGCGAGACGCTTCGGGTGACGCTCGACGGCGACCTCGGGGTCGTCGAAACCGACCGTGGCTACGGCGCGCTCGACGGCGGCGAGCGGCCCGCCGGGGCCTCGGGCTCGCCGGCGGGGATGTCCGGCGAGGGTTGAAACGCCGCGACCCACTGGATCGGGCATGAGCTTCGACCCCGATTCGGTGACGACGGTGACCTTCGATTCCTACGGCACGCTGCTCGACGTCGAGGCGGTCGAGCGCGAACTCGCCGACCACGTAGAGGACCCAGAACCCGTCTCGAACCTCTGGCGCTCGCGCTCGCTCGCCTACACCTACGTCGCGAACCACGTCGACGCTTACAAGCCCTTCTACGACATCAACCGCGACGCGCTCGAATACGCGCTCGCCGCCCACGGCGTCGACCTCGACGAGGCCGAACGCGAGGCGATCCTCGAACAGTACCACGACCTCGACGTCTTCGACGACGTCCGCGACGGCATCGAACGCCTCAACGACGCGGGCTACGACTGCTACGTCCTCTCGAACGGGAACCCCGAGATGCTCGACTCGCTCGTGGAGTCGGCGGACATCGGCGAGGTCCTCGAAGACACCATCAGCGCCGACGAGATCTCGACGTTCAAACCCGATTCGGCTATTTATCGCCACGCCGCCGCGAGGACTGGCACGCCGGTCGAGGAGATCGCCCACGTCGCCGGTGGGTGGTTCGACATCCTCGGGTCGATGCACGCCGGCAATCAGGGGGTGTGGGTCGACAGAAAGAACTCGCCCTGGGACGGCTTCGCCGGCGATCCCGACCTCACTATCGAGACGCTCGACGAACTCGCCGAGGAACTCGGGGTCTGACCCCGACGCGTCGCTTTTGCCGCTTGCTCCCGTAGGTCTGCTGTGCGCGAGTTCGCGTTCGAACTGGCGGTCTGTGCCCACCTCGAAGCCGACTTCGACGGGGTCGTGAGCCGCCAGCTCGGAGCCAGCCTCGCGGGAACGCGCGTGATGGACGTCGTCTGTGTCGAACCGGGCCCCGACTTCGAGGACCGAACGCGACTCACCGCGGGGACGGTTCCCGACGCGGCCATCGAGAGTCGCGTGGGGGTCGGCGAGGCGCGCTACTGGAAGGACTGCTTCGACTGCCATCCCGAGCGCGCCCGCGAGGCAACCGACCACGCCGTCGAAAGCGGCTTCTTCGAATCCGAGCGCCGTCGTGGTCGGGAGTACGTCCGGCAAGCGGCGCGCTATCCCGACGACTGGTTCGGGAGACTGGTGGGCATCGAGAACAAACCCGACCTCGACAGGCCAGGCGATCTCGAACGCCAGCTCCGGACCGACGTGAGTCTGGGGATACTCGACGAGGTGGTGCTCGCGACCGCTTCCCACGTCACCGGCGCGCACCTCCACCGCATCCCCGACGAGGTCGGCGTCTGGCGGTTCGACCCGGACGCCGGGATCGACGAGATGATTCGCGAGCCGACCCCGCTCGCGCCCGACGCACCGGGGGTCGAACCGCTCGGCCACGAGGCGATGCGAACCGACGTTCGAATCGTGAGCGCCGCCGAGAAAGCGCGGGCGCGGCGGCGGATCGCCGAACGCGCCTACGGCAAGGGCTGGCGAACCTACGGGTTTCCGGCGTGTACCAACGCCCGGACAGCCGACCACGCGGGCGCACGCGGGTTGCCGTACTGCGAGTGGAAGGGTCGGTTCGTCGACGCGGCGACCGAGTGCGGCCCCGACTGTCCGGGTCACGACCCCGGCGACGCGCTCGACGTGGACCCCGACGCGGAGCGCGACCGCCGAACCCCGTGGGTTCGCGACCCGGTGGGCTATCGCCGCCGACAGGTCGGCCTCGACCGGTTTTGACATATAAACAAGGTCTGTGGGTGGGTATCATGGCCACTACCGCGGCCATGTGGCGCGATCCGAGCGACCGTTTCCGTCACTTTTATGTAGAACTCCAATCAATCGGTAGGTGACTATGGCTCAGCAAATGGGCAACCAGCCCCTCATCGTACTCTCGGACGACTCGCAGCGGACCTCGGGAAAGGACGCGCAGTCGATGAACATCACGGCGGGTCAGGCCGTCGCTGAGGCGGTACGCACCACGCTCGGCCCGAAAGGGATGGACAAGATGCTCGTCTCCGACGCGGGCGACGTCGTCGTCACGAACGACGGTGTCACCATCCTCTCGGAGATGGACATCGAGCACCCCGCCGCGAACATGATCGTCGAGGTCGCCGAGACCCAGGAGGACGAGGTCGGCGACGGGACGACGACCGCCGTCGTCGAGACCGGCGAGCTCCTCGAGAAGGCCGAGGACCTCCTCGACCAGGACATTCACGCCACCACGCTGGCCCAGGGCTACCGAGAGGCGGCCGAAGAGGCCAAGAACATCCTCGAAGAGACCGCGATCGAGGTCGACGAGAACGACACCGAGACACTCGAACACATCGCCGCGACCGCGATGACGGGCAAGGGTGCCGAGAGCGCCCGCGACCTGCTCTCGGAGCTCGTCGTCGAGGCCGTCACCGCGGTGGTCGACGAGGACGGCATCGACACCGACAACGTCTCGATCGAGAAGACCGTCGGCGGCAGCGTCGACGAGTCCGAGCTCGTCGAGGGCGTCATCGTGGACAAGGAGCGCGTCCACGACAACATGCCCTACTTCGTCGAGGACGCCAACGTCGCGCTGCTCGACTCCGCGATGGAGGTCAAGGAGACCGAGATCGACGCCGAGGTCAACGTCACCGACCCCGACCAGCTCCAGCAGTTCATGGACCAGGAGGAGGAGCAGCTGAAGGAGATGGTCGACCAGCTCGTCGACGTCGGCGCTGACGTCGTCTTCTGCCAGCAGGGCATCGACGACATGGCCCAGCACTACCTCGCCCAGGAGGGCATCCTGGCCGTGCGCCGCGCCAAGTCCAGCGACATCACCCGGCTCGCACGCTCGACGGGCGCACGCGTCGTCTCGAACCTCGACGACATCACCGCCGAGGACCTCGGCTACGCCGGCAACGTCGCCGAACGCGACATCGCTGGCGACCAGCGGATCTTCGTCGAGGACGTCGAGGACGCCAAGGCCGTGACCCTCATCCTCCGCGGCGGCACCGAGCACGTCGTCGACGAGGTCGAACGCGCCATCGAGGACTCCCTGGGTGTCGTGCGCGTCACGCTCGAGGACGGGAAGGTCCTCCCCGGCGGCGGCGCGCCCGAGACCGAGCTCTCGCTCGGCCTGCGTGACTACGCCGACTCCGTTGGGGGCCGCGAGCAGCTCGCCGTCGAGGCCTTCGCCGACGCCATCGACATCATCCCCCGGACGCTCGCCGAGAACGCCGGCCTCGACCCGATCGACTCCCTCGTGGACCTCCGGAGTCAGCACGACGCCGGCAACACGACCACCGGCCTCGACGCCTACACCGGTGAGGTCGTCGACATGGAGGCCGACGGCGTCGTCGAGCCCCTCCGCGTCAAGACCCAGGCCATCGAGAGCGCCACCGAGGCCGCCGTGATGATCCTCCGCATCGACGACGTCATCGCTGCGGGTGACCTCAAGGGCGGCCAGACCGGCGACGACGACGACGGCGGCCCGCCCGCGGGCGGCGCACCCGGCGGTATGGGTGGCATGGGCGGGATGGGCGGCATGGGCGGTATGGGTGGCATGGGCGGCATGATGTGACGACCGGGAACTACCACACCCACCCCCGACGCCGCTGACCGCATCGCGCCACGACCGACCGAATTTTTCCAGCGTCGATCCGTTAGCGACAGCCTTCGCCTCGGTTCTCGACCTCGCCGCCGCGTTCTCGGTCGTCCGGAGCGGCCGCTCGGCGTGTGGTGAAATCGTGAAAAGGGTGTTTCGACGGTTCGGTCGGGACGCGAGCGAAGGTCGGCTTACTCTTCGAGGTCGAGTTCGAACTGTTCGTGTTCGCTCACGGCGTTCAGGACCACGCTGGTGTTCGACTCCTTGACGTCGGGTTCGGTGATGAGGCTCTTGATCTGGTCGTTCATGTCGTCGGTGTCCTTGAACTTCCCGACGGCGACGACGTCGTGGTCGCCGGTGACCTCGTAGACCGAGATCATCTGGTGGTGGTCGCGGAGGCGGTCGGTGACCTCGGGGAGCGAACTCCCCTCGACCTTGAGCTGGATCACGGCGGTGACGTCGTAGCCGAGCGCGTCGTAGTCGATCTCGGGCGAGTAGTCCCGGATCACGCCCTCGGATTCGAGGTCCGCGAGGTGGTTCGAGACGGTCGTGACCGAGACGTCGAGCTGGTTGGCGAGGCTCCGGAGGCTCGCGCGGCCGTCGCCCAGCAGTGCGTTGATGAGTTCGGTGTCGAGGTTCTCGTACGTCATATCTACCCGTGATAGGTGTGGATAGTAAAACTTTACGAATATCCAATTCTGAGCCGGCTCTCAATATTTGCGAAGAACAGCAATCCTTTTACTCCGGCCGGTATCCCACCGAGTAGGCACGAAGTATGACAAACGAAACCTCTGTCCCCGACGGTGGCCTCTCGACGGAAGCCCAACACGTTCTCGACCAGATCGACGAGCAGAACGTGGACTTCCTCCGGCTCCAGTTCACCGACATCCTCGGCACGGTGAAGAACGTCTCCATCCCCGCTTCGCAGGCCGAGAAGGCATTCGAGGAGGGGATCTATTTCGACGGCTCCAGTATTGAAGGGTTCGTCCGGATCCAGGAATCGGACATGCGTCTCAAACCCGACCCCTCGACGTTCGCGGTGCTGCCGTGGCGGCGCACCGAGGAGAGCGCGGCCGCGCGCCTCATCTGTGACGTGATGGACACCTCCACCGGCGAACCCTTCGAGGGCGACCCGCGCGGCGTCCTCAAGCGCGCGGTCGACCGCGCCGAGGGGATGGGCTACGACGTGAACTTCGCCCCCGAACCCGAGTTCTTCCTCTTCGAGGAGGACGAGGACGGGCGGGCGACGACGAAGACCAACGACGCGGGTGGCTACTTCGACCTCGCACCGAAGGACCTCGCCCAGGACGTCCGCCGGGACATCATCTTCGGGCTCGAGAGCATGGGTTTCGAGATCGAGGCCTCCCACCACGAGGTCGCCCGCGGCCAGCACGAGATCAACTTCACCTACGACGACGCGGTCTCGACGGCCGACAACGTCGCGACGTTCAGGTCGGTCGTCCGCGCCATTGCGGCCGAACACGAACTTCACGCGACGTTCATGCCCAAACCCATCGCGGGGATCAACGGCTCGGGGATGCACACCCACATGTCGCTGTTCGAGGACGGCGAGAACGCCTTCCACGACGAGGACGACGAGTTCAACCTGAGCGGCACGGCGAAGGAGTTCCTCGCGGGCGTCCTCGAACACGCGCCGGCCATCACGGCGGTCTCGAACCCGACCGTCAACAGCTACAAGCGGCTCGTACCGGGCTACGAGGCTCCCGTCTACGTCGCGTGGTCCGACCGCAACCGCTCCGCGCTCATCCGCAAGCCGGCCGCACGCACCCCGGCCGCCAGCCGCATCGAGGCCCGCTTCCCCGACCCCTCGTGCAACCCGTATCTCGCCTTCGCGGCGCTCATCCACGCCGGTCTCGACGGGATCGACCAGGGCTACGAGGCCCCCGACCCGGTTCGCGAGAACATCTACGACTTCGACGAGGCGAAACGCGAGGAGTACGGTATCGAGACCCTGCCGACCACGCTCGAATCCGCCGTCGAGCAGCTCGAAGCCGACGAGGTCGTCATGGACGCCCTCGGCGAGCACGTCTCCGAGACGTTCCTCGAAGCCAAGAAGGCCGAGGTCACCGACTACCACGTCTCGGTGAGCGAGTGGGAGAAGGAGCGCTACCTCGAAACGTTCTGAATCGGCCAACCACCCTTTTTTATCTCGGTGACGGCGTGACGCGCTCGGCGAGCACCGGCAGCGAGAGCAGTCCGCCGAAGACCGCGGCGGCCGCGACCCCGGTTACGACGAGCGGCGGTTCGAGCACGTAGACCACACCGAAGAGGCCGCCGAGAACGGCGATCCCGACCGCCAGCCCGAGGATCGCAACGGATGGAAGCCGACTCGGAACCCGGGATCCAAGCACTTCCCACGCGCCGAGCGCGCCGAGCGCGCCCCCGAGGATCAACACGTCGTCGAACGTCACCGGACCGGCGAGCACGCAGACGACGGCGGGGACCGCGGCGACCCGGAAGGCGGCTCGGGTCCGGCCGCCCGCCAGCCCGAGCACGACCCCGAGATAGGCCAGCCCGATCGTGACTCCGACGACGACGTCGACGGCGTAGTGAACCCCGAGGACGAGCCGTGCGAGACAGATCACCGCCACGACGCACCCGGCGACCGCCGCGCGGGCCCGCCGGCTGCCGACGGTGAGCGCGCTCGCGAGCCCACCCCAGAAGACCGTCGAGAGGAGGGCGTGGCCGCTCGGGAAGCCGTAGCCGGTCGCGGTCGCCGCCTCGACGTACGCGCCCCGGAGGAGGCCCGGCACGTAGCGAACCCCCGGAACCGAGGCCGGGGCCGGCGGGCGGGGGAAACCGAAGATCGCCTTCAGCGCGGTCGTGAGGGCGATCCCGCCGAGCACGAGGCCGAGCACGAACGCGACCCGTCTCCGCGGCGCGCCGAGAACTGGGAGGCGCTCGCCCGCCGCGTAGAGCAGTACCAGCACGAGGAAGACGAACCAGACGTCGCCGAGCTGGGTGAGGAGCGCGAACACCGGCGCGAGAACGTCGGGCAGCCGCTGGAGGGCCTCGGTGATGCCGACGCCGCGCATCTACGAACGGAAGTCCCGAACCCGGTCGGCGACCCGTCCGGGCGCGCCGAGCGCCGCGACGCCGAAGCCGACCAACACCATCAGGGCGTAGAGCCCGAGCGTCGAGAGCCAGACCACGAGCATGGCGAGGATCGCCCACCCACCCTCGAGGTAGAAGAAGGCCCCGATGGTCATCGCCGTCCCATAAAGAAGGACGAGATACGGCCCCCAGCCGCGGGCGTGGCCGCGGCGCTGGCGGCTACGGACGTAGCCCTTGAGCTCGCTTTCGAGGTCGTTGCGCTTGACGATCCGGTCTTCGACCTCCTCGGCGAACGCCACCACGTCGCTCCGGAGGGTCTCGACGTCGTCGACGGTCGCGGTCCGGTCGCGGCTCGTCGACGTGTCGGCCCCCTCTCGAACGGGGTCGCCGACGTCGGTCGCGTCCGTCGCCTCGGTCTCGTTCTCGGTTCGGGTTTCGTCGTCAGTTTCGGGTTCTCGGCTCATTGTCGACCACCTGTCTTCAACCGCGCCGCGAGTCCACCGTCGTTCGACGCCTCGAAACCGGCCGCACGCCCCGCGAGGACCGCGTTCAACACCACACCGAGCAACACCACCATTCCCGCGAAGTAGAGTACCGTCACGAGCAACAACACCGCCCCCAGCACGCCGTAGGCCTCGTAGCTCCCCGCGTTGGCCGCGTAGATCCGGAAGACGACCTGAAGCACCGTGAGGCCGACGGCGGCGAACGCCGCCCCCGGTATCGCCTCGCGGACGGTCACGTCGTCGCCCGGGAGGAAGTAGTAGAGCGGCAACAGTACGATCGCGAGCGCGAGCAGCGTCGCGAACGTGCCGACGACCGCGACCGCGGAGACCCCGGCGACCGTGATCTCGACCGGCCAGAACGAGACCGCCGCACCGATACCGACCGCCACCACCGCACCGAGGATCACCGCGACCAGCGTGACGACCCCGTTTTTCACCTGGCCGACGATCCCGGCGGATTCACGACCGTAGGCCCGCGAGAACGCGGTGTCGAGCCCACGGAACAGCTTGAGGGCGCTCCAGAGCAACACGAGCACGCTGGCGATCGTCGCCCCGCCGGCCCCGCTCTGTCCGCCGACCGCGCTCTGGACGAGGCTCTGGGCGCTCGACGGGAGCGAGGTGGTCGCCGAGGTCACGATCCGGTTCGCGGTCGCCGGGTTCACGGCGACCGAGATCGTGACCAGCAAGAGCAACAAGAGGGGTATCAGCGAGACGAACGCGTAGTACGCGGTGCTCGCGGCGATGAACGTGATCTCCTTGTCCTGTACCTCCCCGACGAACGTCCGACCGAAGGAGGTCACGCGTGCGCTGGTACTCACGAACCCGGTTTCGGCCGACGGCCATATAAATCAGCGGGAACCCGCTCGTCCCGGTCGCGGCCCGGCCTTACGGCTCGATGGGGAGCCACCCGTCGTCGGGGTCGACCCGGTCGGCGAGCACGGCGTTGAGCGCCGCGCCCACCAGCAGGACGAACCCGCCGACGTAGAGCCAGACCATGATCAACAGGAAGGCGCTCGCCGCGCCGTAGAGTCGCGTCAATCCCGATACCTGGGTGTAGTAGCCGAACAGCCACTGGAGCACGGTCCACGCCGCGGCCGCGAACGTGGTGCCGGGGAGAGTCTCCGTGAACCCCACGTCGACGTCCGGGAGGACGTAGTAGAGCGGCCCGAACACCATGGCGAGCACGACGAACACCACCAGCGGGCCGACGGTCTGCCAGAGCCGCGTCTCGACGAACGCCGACAGCCCGACGCCGCCGAGCACCAGCGCCACCGCGGTGGCGACGATGATGACGAACACGAGCACGATGTCGAGCAGCGTCGAGAGCATCGAGGGCTCGCCGTGGGTGCCGTAGATCCCCGCGAAGGCGGTGTTGAGCGACCTGAAGGTCAACAGCGAGCCCCAGAGGAGGACCGCGACGCCGATGACGGTCGCCCGGTCGCGGTCCGCCGCGCTGAAGACGATCTCGCGAAGCAGGTCGGCGCTCTCGGGGGTCAGCGTGGTGGTCGCCCGACCCACCGCCCGCATCGCGAGTTCGTTGCCCCCGAGCGCCGTCACCGCCACCACGAGCAACAGGAGCAAGGGGACCATCGAGATGAACGCGAAGTACGCGAGGCTCGCCGCCGTGAGCACCATCCGCTCGCGCCGCCCGAGCGCGACGATGGCGGCGACGACCTCGACGACCCTGTCAGCGTTCGGCACGGCTGGTCTGGGGCGCGAAAACGTAAGTACACCGTCGTTCGTGGCCGACGTTTCCGATGGTCCGCCGACCCCGCCGACGTCGAAACCGGTCGTCAGAGGGACGTATCCGGGATCCACTCGGCGTCGGGGTCGACCCGCCCGGCGAGCACGGCGTTGAGCGCCGCACCGACCAGCAGCGCGAGCCCGCCGACGTAGAGCCAGGTCAGCACGAGCAACACGCCGCCGGCGACGCCGTAGAGGTGGACGCTGCTCGACGTCGTCGCGTAGAGGCGCACCACGACCGCCGAGGCCGTCCAGACCGTCGCCGCGAGCAGGGTTCCGGGGAGGACCTCGGCGAGCGAGACCCCCTCGACCTCCGGGAGGACGTAGTAGAGCGGCGCGAAGACGACCACGAGCGCGACCAGCAAGAAGAGGGGCGTCACGAGCCTGAACAGCAGCCGGTTCGCGACCGTGTTCGCGAGCACGACCCCGACGACCGCGAACGCGACGACCGCGAGCGCCACCGCCACGAACACCACCGCCGCGTCGACGACCTTCCCGGCGAACGAGACCGACTCGCGCTCGTCGTAGACCGCGGCGAACGCACCGTCGACCGCCCCGAACGTCCGGAGCGCGCTCCAGACCAGGATGACCGCCCCGAGCGCCCCCGCCCGGAGCCGACCGTTGGAGTTTGCGAGGAACTGGTTCGGGATCGAGACCCCGCTCGGGAGCACGGTCCCCGAGGCGGCCCCCATCACCGACGCGAGGCTCCCGTTGCCGAGCGTCGAGAGCGCGATCACCGAGAACAGGAGCAACGGGAGGAGCGCCGAGAAGAGGTAGTACGCGAGGCTCGCCGCCATCAGCGTGACCTGACGCTGGTGGGCCACCGCGATGACGGTCCTCGCGACCGACGCCAGGCGTTCGGTTCTCGGTCCACTGGCCTCGACCTGCACACCCCGGCTTCAGAGCCCGACGGTATGAACGGTCCGCTCTCGCGGTCCGTCCGCCCGCCGCTCACGCACCGTCGGTCGCGGCCTCGATCTCCTCGACCGTGGCGTCGGTCTTGAACGTCGTGCCGCCGTACTGCGCGCGCGAGGCCCGGTAGCCCGCCTCGCGGAGCGACCCGAGGAACTCGTCCATCGCGTTCGCCGACCGGCCCCACCGCCGACAGAGCCGGTGCTGGTCGTAGTGGGTGGGGAGGTGGAGTTCGTCGTCGAGCGTCGCGAGCAGGTCGAACGCCCGCGAGGCGGTGCCGAGCTCGCCGGTGACCTGTTTGCGAACCCGATCGACGAACCCGGCCTCGTGGGTCGGTCCGAGCCAGACCGGGCCGGCGGTGGCGACCGACTCCCCGCACGTCGGACAGGCGTCGGGTGGATGGGCGATCAGTCCCCTCTCCGACTCACGGTCGAGACACGCGAAGCAGTGGTGGATGTAACCGAGTTTTTCGACGGCGGCGTTCGCGTCGGTCGCGCGCCGGGAGACCGAGAGGTAGGTCCGGACGTAGTGGTTCGTGGCGTGGCTCAGTACGGGCGTCGCGGCGACGTCGTAGCGCGCGGCGGTACGGACCAACGCGCCGAGAAGCACGCGAAGCCCCATCTCGGCGTGGTACTCGGTGTTCTGCGGCAGTGCGCTGTACGACCGGACCCCGCTCTCGCGGTGGGCCCCACACAGCGGCGCGGTGTCGGTCGCCGTCACGCAGACGAGGTCCGCGGCGCTCCGGAAGGCCGCGTCGGCGAACGGGATCGGCGTTCCGAACGGGTCGAGGTCCACGACGTCGAAGCGCTCCTCGTGCATGAGCGCGTTCGCGTTCCGCTCCTCGACCCGGCCGTCGAGGTCGTTGCGCACGAGGTTCTCCCGACAGAGCGCCGCGGCGTCGGTGTCGTGGTCGCAGAGCGTGGCGTCGTAGCCCGCGTTCGCCGCCCGGACCCCGCGAGCCCCGGTGGCTGCGTTGGCGTCGAGGTACGACAGCCGGTCGCGGTCGGCCTCGCTTTCGTGGGCTCGGAGCACGGCGACCGTGAGGTCGCGGTTGAACTCCTGGACGGGGTTGAAGAACACCGCGTCGCCGACGCCCGTCTCGGGCTGTTCGGGGACCACGAGCTCGACCTCGCCCTCCGTGACGTGCATGGCGGGGATCGACGGCCGAGTGCGAAAAGCAGCGCGTCCTGAAGCGAGGACCCGCCGGACCGGGGGTCCCGGTTCGATACCCGAACGAACACAACGCACTTAATGACACCCATCGGACGTGCCACGTATGAGTGAGTTCGTATGCGGATAGTGATCGTCGGGGCTGGCGACGTCGGGACCCACATCGCCGAGGACCTCGCGGACGTCCACGACATCGCGATGGTCGACCAGGACGAGGAGGACATCGAGCGTCTGGTGACCGACTTCGGCGTCACCGGGGTGACGGGCGACGGCCGGTCGCTCGATACGCTCGAAGAGGCGGGTATCCGCGACGCCGAGGTCGTGATCGCGAGCACCGACGACGACGCGGTCAACGTCATGGTCTGTGGCGCGGCGCGAAACGTCACCGACGCGCGCACGATCGCCCGGGTGAAATCGCCCGACCTCTACGAGACCTGGCAGCACTTCGAGGGCGCGCTCGGGGTCGACATGATGCTCTCCGTCGACCGACTCCCCGCCGAGTCGCTCGTCCGGACGGTCTCGCTGCCGGGGGCGCTCGCGACGAACATGTTCGTCGAGGGCCAGGTCGAGATGGCGGAGTTCGAGGTGGACGAGAACGCGCCGATCGCCGGCAAGACCGTCGAGGAGGGCGACGAGTACCCCTCGCTGACGTTCGCGGGCGTGCTCCGCGGCGACGAGGTCGTGATCCCGAGCGGCGATACGACGATCGAGGCGGGCGACCGCGTGGTGGCGATCGGGAGTCCATCGAGCATGCGGCGGTTCGCGCACGCGCTCACCGATAGCGACTCGCTCGATATCGACGACGATATCGTGATCGTCGGCGGTGGCGAGGTCGGCATCCAGGTCGCCGAAGCGTTCGAGCGCAGCGAGTACGGACCGCGACTGATCGACCACGACTCGGAGCGTGTCGCAGCGCTCGAGGAGCGTCTCGACCGAACCACCGTGGTCGAGGGCGACGTGCGGTCGTTCTCGTTCCTCGCCGACTCCGACGTCGGCGACGCCGACCTCCTGGTCGGCACGCTCGACGACGAGACCAACTACGTGCTGGCGCTGCTCGCGCGCGACATGGGTGTCGAGTACACCGCGGCGGTGGTCGACGAGGCCGACTACGGCGACCTGTTCGAGGCCGCCGGCGTCGACGTGGTGGTCCAGCCCCACACCGTCGTGGCGCGCCAGACCACCCGCGTGACGCGGGGCTACACCAACGAGGCCGCGGTGCTCGAACAGGACAGCGCCGAGGTCCTCGAGATAACCGTCGAGTCCGGGAGCGCGCTCGCCGGCGACTCGCTCAGCGACGTCGCGCTCGACCTCCCCGACGGGTTCGTGATCGGCGCGGTGGTGCGCAACGGCACGCTCCGGACGCCCCGCGGCGGCACCGTGATCCAGACCGGCGACCACGTCGTGGCCTTCGTCGACACCGACGACCTCGACGAGGTCGCGGCGGCGCTCTGAGCGCTGGATGCGACCGGCCCATCCCACCGAGCGCGCGGTCGGCATCGCCCACTACGTCAGCGACGCCGACGGCGTCGGTGGAACGATCCGTGCCGAACCGGCGGACTTCCGGGTGCGCGAACTCGAAACCACGGGCTTCGAACCGCTCGACGCCGACCCCGGTCCCTATCCGCACGTCGTGGTCCGTGCCACGCTCGAAAACTGGGACACCAACGACTTCGCGCGGGCGCTCTCGAATAGACTGGAGATCAGCCGCGAGCGGGTCGATTGGGCGGGAACGAAGGACAAACGAGCGGTGACCACTCAGCTGTTCTCGGTACGCAACGGCGATCCTCGGGCGCTCGACGCGGTCGACTTCGACGGGGTGGAACTCGAGATGGTCGGCCGGGCGGGCCGCGGGCTCCAGTTCGGCGACCTCGCGGGCAACGCCTTCGAGGTCGTCGTTCGCGACGCCGACACCGACCCCGTCGCGGCGATCGCCGACGACCTCCAGGCGTTCGGCGGGGGGGACGACGGGACGGTCGGCCTTCCCAACTACTTCGGCCAGCAGCGGTTCGGGAGTCTCCGGCCGGTGACCCACGAGGTGGGGCTCGCGGTCGTCCGCGGCGACTGGAAGGGGGCGGTGGTGGCGTATCTCGGGGACCCCGACGACGCCGAACCGCCCGGCACCCGCGAGGCGCGCGGGTTCGTGGACGACGAAGTGGCGGCGGCGGGCGACGAAGACTGGGCCGGCGCGCTCGACCGGTTCCCGCGGCGGCTGGGCTTCGAGCGGGCGATGCTCCACCGGCTGGCCGAGGACGGAGCCGGCGGCCCCGAGGATTACCGGGCGGCGCTCGAAACCGCTCCTACCAACCTCCAGCGGCTGTTCGTCAACGCCGCGCAGTCATTCGTCTTCAACCGGATCCTCTCGGCGCGGCTCGACGCCGGATTGCCGTTCGACGCGGCGGTGGCGGGCGACGTGGTGTGTTTCACGGACGAGGGCGGGCGGGACGACCTCGCGGTGCCCGACCCCGACCGAGAGCAGCGCGTCACGTCGGACCGGGTCGGTACCGTGAACCGCCACACGGCGCGTGGACGGGCGTTCGTCACCGCGCCGCTGGTGGGGACCGAAACCGACCTCGCCGAGGGCGAACCCGGCGAGATCGAGCGCCGGGTACTCGACGACGTCGGGGTCGAACCCGGGGACTTCGACCGCCCGGGGGAGTTCCACTCGACGGGCACCCGGCGGGCGATACTGGTCCGCACCGACCTCGCGATCGAGCGCGACCCGCTCACGTTCGGCTTTCGGCTGCCGAAGGGGTCCTACGCGACCGTGGTGCTCCGCGAGTTCTGCAAGACGGACCCACGGAACCTGGGCTGAAGCGACCGGGTTATCCGTTTTCGTGATCCAGTTCGAGCATGGAGTGTCGTCGGTGTGGGGGCTCGCTCGACCGCGCCGGCGACTTCTGTCTGGCGTGTGATACCGCCAACGCCGACTGCGTGGTCTGTGAGGTCGGTCGCGAGCGCGCGACCGTCACCAGCCTGCTCGACGGCGAGCGCGTCGGGACGTGGACGGTGACCACGGTCGAGGAATCGGGCGAGAACGAGAAGCGCGAGCGCCGGAACTTCGCGGGTCGGCTCGCCGACGAGATCCATCGAAAACGACCCGAGGAAGTGTACGCGACCGGCGACCGCGACGTCTTGCGGGCCCTGCGCGCACAGCTCCACTACGACCTCCGGCGGGTGGCCGACCCCGATGGGGACCCGGTGCGGGCGGTGGTCGAGCGGAGCGGCGAGGTCCCGCTCGAAGTGGTCGAGACCCCGCCGCGCGAGAAGGTGGGCGGGAGCCACTCGACGCTGGTCGGCGGTCGAGCGGGCAAGCGGATCGTGCGCCTCGCCGCGGACCACCCCCACGTCAAGAAAGTCATCCCAGGACCGATCGACGCCGGCGGTCGTGGGTCGCGCACGGGCGTCCGAGCGAAGGCGACCCGGGCGGACGGGACGGGAAACGTCCGATTACTGGTTCGGGACGGTTCGAGCGTCCAGGAGGTGCGGGTGGTGACGACCGCCGCCGACCGTGCCCAGGGCGAGCGGGTTCGCGGCGACCTGAACGCGGGGCTCGACGAGGCGGGCTTTCGGGCGGCGTGAGACCGGTCACCACGACGAACACGAAGGGTTTTAGCCGCGCGCCGGTCTACCGGGATCCACTATGGTCAACAAGAAAGCCGGAAGTGCGGGTCGGTTCGGCGCGCGGTACGGCCGTGTCTCGCGGCGACGCGTCGCCGAGATCGAGGCCGACATGGAGGACGCGACGGTCGACGGCGACGACGTGACCCGCGTCGGGACGGGCATCTGGAAGAACGAGGAGACCGGCGAGACGTTCGCCGGCGGGGCCTACCGCCCCGAGACGCCCGGTGGCCGCACCGTCAAGCGCTCGATCCGGGCGGCGCTCGCCGAGGAGAACGACGAGTGAGCTACAAGTGTTCGCGGTGCAAGCGCGACGTCGAACTCGACGACTACGGCGGCGTTCGATGTCCCTACTGCGGACACCGCGTCCTGTTGAAGGAGCGCGCCCGCGACGTCAAGGAAGTCGACGTCGAGTAGCGTGCGCCACGAGACGGTTCTGACGCTCGACTACGACGACCAGAGCGACGCGGCTCTCGTCGAACGGAGCCTCGCGCCCGAGATCGGCGACATCGAAGGCGACCGGACGACGGCGACGCTCGCGCGCGACGGCGACGAACTCCGGATCACCATCGACGCGGCGGACCTCGTCGCGCTCCGGGCAGGCCAGAACACCTGGCTCTCGTTGGTCGGTGTCGCCGAGCGGTGTGCAGCGGCCGGAGCGGATGCGTCGGGGTCTCGCTAACGCCGCCGTTTCTCCTGGACACCACTGTTCCTCCCGAGTACCGTCGTCCCTCTGCATACGGGTCGATGGTCACTCCCGTTTTCGGATCCGACTCTCGTCCCTGGTCTGATACCAGGCGACGCCGGCGACGACGCAGCCGGCGACGAGGCTCACCCCCGCGATCCCGTTGGTCAGGAGCGACGAGCGAACCAGGTCGTTGGCGACGGAGAACTGGATCCCAGCTGCGAGGAAGATCAGCCCGAAGCCGGCGACTCGCTTGCCGCTGGCCGTCCGAACACGCTTCCCGGTGAAACCGAGGGCGATACTCGTGATACTGAGCACGAACAGAATGACGACTGCTACGACGAGGGATAGGTCCGGACTCACGACGCTCTCGGTGTTCAACGGATGCCCGATGGTATATACGTCCGTGGTTCGGTCCGGACACGATCCCGCTCTCGCGACGCGGCGTAGTCCCGAAAGCAGGGGTTTTTCCCTCCGGACGGCCACGGAGGCAGTATGCAGGGTAACCTTCCGCCGGAAGCACAGGAGAAAATCGAGCAGCTCCAGGACCTTCAGGACAGCGCCCAGCAGGTCGCAGCCCAGAAACAGCAGGCCGAGAGCACGCTCACCTCCTCACAGACCGCGCTCGACGAGCTCGACGACCTCGACGGCGACGCCACGATGTACCGCGAGGTCGGCGAACTCCTCATCGAGACGGAGTACGACGAAGCCAAAGACGACCTCGAGGACAAGGTGTCGAGCCTCGAAGTCCGCGTCGAGACGCTCCAGAAGCAGGAGGACCGCGTTCGCGAGCAGTTCGAGGACCTCCAGAGCGAGCTGCAGGAGATGCTGAGCGGCGGTGGCGGTCCGGGTGCGGGCGGCCCTGGCGGGATGGGTCCCGGCCCGAGCGCCGGCGGATAGATGCCGACCGACGAGGAAGTGGTCGAAACGGCCAGCGACGCCGCCGAGGGACTGGTTCTCTCGCGCTACAAACAATCGGCGATCCGCGACCTCGACGTCACGGTGCGCTTCGAGGACGGCGTTCTCGACGTCGACGTCTACCTCGACGCGCCCGCGGACCCGGATCCGGAACTGGTCGCGGAGGAGGCGGTGCTCGCAGCGGAGTCGGCGGTCGACGAGTTGTTCGACGAGTAACGAAACGGCTCGCTTTCCGCGGTCTAATTACTTGAGCCGCTCTTGGAGGAAGGAGGGGTGGGCAGCGGTGACGCCCTCGACCGAGAGGATCTTATCCGAGATAACGCGCCCCACGGCGTCGCCGTCGGGGGCGCGGATCTCCGCCATCAGCATGTGGTCGCCGCTGGAGGAGTAGAGCGTTTCGACCTCGTCGAGCGCCTCGATAGCGCGGACCGCGTCGACGTACCGCCCGCTCTCGACCTCGATGCCGACCAGGGCGATCGAGCGTCCCGAGAGCTTCTTCGGGTCGATGTCGGCGGAGTAACCCGTGATCACCCCGTCGGTTTCGAGTTTGTCGATGTACTTTCGAACCGTGGGTTTCGAGACCCCCGCTCGGTCCGCGATAGCCGCATAGGAGGCCTGGGCATCCTCCTCGAGAACGGAGAGGATGCGGTCCTCGGTCGAGTCGACGCTCATGAGTAGTAATTGGCGTCGGTGAAAAAATATCTTCCGAATCGGAAACCCCTCTTTTGGCCGGAACACACCCCTCAGCTACCGTCGCTCGTGGTTGCGCCGCCGAACGATCGTTCGCTACCGACTTCCCGGGACGCCCGACGGTCGCGGTTCGTCGGGTCGTGGTCGGAGCGGTTCACTCGGCCGCCGTGGCCTCGAAGCGGTCCAGGTCCATCTCGTAGAGCCGGGAGCCACACTCCGTACACGAGAAGGTGAGCACCTGAAAGGAGCGACAGCAGGAGGAGACGTGGCCCTCGCTGGTGTCGATCGGTCCCTCACAGGCCGGACATCGGTCGAGGAAGAGGCGGAGCGCGGCCAGGACGTCCGCCCGTCGGGCGGGTTCGAGCCGCTCCCATCCCGGCAGCCGTTCGTCGAGTGCGTCCGCGGCGGTCACGTCGGCGAGCGCCGCGGTGTGGGACGGCCACTGTGCGATCAGGGTGGTCGCGGTGGTGGCGACGAAGGCGTCGTCGTCCGGCACGACACGGGTCTCGGAGTGCTCGGGGATGCCGAGCGCGTTCGCGAGGTGGGTCCCCTCGATGGCCGTCGATCGCCGTGACCCGATGCGCTCGTGCCACGCGTCTCGGAACCCTTCGGTGAGGCGGAGGTCGGAGCCGTCCGCGGTGGGTTCAAGCGCGTCGGCGGCGACGAGAAGCCGCTCGACGTCGACCCCGTCGCTGTCGTCCCTGGGGGCGGATGCCGGGGTCGGTGCCTTGTCGAACCACCGAAGCACGCCGTCGGGGAGATACCGTTTCGTGAGCTCCGGCGTGCCCGGAACCAGGTAGCCACGGAAGTGGATCGCGGCGATCGAGGCCACGAGGACGCCCACCGGAACGACCACCCCGCCGGCGACGAGCAGCAATCCGGTCGAGAGCAGGAGGGCGATCCCGACGTTGACGGTGGTGCAGGGAAAGCACCGGTTCTCGCCGACGTACGCCGGCTGGTACAGGCGGTCGAGCGCGCTCATGGATACCGATCCGCGGCGTTCGGGATAACCCCTCGGGAACGCGCCCTCACCGCTCCGCAGGAGTCGCGCACCCTCTCACCGACGCGACCGCCGCGCTCTCGACACGGTGCCTCCGCTCGCATCGTGATGCGCTGACGGGACGAGTCGGTGCAGCTGGGTCGGAGCGAAAAATTCGGGGAGCCGGCGCGCGGTGTTACTTGTGGGCGTCGAGCAGGTCGTAGCTGCGCTCCCACTCGTAGTCGTCGTCGAAGTAGCGTTCGGCGAGCGGCTCCTCGGGCATCTCGCCCGTCGAGCGCTTCTCCTGGCCGTAGGAGTGGCGGTTCTCGTCGACGTAGAACCGGCCGGTGAGGACTTCGCCCTCGTGGAGTTTGTCCTCGGTCTCGTGCATCATCTCGGCCGCCTCGCGGCGGTCGGTGACGTCGAAGTCGTAGTCGTCGGACTGCTGGACGTCGGTGTAGGGCACGTACTGCTTCGCGTCCTTGTTCCAGGTCGGACACTGGGTCAGGAAGTCGATGTGGGCGAAGCCGTCGTGCTCGATGGCCTCGGTGATGATCTCGGTGGCCTGGCGGGGGTTGACCGCCGCGGTCCGGGCGACGTACGACGCCCCGGACGTCAACGACAACGAGAGCGGTCGGACTGGGTCCTTCGCCGAGCCGTGGGGCTGGGTCTTGGACTTGTGACCCTTCGGGCTCGTCGGCGAGGTCTGGCCCTTCGTGAGCCCGAAGATCTCGTTGTTGAACACGATGTAGGTCATGTCGTGGTTCTCGCGGGCGGTGTGCATGAAGTGGTTCCCGCCGATTCCGTAGCCGTCGCCGTCACCGCCTGCCGCGATGACTTCGAGGTCGGGGTTCGCGAGTTTGGCCGCGCGCGCGATCGGGAGCGAACGGCCGTGGATCGTGTGCATCCCGTAGGAGTCGAAGTAGCTCGAGAGCTTCCCCGAGCAGCCGATCCCGGTGGCGAGCAGCGTCTCGTCCGGCGACCGGCCGACCTCGGGCATCGCGCCCTTGAGGGCCTTGAGGACACCGAAGTCACCACAGCCCGGACACCACGTCGGCTGCGGCTCGATACCCGGCGTGAACGCGTCGCGGTCGATCTCCTCGTCCTGTTCCCCGCTGCCGATGGCGCTGAATGCACTCATGTTAGTCACCTGCTGCGGGCTCGATGCGCACCTGTGCGTTGGGTGGCTCGTCCCCGCCGTTGATCTGGATCTCGAACCCTTCGACGACCTCGGCGGGTTCGAACGGATTGCCGTTGTACTTCAGGAGGCTCGACATCTTCTCGCCGAACCGCCCGAGTTCCTTCTGCGTGAGGCCGCGGAACTGCGCCGTGATGTTCATCTCGACGACGAGACACTCGTCGACGGATTCGAGGAACTCCGTGACCTCCTTTTTGGGGTACGGCATCATGTCGCTGACGCCGAGCGATTTCACCGACTCACCCTGGTCATTGAGGCGGTCGACGGCTTCTTCCACCGTGCCCTGCTGGCTCCCCCAGACGAGAATACCGTGCTCGGCGTCCTCGGGTCCGTAGGGGGTCTGCTGGGACGTGTCCTTCCCGTCGAGGTCGTCGCGGATGGCTTCGAGCTTCCGGGTGCGGCGGTCGACCTGCGCCACGCGGTTGTCGGGGTCCTCCTCGATGTGACCCTGCGGGGTGTGTTCGTTGCCCGAGGCGAGGAAGCGGCCACCCGACTGGCCCGGGATCGTTCGCGGGCTGACGCCGTTCTCGGGGTCGTGCTGGAAGCGGTTGTACTTCCCCGACTCGTGGTGGGCCGCCTCGCTGATCTCCTCCTCGGTGAGGACGCTCCCCAGATCGGGGTTCGGTTCGCGGTCGAAGACGCTCGCGGGCATGCTCACGAGTTCGCCCGAGAGCTTCTGGTCGATGGCGATGATGGTCGGGATCTGGTACTCGTAGGCGATCCGGAAGGCCTCGCGCGACTGTTCGTAGCACTCCTCGACCGTGCCGGGCGCGAACACGACGCGATTCGAGTCGCCCTGACTCGTATAGAGGATGTGTTCGAGGTCGCCCTGTTCGGGTTTGGTCGGCATCCCGGTCGAGGGACCCGCCCGCATGGCCTCGACGAGCACCAGCGGGGTTTCGGTCATCTCCGCTAGCCCGAGCGGTTCGCTCATCAGGGCGAAGCCACCGCCCGAGGAGCCGCTCATCGCCTTCACGCCCGCGTGGGACGCGCCGATGGCGAGCGCCGCGGCGGCGATCTCGTCCTCGACCTGTTCGGCGATCCCGCCGAACTCGGGGAGGTGCTGGGTCATCGTGGTGAAGACGTCGGTCCACGGGGTCATCGGGTAGCCCGCGATGAACCGACAGCCCTCGTCGAGTGCGCCGTAGGCGACACCGTGGCTGCCGTTGACGAGGACCTGCTCTTCGTCGTGCTCGCCCGTCGGCACCTCGATGTCGTGCGAGAAGTCCTTCGATTCGACCTCCTCGTAGGCCTCTTCGAGGACGGTGATGTTGGTCTCGAGGATGTCGCCGCTCATCCGGTCGTTCATCAGCTCCTCGAACGGGTCGGTCTCCATCCCGATGAGGGCGGCGGTGGCGGCCACACCAGCCGTATTACGCATGATCTCGCGGCCGTGTTCGCGTGCCAGTCCCCGGAGGTCGAGCGGGTAGACGTGCCAGTCGTTCTCCTCGACGCGCTCGTCGAAGTCCTCGATCTCGCTGGCGTCGAGCAGCCCCTCGTCGTAGACGATCACACCGCCCTCACGGAGTTCGTCGAGGTTCTCCGCGAGCGGTTTGGCCTCCTCGTTCCCGTAGTAGGCCTCGCCACTGGCCTGCGGGTTGCGGGCGAAGCTGTCGCCCAGCGCGAGCAGGAAGTCGTAGCCATCACCCCGGGACTTCACCGGGTGGTCGGCGGCGCGTACCTCGACGTAGGTGTGCCCACCTCGAATCCGGGAGGGATAGTGTCTGTGTGTGAATACATGCAGTCCGGCACGCATCAGCGCCTTCGTAAAGTTCTGGCTGGTCGAGTCGATCCCGTCGCCGGAACCGCCCGCGATCCGCCAGATGAGTTCTGATCCAGTCATGGCTGTCCTCGATTCTACCGTGGAAATAGGGTTGTCTCGGGAGTGTAATATGGGTTCCGATAAATCAGTATTGGTCTATCATGTAAGTCTGATATATATTGGCACTCTCACGGGGTGTCCGTCGCTCGGGTCCCTGATTCGTGTCGTTTCGAGTCGGAGGCGCTGTCGGACGATTCGAGGCTTCAGACCCGCGTGACCTGCACCAGGTCGGTGACGACCTGCCAGACCTGTCGAACCACGATCTGGAGGTCGAACCAGAACGACTGTTCGTTGATGTATTTGATGTCGTAGCGGAACTTCGCCTGGGGGTCGGTGCTCGAGACCCGGTTGATCTGAGCCAGTCCCGTGAGGCCGGGCTTGACGAACCAGCGCTTGCGCCAGGTTCGGATCTCGGCTTCGAGTTTCGGCTCCTCGTCGACCCAGACCGCCCGGGGTCCGACCACGCTCATGTCGCCGACGAGGATCGAGACCAGCTGTGGGATCTCGTCGAAGTGGGTGCGTCGGAGCAGCCGGCCGACGCGGGTGATCCGCGTGTTCTCGCGGTCGTCTATCGGGGTCGCGTCCTCGCTGTCCGGCACCATGCTCCGGAACTTGAGCACCTGGAACGTCTCGCCGAACTCCGCGGTCCGTTCCTGGGCGTAGAACAGCGGGCCGCCGTCGTCGAGTTTGATCCCGACCGCGATGACGAGGATGATGGGGAGAAGTGCGACGAGCCCGGCGAACGCGAAGCAGACGTCGAAGGCGCGTTTGACCGCGCGGTCCTGTGGGTCCCAGGGTTCGAGGTTGGTGTCGATGAGCGTCTCCCCGCTCGCCTCGCTCGTGAGGACGCTGTCGGCGTGCTTTCGGTGCACTTTCGCGACCACGCCGTGGGTGTAACACGTCGCGAGCGCACCGAAGAACTCGGTTCGATCGGAGCGTTCGAACGCCAGCACGGCGGTGTCGATGTCGTGCTCGACCAGCACGTCGTCGAGGTCCGAGAGTCCCCCCAGACACTCGATCCCGTCGAGACGCGTCCCGATCCGGGTGCCGCCGTCGGCGAGTTCGACCGTCGCCCGGTCGGGTCCGGTCTCGTAGCGCATCGCGGGCGCGATGTAGCCGACGACGGGGAGGTCGGCGGTTCGGAGCACCTCGTCCATCGCATCGGGGTCGTCGCCGATGAGCAACACGCGGTCGGTCGTCGTCTCCGGTCGGCGGCGGATGGCGACGAACCACGCCGGCAGACCGATACACAACAGCAGGGTCGAAAGGAGGAGGGTCGTTCGCGGCAATCGGTAGGTGTAGTTGAAGTAGCCGATCGCCGCGAGCGCGAGCGCGGCGGTCAGCACCCGTCTGAGGGTTATTGAGATCGTATCCAGGATCCGGCGTGGCTGTGGTTTGAACAGCGGGACCATGGCGATGAGAACGATCGGGAGCGTCGTCGCAACGGCTAAGAGCAGACCCGACCCGACGAGCACCGTCGGGTCGAGCCGGTCGAACGGCGGGATCGCCGTTATCGCGGCCTGGGCGAGCGGGTGGTCCGCGACGACGACCGAGAGGACGACGAGGACGCACGTACCGACGCTACTCGCGATGCGATATCGCCATCCGGTGTTGTATCCCATGCTGATCCTGACGAATCGAATGAACGAGGGACGGGCGTGGAGATAAGTTTTGTGAACTCCGTCATCGGGGGGAGAGAGGCTCGAAACGGCCGTATATCCGGGTTTCGAGCGATCCGGAGAACCCCTCGCTTCCCGACGAACCATGCGCCAGCCGGGAGTCGAACCCGGACCAGCGGTCACAGCTCGTACTCATCGGCCCATCGAATATCGGGGTGATCGACCGATGATTCGAATCGGAGAACGACGTTCGCAGCGGGTGCGTCGTCGAAATCGATCCAGTACAATGTCTCCTTTTCAGGACAGAAAACGAGATATGCATCGACTTCGTTCGCCCCATAGTAGCTATCGTTCGTCTCGGTTGCGTTCGGATTCGAACGTTTCAACGAGCACCGGCGCATTCGCTCGTCGTCGCGGAGCGTCGCGTGTTTGACCTGTATCTTCAGCAGCTCGTCATCGGTATCGAGAACGAGGTCGTATGGACAGTGGCCGGATGTGGGAACCGAGACCCGATAACCCAGCTCCACCAGCTCTGCAATTGCTCGCGTTTCGGCGATGTCCCCTTTCTGCCCGGTGTTCATCGTCGTACCACTCACTACCGTCGACTCACTGCGCGATCGCACTTAGTCCTCCGGAGACGACAACGGTCTCCGAAGTGGAACGGTACTGCGCCGGCCGGGAGTCGAACCCGGGCTAATGGCTTGGAAGGCCATTGTCCTACCGCTAGACCACCGGCGCTTACCACGTTCGCACCGTTTCTCGACGGAGGGTATCCGCCGTACCACTGGCGCTCCCAACGCCCTTTCCCACCGCGGTCACTAAGTCGGTTTCCCTTCGGCGCGCCCCGCGACCACCCCATAGCAGTTCCCGCGCTCCTCGAACGTCCGCTCGACGTCGAGCCGGCTGCGCTCCAGGTCGGTCGCGAACTCCGCGGGGTCGTAGATGTGGTAGTAGCGGGCCACCGTCTCGCCGCCGGGCAGCGTCCAATCGACGGTGGTGTCGAACCCCGTCTCGCGAGCGAACCGGTCGTGGGTCGTACTCCACGCGCTGACGAGCGCGCGCCCACCCGGCGTGAGGACCCGCGCGAGCTCGTCGAGGCTCGCGAGGCGCGCGTCCCGACTCGGGAGGTGGTGGACCGCGGCGATGTAGACCGCGAGCCCGACGCTCCGTGGGGCGATCGGGAGGGCCGTCGCGTCGCCCTGGCAGAGGTCGACCGCGAACCCGCGCTCCCGGCGGCGTTCGCGTGCGGCGTCGAGCACGCTCCGGCTCAGATCGACCCCGACGACCCGTTCGACGCGCTCGGTCATCACCTCGGCGTGGCGCGCGTTGCCACAGCCGAGGTCGAGCCCGCGGTCGACACGGTCCGCAGCCTCGACGAACCGCTCGACCGCGGGCCACGGATGCTCGCGCGTGCGCGAGAAGTGCCCACCGATGCGGTCGTAGGTCTCGCGCACGTCGCGCCGGCTCGGCTCGTCTCCCATCTCGCCGCCTGCTTCGGGGTCCTCGGGGTTAACCCATCGGAAACGAGCGGACACGGTCGGTGTATCCACCTCGCGGTCGTCGAACCCGCTACCACGCGTTACCAATTGCTATATAGATATCTAGAGGAATACTTACTCGGCCCGGGGCCGACAGCGAAACGCTCGGTTCGCGAGATCGACGATACCGAGTGTCGGATAGAGCGGTCTGGACGGCGCTTTTTACGCCCGCTCGGTTCTGTATCGAACGATCCATATGGACGCGAACGGACCGAGGTATAGCGGTATAGAGACGAATATACTGGTACAAGCTACAATATATATAGAATTCGAAAATACTATATTGTTATCACGGTCATCATCTGGCGATGACGCGAGAATTCACACGGCGGGATGCCATCGCCACGATCGGAGCCGGGGGAGCCGTCGCACTCGCGGGGTGTTCCGGGGGTTCGAACGGGAGCAACGGTAGCAACGGCAGCGGCGGGGGCAATCAGAGCGGGGGTAACTCGTCCGGTGGGAGCAACTCGTCCGGCGGGAGCAGCCAACAGGCGAGCCAGCCCCTGACCGCCGACGGGTCCTCGACGGTCTACCCGATCACCAGCAACGGCGCGTCGGTCTGGAACTCGAACCCACCGGCGGGCGACGAGGACTACTGGATGCCGAGCGACTACGGCATCGAGACCGACCTGCCGATGGCGAGCTACTTCGCGAGCGCGTACGGCCTCGACGGGGGCGACAACCAGGGCCAGCCACCGTACCTCGTCAACGTCGGTCTGAGCCACTCGGGCACCGGCATCGAGAAGCTGATGAACGGCCAGGTCGACATCGGCGACGCGAGCGCGACGGCCAAGGAGGAGCTCCCGGACGCCGACAAGTCGACCCTCGACAAGTTCGTCGACCACGTCGTCGGCGTCGACGGCCAGCCGATCATGGTCAGCCAGGCGGTCTACGACGCTGGTGTCGATACGCTCACCGGCCAGGAACTCAAAGGGATCTACAAGGGCGACATCCAGGAGTGGAGCGAGGTGGAAGCCTACAGCGGTCCCGAGAAGGAGATCCAGGCGATCTGTCGCTCGGAGGGGTCGGGGACCGACACCTCGTTCCGCTCGAACCTCTACGGCAGCGCCGATGCTCCGATAGACGGTTGTGACGCCCGGATCGGCCAGAATCAGCAGGTTCGGACCACGGTCCTCAACTCCGACAACGCGATCGCCTACGCCGCGCTCGCGTTCGTCGGCGGCCAGGCACCCGCGATCTCGCTCGAACTCGACGGGACGACCTACACGCCCGGCGAGAACCTCGGCGAGAGGGGCTACCCGCTCGCCCGCGACCTGCACTGCTACACCTGGCAGGACACCTCGCAGAAGGAAGCCGCCTTCCTTCGGATGCTTCTCAGCCCGTACGGTCAGGAGAACTTCGTCGAGGCGAACGACTACTTCATGCTGCCGGACTCCCGGATCCAGGAGGAACTGGGCAAGCTTCCGGAGCCGACCGGCGACTTCAACCTCGGTAGCGCACCCAACTCCAGCTCGAACGGTTCGAGCAGTTCGAGCAGTTCGACGGGTACGACCGGCATGCCCGGGACGACCAGCGGTTAAGCGGCTCATACCGACTCAATGTTTTTCATGAACGGAGCACAATGTCGACGATAGACGAACTCAGACAGTCCCTCGGCGCGTCCGATACGGAGGAGTCGACCGACTGGAGCGCGCTCGTTGCCGGCGGTATCGGACTGGTCTGCCTGCTCGGGGCGTTCGGGAGCTTCCTCCTCAATACGGGCCTCACGGCGGTGTTCCTGCTCGGATTGGTGCTGGTGGTCGCCTACGGGTGGTACGCCCACCAGGCCGAGACCGCGAAGAGCCTCACGTTCGTCGCGACCGCGTCGACGATCGTGACGATGGGGCTGATCGTCGTGTTCATCTTCCGGGAGGCGCTGCCGATGATCCAGCAGGAGGGGTTGAGCCTCGTGATAGACACCTCCCCGCCGCTGTGGGACACCAGCGACGCGGTGTACTCGCTCACCCCGCTGATGTGGGGGACCTTCGTCACCACGGTCATCGCGATGGCGATCGCCGGTCCGCTCGGCGTCGCCGGCGCGCTCTTCATCTCGGAGATCGCGCCGGGCTGGCTTCGGGAGGTCGTCAAGCCCGGCATCGAGATCCTCGCCGGGATCCCGTCGATCGTCTACGGGTTCCTCGGGCTCACGGTCATCAACACCTACTTCGCCGACAGCGATATCCTCGGGCTCGCGGGGCTCGGGAGCCTCTTCGCCGTCGGCTTGATGATCGGGCTGATGGCGCTTCCCACCGTGGTCTCGGTCGCCGAGGACGCGCTCGCGAGCGTCCCCGAATCGATGAAGAGCGGTTCGCTCGCGCTCGGCTCGACCGACTGGCAGACGATGACCGACATCACGATCCCGGCGGCCTTCTCGGGCGTCTCGGCCGCGGTCCTGCTCGGCGTCGGGCGGGCGATCGGCGAGACGATGGCCGCGACGGTGATGCTCGGCAACATCGTCGAGTTCCCCGACCCGATCTACGACGTCTTCGGGAACTCGATCACGCTCACGAGCGCGATCGCGAGCCAGTACGGTGACGCCGGCGAAGTGCAGCTCACGGCGCTCTTCGCAGCCGGCGTCGTGCTGTTCGTGACCGTGCTCGCCATCTCGGTCGGCTCGCAGGTCATCGAGGCACGCATGGAACACAAACTCGGAGGCCAACAATGAGCGACGCCTACGACCGACAGCTCGTCAGCGAGGACACGACCACGTTCGAGCGGTTCTGCGGTGGTATCGTCGGCGTCAGCTTCCTGCTGTTCGTCTTCGGGCTGACCACCCTCTTTCAGGTCGCGAGCCTCGATACGCGGATCCTCGGGCTCGAACTGGTCCAGTTCTTCGGCCTCGGGCTGACGGTCGTCGGTGTCACCGTGCTCGCGGTCGGCGCTGCGTCCCGGACCGATACCGTCGACACCATGCCGGGCGATACGTCGGGCATCGGCGTCGCGGTCGGTTTCGGGTTGATCGGGGTCGTCATCGGCGGTCTCACCGCCTCCCAGACCTTCGGGCTGGGGCTCGTCGGCTGGCTGCTCGCCGCCGCCGTCCTCGGCGGAGCGATGGCCGCGGTCGCGCTGTTCACCCGCGAGGACGTCGGCTCGACGGTGCTCCCCGGCGGCGTCGCCATCGCGATCGGGATCGTCCTCCTGTTCGAGGTCATCGGCCCGGAGTGGTCGTGGGCCCCCGGTGACTTCTCGGCGACGTTCAACGCCCTGGTCGTCGTCGCCGTTCTGGTCTCGTTCTCGAGCCTGCTCCTCACCTGGACCGGCGCGAAGGCGTACGCCGGCTTCGGGAGTCGTGGTCGGCAGAACGGGGCCTACCTCCTGATCGGGCTGAACGCGATCACGATGATCGCCATTCTCCTGTTGCTCGTGGTCTTCGTCTTCTCGAAAGGGTGGCCGGCGCTCACCCGGGGACTGCAGATCGGCCCCGGACTCAACCTCGACATCCCGTTCCTCATGAACGTCTCGCAGGGGATCTACGTCGACGTTCCCGGCGTGCTCCCGGCGATCATGGGGACCGTCTGGATCATCATCGGCGCATCGCTGTTCGCCATCCCGCTCGGGGTCGGCGCGGCGATCTTCCTCACCGAGTACGCCGAACAGGGCAAATTCACGCGGGTCGTCGAGATCACGACCAACGGCCTCTGGAGCACTCCGAGCGTCGTCTTCGGGCTGTTCGGCTACGCCTTCTTGGTGCCCCGCTTCGGCAACAACCAGTCCCTCCTCATCGCGATGCTGGTGCTCGGCTTCATGCTGTTGCCCCTGGTTGTCATCACGAGCCGCGAGGCGCTGAAGAGCGTCCCCAGCGACTACCGTGACGCGAGCGCGGCGCTCGGGGTGAGCCAGTGGCAGACGATCCGGAGCGTCGTGCTCCCGGCCGCGCTGCCGGGCGTCATCACCGGCGTGATCCTCGGCATCGGCCGGATCGCAGGCGAGACCGCCCCGCTCATCCTCGTGCTCGGGGGGACACCGTTCCCGAGCACGGTCCCGCGGGTGATCGAGGGCTTCGAGTTCACGGCGGCACCGCCGTTCATCTCGAACGACGTGTTGCTCCAATCGACGAGCGCGTTGCCCTACCAGATCTACGCGAGCATCACCGCCGGCGTCGGGACCCAGGACGCACAGGCCTTCGGCTGGGGGACGGCGCTCGTCCTCCTGCTGGTCGTGCTCTCCTTTTATCTGGTCGGGATCATCGCGCGAAAATACTTCAGCAGGAAACTACGGAGCGACTGACAATGAGCAAGACAACCGAAGAACACGACGAGACGGCGGAACAAGCCGAACAACAACCCGATTCGACGTCGACATCGGGGTCGGGAACCCCACGCGGGTCGGCCACCGGGGGTCAGGGATCGACGTCCCGCACGACGGTCTCGGGCGAGACCGCGGAGGAAACCAAGGAGGAGTGGGTCACCTACGAGTTCGACGGCGAGGCGAAGGTCACGACGACGGACCTCAACGTCCACTACGGCAACGACCACGCCATCAAGAACATCTCGATGGAGATCCCCGAAAAGAGCGTGACGGCCTTCATCGGGCCGTCGGGCTGTGGGAAGTCCACGTTCCTCCGGTGTCTCAACAGGATGAACGACCGGATCCGGAGCGCGAGCGTCGACGGCTCCGTGACGCTCGACGGCAAGGAGATCTATCAGGACGGGGCCAATCTCGTCGAACTCCGAAAGCGGGTGGGAATGGTCTTCCAGCAGCCGAACCCGTTCCCGAAGTCGATCCGCGACAACATCGCCTACGGGCCGCGAAAACACGGCGACATCAAGACCGGGCTGCTCGCCCGACTGCTCGACAACGACTCGAAGGAGAAGGAGGACGAACTGGTCGAGCGCTCGCTTCGGCAGGCGGCGATCTGGGACGAGGTGAAGGACCGACTCGACGACAACGCGCTCGGGCTCTCGGGCGGGCAACAACAGCGCCTCTGTATCGCTCGCTGTCTCGCGACCGACCCCGAAGTGATCCTGATGGACGAGCCGGCATCGGCGCTCGACCCGATCGCGACCTCGAAGATCGAGGACCTGATCGACGACCTCTCCGAGGAGTACACCGTGGTGATCGTCACCCACAACATGCAGCAGGCGGCTCGGATCTCGGACCAGACGGCGGTCTTCCTCACCGGTGGGGAGCTCGTCGAGTACGGCGACACCGACGCGATCTTCGAGAACCCCGAGAGCCAGCGCGTCGAGGACTACATCTCCGGAAAGTTCGGGTGATGGCGCGCGAACGCTATCGGGACCAGCTCGATACGCTCCGTGGCGACGTGCTGTCGATGGCGGCACTGGTCACCGACCGGCTCGAAACGGCGCTCGACACGCTCGAATCCGGCGACCACGACCGCGCTCGCGAGCTCGTCGAGAGCGACGACGCGGTCAACGAACGATACCTGGATATCGAACGCGAGTGCATCGACCTCTTCGCGCTCCAACAGCCCGTCGCCACCGACCTCCGGTTCGTCGCGGCCTCGTTCAAGATCTGCACCGACCTCGAACGCGTCGCCGACCTCGCGGTGAACCTCGCCGAGTACACGCTCGCGGCCGACGACGCCGAGTTCCCCGGGGTGGACCTCCGGGAGACCGGCGGGGTCGCGGCCGAACTCCTCGACGACGCGGTCACGGCGTACGCCGAGGAGAACGCCTGGGCGTGTCACGAGGTCGCCGACACCGACGACGAACTCGACGCGCTGTGCGAGCGGGCCGGGCGGGCGGTGCTCCGCGACCTCGTCGAGACCGAGGCCACGACGACGAGGGCGACCGACCGGCTGGTCGAGACCGTCTTCAGCGTCGCGCTCGCGCTCCGCGACATCGAACGCATCGGCGACCACGCCGTCAACATCGCCGCACGAACGCTCTACATGCTCGAAAGCGACGAATCACTCATCTGAATCACCAACCATGGAAACACGCAAAGTCCAACTCACGGGCGGTTCGACCTACACGATATCGCTCCCGAAGCGGTGGGCCGACGAACACGGGATCGAGGCGGGCCGGGAGCTCTCGCTCGAACCCAACGGCGACGCCTCGCTCGTCGTCCGGGCCACCGCCCCGCGGAACGACCGCCGGGCCACCGCCCGGATCGGGGTCGACGGCTACACCCACCCGAACCTCCAGCGGACCGTCGAGGCACTGTACACCGTCGGCTTCGACGAGTTCACCCTCAGCTCCTCGGGCGGGTTCTCGACCGCCGAACGCCGGGCGGTCACCGCCGCGACCGCGAAGCTCGTCGGGCTCGAAGTCCTCGAGGAGACCGACGCCCGGATCGTCCTGACGAACATGCTCGGCAACGACGGCGAGTCGGTTCGCCAGTCGGTGCTCCAGCTCGAATACGTCACGGTCTGGATGCACCGCAACGCCGTGACCGCGGTCGCGAACGCCGACGTCGACCGCGCCGCACAGGTCATCGAGCGCGACGACGAGGCGGACCGGCTGTTCGGGCTGGTGAACCGCCAGTTCCACCGCGCGCTCCGGAGCATGCAGGCCGTCGAACAGCTTGGTTTCGACCGCCCGACGCTGTTCGCCTACTACACCACCGCCCGCCAGCTCGAACGCGTCGCCGACCACGCCGAACGAACCGCGAGCGTGGCTCGACGGCTCGACGACCCGACGACCGTCGATTCGCTCGACGACCTCGCGACGGCCGCCCACGAGTCCCGCGAGGTGGTGACCGACGCCGCGAGCGTGCTCTTGGGAGGTGGGTCGGTCGACCAAGCCTACGACGCCTTCACCGCCCGCGACCGCCTGCTCGACGACCTCGACCCGCTCGATCGGGCGCTCCACGACGGCTCGGCCCCCGACACCTACCTCCTCGGGCTCGTGCTCGACAGCGCTCGCCGGACCGCCGAGTACGGTGGGAACATCGCCGAGGCGATGGTCCAGCTCTCGGTTCAGAACGACTGATCTCACGACCTCGACGGCTACGTATCGCCGACGAGCGCCGCCACCGACTCCAGGTCGGCGAGGTCGGCGTGGTCCGTGAGTTCGGCGGCCTCCTCGCGATAGCTCGTGTAGACCGCCTCCGCCCACTCGCGAGCGGCGGGCGCGCCGGTGTCGACGTACGTCCGGAGGAGCCCCGTCTCGTCGCCGTAGACGCCGACCCCGACCCGGTCGTCACAGAGCGTCAGCCCGAACGGGAGGTCGTCGTGGACCCGAAGCGCGAGGTTCCCGCTCGCGAAGGCGTGCTCCGCCCGCTCGGGGTTGGTTCTGAGGAGTTCCTCGACCACTTCAGGTGGAAAGACGGCGTCCGTCCGCATCCCGTCGACGATGCGCTCGTAGATCTCGTCGAGGTGGAGCGGGTTGATCGAGGCGGGATCGAGCCCGCGGAGCGTCTCGGTCTCGTTCACCAGCGACATGAATCGGCTCACCGGGCGATAGGGGTTGCCGGGTTCGGCGGTCGTCACCGTCGCGTCGGCGAAGGCCGCGACGTCGAACTGGACGTCGTGGGCGGCGGCGGCCTCCAGCACCGGCGCGACCGCCCACGCCGTCTCGATGGTCGTCTCGAACTCGGCGAGCGTCTCGGCGCTCACCTCACCAAGCGGGGTGAGTACGAACTCGCCCGCGGACCGCTCGACAAGGTCCTCGTCGCGGAGCGCCCGGGTGAACCGGTGGACCGTGGACTTCGACACCCCGAGGTGTCGTTCCAGTTCCCGCCGGTCCATCCCGCCGGTCGACCGGAGGGCGTCGAGCACCGGCGCTCGCCTGACGAGGTCGATGAGCCGTTCGGTCTCCATCCTCGATCGTGTGTCTCCCTCACAACGTCTTAACTGTTGCTTCAACGTGCGTTCACCGTCGAGAGAAGACCGGTCGTGACCGACCGGTGCTCGCCGCTGGGTTCGACGGCCCGACGATGCCCGAACCCGGTGGCCGTTTCACGACCTGAGACCGTCCCGTCGACTGAAACCGTACCGATCGGAGCCTATAACCAGGATCCACACTATTCTCCATCCGTCGGTGGTCGAGCGGCGGTCGTGCGTACGGCCGGAACGACCGCCGCCGGAGCAGACCAATGGCAAGCAGCACCACAGAGTTCGACGGAGAGACCGAGACGACGACCACCACGGCGGTCGAGAACGAATCCGGGTTGGACAGCAACGTCGCCGGGGCGCTCTCGTACGTCTTCGGCTTCGTCTCGGGGCTGATATTCTACCTCATCGAGAAGGAAGACGAGTTCGTTCGGTGGCACGCCGCCCAGAGCATCGCACTGTCGGCCGTCGTCGCGGTGGTCTCCATCGCACTCAGCTTCGTCGGCACGGCCATCTCCGTGGCGACGTTCAGCGGGAGTTCCGGACTCTTCCTCGTCGGGAGCCTCTTCTCGCTCGTCCTCGGGCTGGTCTGGCTCGTAGTCACCGTCGGAGCCGTCGCCGTGTGGCTCTACCTCATCGTCAGGGCCTACCAGGGAAAGACGGTCCGCCTCCCCGTCGTGGCGACCCTCGCCGACCGGTTGGTGTGAACGGGCGATGAAAGCGACCGCGCTCGACCCGTTCCTCCCGGTGACGCTCACCCCGGCCGGGACGACCGCGGACGAGCCATACCGAACACCCGCTTCCGTCGAGACCGACGGCGGATCGAACGACGAGCCCGAGTTCGCCATCTACACCGACGACCGGTACGGCTACCGGCTCGCGTACCCGGCCGACTGGTCGGTCGAACCCGACCCGTCGGGTGTCGTCCTCGAGAGCCGCCGGAGCGGTGCCGGGGCGGCGGTGTTCGTCGAGACGAGTCCGTTCGACCCCGCGGCGTGTGCCGCGACGTTCCTGGCCGAGCTCGCCAACGACGACCACGTCCACTCGCTCGAACTCCGCGGTCACCGCGAACGGGAGCCGGGGGACGACCACCAGGGTGTCGTCGTCGACTGTACCTACGTCGGGGACTCCGGCGACCGATGGTGGCTCTCGTACCTCTTCGCCAGGGACGACCGCACCGGCTACACCCTCGGGGTGGACTGGAACGATACGACCGGGTTCGAGGCGACCGCCGAGCGGATCGTCGCCTCGTTCGCGCTCGAACCGCTCGACCGATCACGGAAACCAAAGCAATGAGACGACACGCAGCTTCGACGATACTCGTCTGCCTCGTCGTCGTCCTCGCGGGCTGTACCGGCCTCGGTGGCCTCGGCGGCTCGGGGGGCGATGAAACATCGACGGCCTCGAACGCCGGGTCCGGTGGCGACGGTGGTTCCGAACCCGCTGCGAACGGGGGCGGAAACGCCACGGCCGCCGACGCGGGTTCGTCGGGCGGCTCGGCGAGCGGTTCGTCCGGCGATGCCGACACCGCTGCGGCCAGTGGTAGTAGTGATGGTAGTGATAGTAGCGGTTCGAGCGCTGGCGGCGAGAGCGACTCGTCCGGTGGTGCCGAGAGCGGCTCGTCGAACGACGGTGCGCTGGACGCCGAGGAGGAGTGGTTCAACCTCTCGAAGCCCGGTCGGTACGTCTTCGAGATCGAATCGGCCGAGGAGGGCACCGGACGGATGGCCTTCGAGGTCACGAACGTCGAGGACGGCCAGTCGACGGTGAGGACCAACTACGAGATCGGCGGGGACTCGGCCGAATCGACCGTCACGGGACCGGTCGGCGAGGTCGAGTCCCAGCTCGTGATGTCGCCGATCTACGGCTACCTCATCGCGATCCAGCTCGGCGGCATCGGGGCCGGTGCCGTCGGCGGGGGTCAGGACCTCGCGGTCGGCGACCAGTTCTCCCAACAGTCCGCCGAGGGCTCGACGAAGATCGAAGTCACCGGCACCGACTCGTACGCCGGGATCGACTGCTACGTGGTCGAGACCCGGATCAACGGCACGCTCAACCAGGAGGTCTGCACCCAGCAGGCCTTCTCCAGTGCGCCCTACGTCGCCATCTACGACGAGAACGGGACGCTCAGTCAGCGGGTCGAACTCGTGGAGTACGAGCGGAACTGACCGCCCCTTCCCACCGGCTTCGGAACCTTCCCGCTGGTTTCGGAACGGGTGGTCGACCGTCCGAGTAAGGAGGACATTGGTGCTCCGTGACGACGAAAACGAGTACGAGATGAGTGTCCACGAGGCGACCGCCACGAGCAAGGGGCAGAGAACCATCCCGAAGGCGGTCCGCGACCGGTTGGACCTCGAACGGGGCCGGGGCCCATAGCTCCTCGCGATGATCGTCGTACAGTGTCACGGCCCGCTCTCCAAGCCAGTCGTCCTCTTTGATAAGTGCGAGCAGGAAATCCACCTCGACGTAGATCACGGGCCGGCCTCGTTGAGCGCTTCGTCCAGTGCCCCCCGCTTCAGTTCCTCGACCGAAGCGTCTACGTCGCGGAACTCCTCACGGAGCGCGGCCAGTGGGTCCTCGTCGACGGGGATCAGTACGAGCCGGTCACCGCGGTCGACGAGTTCGAACCGGTCGCCGAACTTCTCTCGGAGGTGTTTCGGGAGATAGACACGGCCGTCCTCTGCGTCCGCGTCCATAGGTAAGGTAGTGGCTAAACCTATGTAAACGCTCCGCGGATAGGGTCGTTTTCCCACGATGCGGGTCGAATTGGAAACGTCCTGGACGGTCCCATTCGTCGTCACTCGTGGATCCGATAATGTATGGTGACTACAGTCCCCCGTCACAGTACTGCCGTCGCCATCACGAAGCGACTGCTCGCGGGTTACGTCGAGAGAAGTGCGCTGGCCGAGATTTGAACTCGGGTTGTGACCATGGCAAGGTCACGTGATACCACTACACTACCAGCGCCCTGCACTCTCAGTATCCCGCTGGAAGGTAAAAGCGTTCCGAATCGAATCCGAACCACCGGACGGAGACCCGCTCTACGGGGCTCGTCGCGCCCTGTGAACGCGGCGCACGCGTCCAGCGAAGCGCTATCCTTTTACGAGCCAATACGGTAAAAGCGCCACAGTCTAGTGGCACGGCGCGAAAGCGCCGGCATGACACGCAGCGTACTCGTGCCGTCATCCCTCTGTCGGGAGGCGAGCGACAAACGCGAGGCGACCCACAAGGTCGGCCTCGTGGCTCGTGCGGCCACCGTCTTCCGGGTCGACCGCGTCACGGTCTTCCCGGACGACGGTGGGAACCGACGATGGGGTGGCGGATTCGTCGCCACGGTACTCGCGTACGCCGCGACGGCCCCCTACCTCCGAAAGGAGGCCTGGGGCACGCGCGAGGAATTGGAGTACGTCGGTGTCCTGCCGCCGCTTCGCCCCGTCCCACGGACCGGCTCCGGACCACAGAGTTCGGGGTCGTTAAGACAGGGAATCGTGACCGAGGTCGGCCCTGATGGGCGCGTTCGGGTCAATTGCGGACTGCAACACCCGGTCTCGCTCGTCGTGCCTCCCGCGATGGAGGTCGGCGAGGGGGAACGCGTGACCGTCAGGATATCTTCGCGAGAACCGGTCCGCGCACGGATCGTCGACGAACCCGCACCCGGGTTCACCGTCGACCGCGCGGACCTCCCGGCGGCGCTCGGCCGTGAGGACGCCGGGCTCCGGGTCGCCACGTCACGCCACGGTGAGGCGCTGACGACGGACGGACTCGGAGCACTGGCCGGAGGGCCCGGCGACCTGACAGTCGCCTTCGGGGCCCCCGAACGAGGGCTGCCGGAAATGCTCGACATCGACGTCGCGTCGGTGACGAGCGCCGAACCGGACGGCGGGTTCGACCGCTGGCTCAACACGGTTCCGAACCAGGGCAGCGAGGTCATCCGCACGGAAGAAGCCGTGTTCGCGACCCTCGCCTGCCTGACCCTGCCGTAACAGAGGGAACACACAAGATGGTACAACCAAACAGACCACGAAAAGGCTCGATGGGCTACAGCCCGCGCAAGCGTGCGACCAGCGAGGTCGCGCGCTTCGGGTCGTGGCCCGACGACGACGGACAGCCCGGGCTGCAGGGCTTTGCCGGCTACAAGGCCGGCATGAGCCACGTCGTGATGATCGACGACGCGGCGAACTCGCCACGCGAGGGGATGGAACAGACGGTTCCTGTCACCGTCGTGGAGACGCCCCCGATGCGCGCGGTCGCCCTGCGTGCCTACGAACAGACCCCCTACGGACTCCGCCCGCTCACCGAGACGTGGACCGACGAGTTCCACGCGGACCTCGACAGAGCGCTCGACGTCCCCGACGGCGAATCCGACCCCGACGCGTTCGAGGAGGCCGTCTCCGAGGGCGACGTTTCGGAGATCCGCGCCATCACCCACACCGTTCCGGGTGGGATGGCGAACATCCCGAAGAAGAAACCCGACGTGATGGAGACCCGGATCGGCGGCGGCGACGTCGACGACCGCCTCGAGTTCGGTCTCGACCTCATCGCCGGCGGCGGCGAACACAACATGACCGAAGTGTTCCGCCCCGGCGAGTACATGGACGTCGCCGGCGTCACGAAGGGCAAGGGCACCCAGGGCCCCGTCAAGCGCTGGGGCGTCCAGAAACGCAAGGGCAAACACGCCCGTCAGGGGTGGCGGCGCCGCATCGGTAACCTCGGCCCGTGGAACCCCTCGCGCGTGCGCTCGACCGTCCCCCAGCAGGGCCAGATGGGCTACCACCAGCGGACGGAGCTCAACAAGCGCCTCGTGAGCGTGGGCGACGGCGACGACGCCAGCGCCGAGGGCGGCTTCGTCGGCTACGGCGAGGTCGACGGCCCCTACGCGCTCGTGAAGGGATCGCTTCCCGGTCCGGACCAGCGACTCGTTCGCTTCCGACCGGCGATCCGACCCGGAGACCAGCCGCGCCTCGACCCCGAGGTCCGGTACGTCTCGACCGCCTCCAACCAAGGACAATGAGTGTAACCAAATTCGACACCGACGGCGAGGACGCGGGCGAGGTCGACCTCCCCGAGGTCTTCGAGACGCCGTACCGCCCCGACCTCATCGCGCGGTCGGTGCGCGCCGCCCAGGCCAACCGGTCGCAGGCCCACGGGGCCGACGACTACGCCGGGATGCGTACCCCCGCCGAATCGATGGGGAGCGGCCGCGGGATGGCCCACGTCCCCCAGTCGAACGGGCAGGCGCGGCGTGTCCCCCAGGCCGTCAGCGGCCGTGCGGCACACCCGCCGAAGGAAGAACAGGACCGTTCGCAGAAGGTCAACACGAAGGAACGAAAGCTCGCGACCCGGAGCGCCATCGCGGCCACGGCCGACCCCGAACTGGTCGAAGAGCGCGGGCACGTCTTCGAGGGCGACCTCCCGCTCGTCGTGAGCGACGAGTTCGAGGACCTGGAGAAGACCCGCGAGGTCGCCGACCTCCTCGACTCGCTCGGGGTCGCCGGCGACATCGAGCGCGCCGAGGACCGGACGGTCCGCGCGGGCCGCGGGACGACCCGTGGCCGGAAGTACAAACGAGCCAAATCGATCCTGTTCGTCACGAGCGGCGAGCCCTCGCGCGCGGCGCGTAACCTCGCCGGGGCCGACGTCGCCACCGCACAGGTGGTCAACGCGGAGGACCTCGCGCCCGGCACGCAGGCGGGCCGGCTGACGATCTGGACCGAGAGCGCCATCGAGGAGGTAGCCAGCCGATGAGCGTAATGAAATACCCCTACGTCACCGAGAAGGCGATGAACGAGATGGACTACCGGAACAAGCTCCAGTTCGTGGTGGCGACCGACGCCACCAAGGCCGACGTCAAGTCGGACCTCGAGGAGCAGTTCGACGTCGCCATCACGAAGGTGACCACCCAGGTCACCCCGCGGGGGCAGAAGAAGGCGACCGTCACGCTCAGCGAGGACGACGACGCACAGGACGTCGCCTCGCGGCTGGGGGTGTTCTGAGATGGGACGACGGATCCAGGGTCAGCGACGTGGTCGCGGGACGCCGACGTTCCGTGCGCCCTCGCACCGCTACAAGGCCGAACTCTCCCACCCGACCGTCGAGGGCGATGACGTGGTCTCGGGCACGGTGGTCGACATCGAACACGACCCCGCCCGAAGCGCACCGGTCGCTGCAGTCGAGTTCGACGACGGCGACCGCCGACTCGTGCTCGCACCGGAGGGCATCGGCGTCGGCGAACAGCTCCAGGTCGGCGTCACCGCCGAGATCAAACCAGGCAACACGCTCCCGCTCGCCGAGATCCCCGAGGGGATCCCGGTCTGCAACGTCGAGAGCCACCCGGGCGACGGCGGGAAGTTCGCCCGGTCGTCGGGCGTGAACGCCCAGCTGATCACCCACGACCGCCACGCCGCGGTGGTCGAACTGCCCAGCGGCGAGATCAAACGCCTCAGCCCGCAGTGTCGCGCCACGATCGGCGTGGTCGCGGGCGGTGGCCGAACGGAGAAGCCGTTCGTGAAGGCGGGGAACAAACACCACAAGATGCGCTCGCGCGGGACGAAGTACCCCCGCGTGAGCGGTGTGGCGATGAACGCCGCCGACCACCCGTTCGGTGGCGGTGGCCGTCAGCACCCCGGCCAGCCGAAGAGCATCTCGCGGGACGCACCGCCCGGCCGGAAGGTCGGTGACATCGCCTCGCGGCGAACCGGGAGGAAGTAAACATGAGTTCGGACTACAGAACCGGCCGTGAGGGCGAGTTCACCTACCGCGGCCACACGATGGAGGAACTGAACGCGATGGAGATCGACGAGGTCGCCGAGCTGCTGCCGGCCCGCAAGCGCCGCAGCATCGAGCGCGGGCTCTCGATCGAGAAGGAGAAACTCCTCGAGAAGGCCCGCGAGGCCGACGAGGAGGACACCGCGAACGACCCGATCCGGACGCACCTGCGCGACATGCCGGTGCTCCCGGCGTTCGTCGGCAAGACCTTCGCGATCCACAACGGCCAGGAGTTCGAGCGAGTACGCATCGAACCCGAGATGCTCGGCCACTACCTGGGCGAGTTCCAGCTCACCCGGACGTCGGTCGAACACGGCCAGGCGGGCATCGGGGCGACGCGGTCCTCGAAGTTCGTACCGCTCAAATGATGGGGAACTAACACAATGGGAATCAGCTACAGCGTGGACGCGGACCCGGAGAAAACGGCGAAAGCCATGCTCCGAGAGCGCCACATGAGCCACAAGCACAGCAAGGAGATCGCCCGTGAGATCAAGGGGATGACGATCGCGGACGCCCGCGAGTACCTCGAAGCCGTCATCGACGGGACTCGATCCGTGCCGTTCCGGTCGCACAACACCGGTGTCGGTCACCGGAGCGACGTCGACGGCTGGGACGCGGGTCGCTACCCCGAGAAGGCCTCGGGCGCGTTCCTCGACCTGCTCGAAAACGTCGGCGCGAACGCCGAACACGGTGGCTTCGAGCCGGACGGTATGGTCATCAGCCACGTCGCCGCCCACAAGGTCGGCGAGTCCCAGGGTCGCAAACCCCGCGCGATGGGGCGGGCGACCGCCTGGAACACCCCCGAGGTCGACGTCGAGATGATCGTCGAAGACCAGGAGGTCGAGAACTGATGGCGACCGAACAGCAGTTCATCGAGGACGGGATGCAGCGCACCCAGATCGACGAGTTCTTCGCCGAGGAGCTGGGTCGAGCCGGCTACGGCGGGATGGAACTCGCCAAGACCCCGATGGGCACCCAGATCGTCCTCCGAGCCGAGAAACCCGGCATGGTGATCGGCAAGGGCGGCAAGAACATCCGGAAGGTCACGGCGGAACTCGAGGACCGTTTCAATCTCGACGACCCCCAGATCGACGTCCAGGAGGTCGACGAACCCGACCTCAACGCCCAGATCGTCGCCGACCGCCTCGCGAACGCCCTCGAACGTGGCTGGTACTTCCGGAAGGCCGGCCACACCACGATCGACCGGATCATGGACGCGGGCGCACGCGGTGCGGAGATCACCCTCAACGGGAAGGTGACGGGCGCGCGCTCGCGCGACGAGAAGTTCAACCGGGGCTACATCAAGCATAACGGCGAGCCCTCGAAGGACATCGTCGACCGCGGCAACGGCGTCGCGGTGATGAAGCTCGGGACGATCGGCGTCACGGTGCGGATCATCCCGCCGAACGCCGAGCTCCCCGACGACTTCCGCATCCGGGAGGACGTCGACGTCTCCGACCTCGTGCCCGAGGACATCGAGTCCGGCGACGAGGTCGACGCCCTGCTCGACGAGGGCGAGGGCGAACCCGTCGCGGGCCCCGAGGAGTCCGACTCCGAGGAGGAGTTCGAGCTCACCGACGAGGAGGCCCCCGAGACCGACGACCTCGCCGAGGAGGAGATCCTCGAAGAGGCCGTCGAGAGCGAGGAGGGTGCGTCCGAGACGTCGCCGCCGGATTCGGCGGCCGAACCCGACGTCGACGAGGACCTCTCCGAGGAGACCGAGGCCGACGCCGAGGCGCTCCTCGACGAGATGGAGTCGGTCGAAGGCCTGACCGCCATCGACGGTGTCGGCGACGCGAAGGCCGACGCGCTTCGCGAGGCCGGCTTCGAGTCGGTCGAGGACGTCCAGGCCGCGAGCGAGGACGACCTCGCCGAGGCCGAGGGCATCGGCGCGGCGTTCGCCGAACGCATCAAACAGGGTGCCGACGACCTCGTGGAGGCGGAGAACTGATGGCCATCCTCTACGCCGCGGAGATCCGCGACATGACGCCGGCCGAGCGCGAGGCCGAACTCGAGGAGCTCGAAACCGAGCTGCTCAACTCGCGTGCGGTGCAGGCGGCGGGTGGCGCGCCCGAGGACCCCGGCCGTATCGGGGAGCTCCGGCGCACCATCGCGCGGCTCAAGACCATCCGGAACGAGGAAGGCGACCTCGACGAGAACGAGGACGAGGAGGCCTCCTGATGGCGGTGACGCCGGAGACGGTCGCACGACACGAACTCTGCGGGCTCCCCGCGCGAGTGGCGGCGGCGGACGACCCGTCGCTCGTCGGGACCGCCGGTCGTGTCGTGAGCGAAACGCGATCCACCCTCCGGGTCGAGACCGACTCGACGCGGACGAAACAGGTGCCGAAGGCCGGTGCGACCTTCGAGTTCGACCTCGGGGACGGGGCCGAGTCGACCGACTCGGCGTTCGTCACCGTCGAGGGCGAACGGCTGGTCGCCCCGCCGGCACGGCGGACCGAACGGAGCAGTGATTCGAAATGGCGTTAGGACTCAACGTAGACGAACCCGAGGCGACCTGCGACGACCCGAACTGTCCGTTCCACGGCACGCTGTCCGTGCGCGGCGGGACGGTCGACGGCGTGGTCGTCTCGACGGACATGGACAGATCGGCCGTCGTCGAACGCGAATACGACGTGGCGGTCCCGAAGTACGACCGGGCGATGAAACGGCGCTCGCGGACGCCCGCGCACGCGCCCGACTGCCTCGAGATCGAGGTGGGCGAGCCGGTGCGGATCGCCGAGACCCGCCCGCTCTCGAAGACCAAATCCCACGTCGTGGTCGGTCGGATCGACACCGACCGCGACCTCGGCGCGACCAGCCTCTCGGGGCCCTCGGACGCCGAGAGCGAGGCCGCGATGAGCGACATCGAGGAGAGCGTCGCCGAGGCCGAGGACGGAGGTGAGGCCTGATGGAAGCCCTCTCGGCCGACGTCAGTCAGGGCCTCGAGAAGGGCTCGCTGGTGACGTGTGCCGACAACACCGGCGCACGCCAGCTCCGCGTGATCAGCGTCTCGGGCTACCACGGCACCAAGAACCGCCACCCGAAGGCCGGGATCGGCGACAAGATCACGGTGTCGGTGACGAAGGGGACGCCCGAGATGCGTCGCCAGGTGCTCGAAGCCGTCGTGATCCGCCAGCGAAAGCCGATCCGACGACCCGACGGCACTCGATTGAAGTTCGAGGACAACGCCGCGGTCATCGTCGACGAGAACGAGGACCCTCGGGGGACCGAACTCCGTGGGCCGATCGCGCGCGAGGTCGCCGAACGGTTCGGCTCGATCGCGAGCGCGGCAACGATGATCGTCTGAGACAACCATGAGCAAGCAACCACACAAACAACGCACACGAACGGAGCGTGCGCCGCTCCACGAGAAGCACCGACAGGTCCGTGCGACGCTCTCGGGCGACCTCCGTGACGAGTACGGCAAACGGAGCGCCCGCGTCAACGCGGGCGACACCGTGGAGGTCATGCGCGGGGACTTCGCCGGCGAGGAGGGCGAAGTCGTGAGCGTCGACCTTCGGAACACGACCGTCGACGTCGAGGACGTCACCGTCGAGACCGCCGACGGCGAGGACGTCCCGCGTTCGCTCGACGCGAGCAACCTCCGGATCACCGACCTCAACCTCGACGACTCGCGTCGCGAGGACCGACTGGAGGCCGACGACGATGAGTAAGCACCAAAAGCGACTCTCGGTGCCGAACTCCTGGCCGGTCGAGCGAAAGACCGCCACCTTCACCGTGAAGGCCACCGCCGGCCCGCACGGCGAGGACGGGGTGCCGCTCCTCATCCTGCTCCGGGACGTCCTCGGCTACGTCGACTCCCGGAAGGAGGCGCGCTACGCGCTGAACCAGGGCTCCGTGCTGGTCAACAACGAGCCCCTCAGCGACGAACAGCGGCCGATCGGGATGTTCGACATCGTCGAGTTCGCCGAGCGCGACGAGCACTATCGGGTGTTCCCCGACGAGGGCGGCCGGCTGGCGCTCACCCCGATCGACGCCGCGGACGCCGACTCGAAGCTCGGCAAGATCGAGGGCAAGCGACAGGTGCCGGGCGGCAACACGCAGCTCTCGCTCCACGACGGTCGCACCCTCGAGATCGAGGAGGGCGACTACGCCGGCAACGACTCGATCGTCGTCGACACCGACAACGAGATCCTCGCGCACTTCCCCTACGAGGAGGGCGCGCTGGTCACGGCGGTTCGCGGCCAGCACGCTGGCGAGATCGGCGAGATCGACGAGATCCAGGTCACCCCCGGGAGCTCGCCGAACAACGTCCTGGTGAGCCAGGACGACGGCGAGGGCTTCGAGACGATCGCCGACTACGTGGTCGTCATCGACGAGAACTTCGTCGAGGAGGACGACGAGGAGACCGTCACCACAACCGGCGAGGACCAGCCGGAACCCGAATCCGACGCCGACGAGGCCACCGACGGAGGTGAGGACGAATGAGCGAGGCAGCGGAGTTCCACGAGATGCGCGAACCCGTCGTCGAGAAGGTCGTCGTCCACATGGGCGTCGGCCAGGGCGGGCGCGAGCTCGCGAACGCCGAGGACATCCTCGAAGCCATCACGGGCCAGGAGGGTGTCCGGACGCGCGCGAACGCCACCGAGCCCGAGTTCGGCATCCGGCAAGGCGACCCGATCGGCGCAAAGGTCACCCTCCGTGGTGAGCCCGCCGAGACGTTCCTCGACACCGCGCTGGGGCTGGCATCGGTCTCGCGTTCGCAGTTCGACCAGACCGGCAACTTCAGCTTCGGCATCGAGGAGCACACCGAGTTCCCGAGCCAGGAGTACGACCCGAACATCGGGATCTACGGTCTCGACGTGACCGTCAACCTCACACGACCGGGCTCGCGCGTCGCGAAACGAACCAAGGTCACGCGGAAGCTGCCGAGCCGTCACCGGCTCGACACCGAGGACGCGGTGGCGTTCCTCGAAGCCGAGTACGACATGGAGGTACAATGAGCGAAAGCGAAACCGACAGCGGGAACGACGTCGAAACGGGCGAGCACACGGGGAAACGAACGGGCCAGCTCGAGGCCTGCCAGCGGTGCGGCCGCAAGCAGGGCCTCGTCGGGAAGTACAACATCTGGCTCTGCCGGCAGTGTTTCCGCGAGATCGCCCGCGGCATGGGGTTCGAGAAATACCAATGACCGACAACGACCCACTCGCCGACGCCCTCAGCGGTCTCGACAACGCCGAGAGCGTCGGGAAGCTCGATCTGACCGTCCGACCCGCCTCGAACACCATCGGCTCGGTGCTCGAAGTCATCTACGACCGGGGCTACATCTCCGGCTTCGAGTTCGTCGACGACGGCAAGGCCGGGACGTTCGAGGTCGAACTCAACGGTGCCATCAACCAGTGCGGCGTCGTCAAGCCCCGGTACTCCACCGGGGCCGACGGCTACGAGAAGTGGGAGAAGCGGTTCCTCCCGGCACGGGACTACGGCACCCTGATCGTCACGACGAGCCACGGCGTGATGAGCCACTACGAGGCCCGCGAAGCGGGACTCGGCGGGCAGGTGCTCGCCTACGTCTACTAGACCAATGACAGAAGAACGATTCACGATACCGGAGGGGGCAAGCGCCGAGACGGAGCGCTTCGACCTCACCATCTCCGGCGAGAACGGTTCCGTCACGCGGCGACTCTGGTACCCGAACGTCACCGTCGACGTCGACGGCGACGAAGTGGTCATCGAGACCGCCGCCGAGGACGCGAAGACCAACGCCATCGTCGGCACGTTCACCAGCCACATCCGGAACGCCTTCCACGGTGTCAGCGAGGGCTGGACCTACGAGATGGAAGTGTTCTACTCGCACTTCCCGATGCAGGTGCGTGTCGAGGACGATGAGGTTGTGATCCAGAACTTCCTCGGCGAGCGCGCACCGCGCCGGACGAAGATCCACGGCGACACGACTGTGGACGTCGACGACGAGCGGCTCACGCTCTCGGGTCCCAGCAAGGACGACGTCGGCCAGACCGCCGCGGACATCGAACAGCTCACCCGCGTCAGCGGCAAGGACGTCCGGGTGTTCCAGGATGGCGTCTACATCACCGAGAAACCCCAGCGGGAGGTGACCGCCGGTGGCAGCTGAGGAGCTCACCGAGGTCGACGGCGTCGGCGAGGAGAAAGCCGAAGCGCTCGTCGACGCGGGCTACGAGACGGTCGCGGACCTCGAGGACGCCGACCAGGACGACCTCGCCGCGGTCGAGGGCATCGGCGACGCGCTCGCCGCGCGGATCAAGGCCGACGTCGACGACCTCGACGTCGACGAGGACGCGGACGACGAGTCCGAAGAGGCCGAGGACGAGGCGTCCGAGGAGACCCCCGACGACCTCGCCGACGTCAGCGGTGTCGGCGAGGAGAAGGCCGACGCCCTGCGCGCGGCGGGCTTCGAGACGGTCGCGGACCTCCGCGAGGCCGAGCAGTCGGACCTCACCGCGGTCGAGGGCGTGGGCAACGCGCTCGCGGCCCGGATCAAGGCCGACGTCGGCGGGCTCGAAGTCGAGGAGGAGACCGAGGCGGACGTCGAGGACGAGACCGACACCACGGAGGACGAAGCGGTCGAGACCGAACTCGAACCGCGCGGGCTCGTGGACAAGACGCCCGACCTCGACGACGAGACCGGGCGGCTGCTGACGCGGCGTCGCCGGAAGTCGAAGCCGCAGTTCAACCGCCAGGACCACCACAAGAAGAAACGAGTGGGGACCTCGTGGCGGCGACCCCGCGGAACGCTCTCGAAACAGCGCCGCGGTATCAAGGGCAAGGGCGCGAAGGTCTCGGCTGGTTACCGAACCACCGAGGCCGTTCGCGGTCTCCACCCCAGCGGGTTCGAGGAGGTTCGCGTCGAGAACACCGACGACCTGGAGGGTGTCGACGGCGACACCCAGGCCGTGCGGATCGGGTCGTCGGTCGGCGGTCGGAAGCGCGAACGCATCGAGGAGCAGGCCGAGAGCGACGGGATCCGGGTGCTGAACCCGACCTACGTCGAAGTCGAGGTGGAAACAGATGAGTGACCTCAGCGCACAGCGCCGACTCGCCGCCGACGTCCTCGACGTCGGGGAGAACCGCGTCTGGTTCGACCCCGAGAGCCAGGGCGAGATCGCGGAAGCGATCACCCGCGAGGACGTCCGCGAGCTGGTCGCCGACGGCACGATAGAATCGAAGGACGCGAAGACGAACTCCCGCGGGCGAGCGCGCGAGCGCAACGCACAGCGTGCCGCCGGCCACCGCAGCGGCCCCGGTACGCGACGCGGGACCGCGGGCGCACGCCAGAACAAGAAGGACGCGTGGGTCTCGCGGATCCGCGCCCAGCGCCGCCGGCTGAAGGAGCTTCGAGCGGACGGCACGCTCGACCGAACCCAGTACCGCGCGCTCTACGACAAGGCGGGCGGGGGCGAGTTCGACAGCGTGGCACGGCTCGAAGCCTTCGCCGAGAACAGCTACGACATCGACATCGAGACGGAGGACGACTAATGGCCACAGGACCACGATACAACGTACCGATGCGCCGCCGGCGCGAGGTCCGGACGGACTACCATCAGCGGTTGCGCCTGTTGAAATCAGGCAAACCCCGACTGGTTGCGCGCAAGAGCAACCGCCACGTCAGGGCGCAGCTGGTGAGCCCCAGTCCCGACGGTGACGAAACGCACGCGGGCGCGAGCTCGGCGGACCTCGCCGAGTACGGCTGGGAGGCCCCCACGGGGAACCTCCCGAGCGCGTACCTCACGGGGTTGCTCGCCGGGCTGCGCGCGCGAGAGAACGACGTGAGCGAGGCGGTGCTCGACATCGGCCTCAACACCGCGACGCCCGGCAACAAGCTGTTCGCGATGCAGGAGGGCGCGATCGACGCCGGCCTCGACGTGCCGCACAACGAATCGGTGTTCGCCGACTGGGAGCGCACCAGCGGTGAGCACATCGCCGACTACGCCGAATCGCGTGACGAGCCGCTCTACTCGGGCGAGTTCGACGCGACCGACCTCCCCGAGCACTTCGAGGAGATACGACAGACCATCATGGACGAATTCGACCACGAACTCGGAGGCGACGATGAGTAGACGCGGCTGGGAGCCGCGCACACGGCTCGGCAAACTGGTCGCCGAGGAGGAGATCACCACGATGGAGGACGCCCTCAACTCGGGGCTCCCCCTGAAGGAACCGGAGATCACGGACCAGCTGCTCTCGCTCGAGGACGAGGTCCTCGACATCAACATGGTCCAGCGGATGACCGACTCCGGTCGGCGGGTGAAGTTCCGGTGTGTGGTCGTGATCGGCGACCGGAACGGCTACGTGGGCTACGCCGAGGGCCGCGACGACCAGGTCGGCTCGGCGATCCAGAAGGCCATCGAGGTCGCGAAGCTCAACATCATCAGCGTCGACCGCGGCTCGGGCTCCTGGGAGGACCGCGCGGGCGGGGTGAACTCCCTGACCCGCCGCACCAAGGGCAAGGCCGGCTCGGTCACCGTCGAGGTCATCCCCGCTCCGCAGGGGCTCGGTCTCGCGGCCGCCGAAACGGTTCGGCACATCCTCGAACTCGCCGGCGTCCAGGACGCCTGGACGAAGTCGAACGGCAACACCCGGACGACGGTCAACCTCGCGAAGGCGACGTACAACGCGCTCCGGAACGGGTCGCAGTCACGGATGCCACAGCGTGCCCGTGAGAAGCGACGCGAGGTGGTCGAGTGATGCAAGCGCTCGTGCAGGTCCGCGGCGAGGTCAACATGGAACAGGGCGTTCGGGACACCCTCTCGATGCTCAACATCCACAGCACCAACCACTGTACGTTCGTCCCCGAGACGGACACCTACCGCGGCATGATCACGAAGGTCAACGACTACGTGGCCTACGGCGAACCCAGCCCGGGCGTGCTCGCGACGGTGCTCGAAACCCGTGGCGAACCCGCCGAGGGCGACGGGGACGTCGACGACGAGTGGGTCGGCGAGAACACCGACTACGACGACCTCTCGGCGCTCGCGGAGGCGCTGCTCGCCGAGGAGACCACGCTCCAGGACGCCGGGCTCTCGCCCTCGCTCCGGCTCCACCCGCCGCGCGGCGGGCACAACGGCGTGAAACACCCGACCGCCGAGGGCGGCGAGCTCGGCAAGCACAGTTCGGACGAGATCGACGCGCTGTTGAGCGCGATGCGGTGACCACACGACGATGACTTCCAAAAAACGACGCCAGCGCGGCTCGCGCACCCACAGCGGCGGCACCCACAAGAACCGACGTGGGGCCGGCCACCGTGGCGGGCGCGGTCGTGCGGGACGCGACAAGCACGAAAAGCACAACTACGGGCCGCTCGGCAAACACGGTTTCAGCCGGCCCGAGAAGACCACCGAGGACGTCCGGACGGTCGACGTCCGCGAGCTCGACGAGGACGCGGCGCTCTACGCCGCCGACGGCCTCGCCGAGGAGACGGGCGACGGGTTCGCGCTCGACGCCCGCGACATCGTCGAGGACGGCCACGACGCCGACGTGGTGAAGGTGCTCGGCGGCGGGCAGGTCCGCCAGTCGCTCGACGTGACCGCCGACGCGTTCTCCGAGAGCGCGCGCGACCTGCTCGCCGACGCGGGCGGGGAAGCGACCCTGAGCGAGCGCGGCGAGGAACGCAACGCGGAAGCGGACGACGAGGACTCGGACGAAGAAGCTACAAACGCGGAGTCCGAGTAATCGCTAAATGGGTTGGAAGGAGACCGCCGAACCGGTTCTGACGCGGATGCCCTCGGTCACACAGCCCGAGGGTCACATCCCGTTCAGACGCAAGCTCGCGTGGACCGCGGGCGTGCTCGTACTGTATTTCTTCCTGACGAACGTCACGCTGTACGGGCTCCAGGGTACCGGGAGCAACCCGTTCGGCCAGTTCGGGTCGATCCTCGCACTGAGTCAGGGGACGGTCCTCCAGCTCGGGATCGGGCCGATCGTGACCGCGAGCATCGTGCTCCAGCTCCTCGGCGGTGCCAACCTGCTCGGTCTCGACACCAACGACCCACGCGACCAGGTGCTCTATCAGGGGCTTCAGAAGTTCCTCGTGGTGGTGATGATCTGTATCACCGGCCTCCCGATCGTCTTCTCGGGCTTTCTGCCCCCGAGTGGCGACGTCGCCGCCTCGCTCGGTATCGGTACGTTCGGCGTTCAACTCCTGTTGTTCGCCCAGATCTTCGTCGGCGGCGTCCTGATCCTGTTCATGGACGAGGTCGTCTCGAAGTGGGGTGTCGGCTCGGGGATCGGGCTGTTCATCATCGCGGGCATCAGCGAGCAGCTGATGCTCGGGATCTTCGGCCAGGGACAGCTCCTCGCCGGCTGGTTCGGGATCCTCACCGGGTCGATCGAGGCCTCGCCGCTGACGGCCGACGGGCTCCAGACGATCCTCTTCGGTCAGGGACAGATCGTCGCGCTCCTCACCACGGTGTTGATCTTCGTAGTGGTCGTCTACGCCGAGAGCGTCCGGGTGGAGATCCCGCTCTCGCACGCCCGCGTCAAGGGCGCGCGGGGGCGCTTCCCGGTGAAGCTGATCTACGCGAGCGTCCTGCCGATGATCCTCGTGCGGGCGCTCCAGGCCAACATCCAGTTCATCGGGCGCATCCTCAACTCCCAGGTCGGTCTGCCACCGTGGCTCGGTGTCTACGGCAGCCAGGGTCAGCCCACGGGCGGGCTGTTCTACTACCTCGCGCCGATCTACCAGCCACAGGACTGGCAGTGGTGGGCCGGCAGCGTGAGCGCCGAGGTCTGGCAGGTGCTCATTCGCGTCGGCGTCGACCTCACGTTCATGGTGGTCGGCGGCGCGATCTTCGCGGTCTTCTGGGTCGAAACCGCGGACATGGGTCCGGAATCCACCGCGAAGCAGATCCAGAACTCCGGGATGCAGATCCCCGGCTTCCGTCAGAACCCCGGCGTGATCGAGAAGGTCCTTGAACGCTACATCCCGCAGGTCACGGTGATCGGCGGGGCGCTCGTGGGCGTGCTCGCGGTCGGCGCGAACATGCTCGGCACCATCGGGCTGGTCTCGGGAACGGGGCTCCTGCTCACGGTGTCTATCACCTACAAGCTCTACGAGGAGATCGCCGAAGAGCAGTTGATGGAGATGCACCCCGTGATGCGCCAGATGTTTGGGTAGCAGACCCGAACATCTGAAAAGAAGTCAATAAACAGACGTTCTTTCTGACCATGCTGACCTCCTTCAGGAGGGGTCGACGTGACCGACGGCAACGCGCCGAGATGTACACTTCCGTCGTGTGACGAGCCAGCAGTCGTCGACTACGACGACACTCGTGACCCCGAGAGCGGGCAATCCACCCAACTGTTCGGGAGCATATCGAACGCGCCGGAAGTTACGCCGATGTATCGACCTCCGGCACTGGCATCCATATCCTCGCTCGCGGCGAGCTCCCTGAAGGCGTGAAGTCCATCGACGCTTCACTACCGGATGATCGCGCTGGAGAGCTCTCGAACGCCGAAATCGAGGTCTACAACTCCGTTAGAGCCGGTTGCCGTTTGCGTCTGTATAGTTGAGCGGAAACGGCTGTGGCCGGGTGCTCTAACACCCGTCCGCACTTCCTGCTGCACCGCGGGGAAGCCCGGAGTGCCACGTCCGTTTCTACCCCACCTATTGACTCGTTGAGTACAAAGATTAGCCTATACGATGACTACATTGCGAACAGGGCAATGTTTAACCGAACCAGTCGCTTACGACGGGTATGGGACGAACACGCGCGCTCCTCACGGATACCGACCGGAAGCAGATAACCGGTGAGGAGGGGGCCGACCGCCGTTACCAGTCCGCCACGCGCATCCGGCGGCGGGTTGAGGAACTGGAGCGGGATGCCGAAATCCTCTCTGAGCACCATCCGGACCTACTCGAAGAGCTTCGGGAAGCCTTCGGTGCGACGGAGGATGGTCGTCTCAAGCGCCTAAGCAAGGATATCGGGGAACCCATCACGGTCGGTGACCGCGTATACGAGGACGGAGACGTTCACGAGCTCGCCACCGATGGAGGCGAGGATAGTGAGGACGAGGAGGAGAACACGGCCGCCAGCCCCGATGCCGACGAGGGCGGCCCGGCGGGAGCTCGTGACGAGGAGCAGACCGAGGACAAAGAGGACGACTCCGAATGAGCACGCACGTGAAAATCGTCAAGACGCCCGACGTACTGCACGGTAAGCCACGGTTCGACGGCACCCGTATCGGCGTCTACATGATAGCCGAGGGGATTCGAGAAGGCGGCTGGACGGTCGAGGAGACCGTAGCGGAGTACCCCGACCTCTCGCGTGAGCAGGTCGATGCGGCGCTCGACTACTACGACGACCACCCGGAAGCGATGGACGTCATCCGCCAAGGGAAAGAGGCCAATCGTCGTCTTATCCAAGAGCGGAGCCGTGCTCCGACCGGTGACTCCGAGGGCGAGATAGAAGGGTGAATCGGCTCCAAGACAGGGAGGTACGAATCCTCTGCGACCAGAACGTCGCCGCCAAGTATACTAACGCCTTCGAGGAGGCGGACTGGATAATCGTCAGTACAGTCCGTGAGGAGCTCTCGATGGATACTGACGACGTAAATATCAGTAAGTTCGCCGAAAGCAATAGGTTGATTATCCTCTCCGGGGATAACGACTTCCGCAAATTAGACCACGACCGCGGGTTCCTCTTCTATTCACACACCGAGCGCCCCCCGCCGGGCGACGTGCTTGAGGCCGTTCGCGCTATCACCGACGCCTATACCGACCATCGGGCTATCGACGAAAACGTCCCCGATGGCTGGGTCTAACGCTGGATGGTCGACTCGCTCCCGGCAAGCGTGGCAGAATACGTAAGCGAGCACCGCGAGGTAACGCCGGACGAGGTACTTCGGGAGTGCGAGATAGACGAGTCTTGGCGGCCGCAGGTCGAGCACTACCTCGCTATTACGCGCTACTCGCTCTACAAAGACAACCCGGAGAACGACGCTGACGGGCTCCGGTGGGACCGCGTAGAGTGGGATGATGTGAGACACTGGAAGATATAGACAGGCGCTCCGACCAACACTGACTGCAGTGTCTTTCTATTACCAATTCCGAACTATCCCGGTTTGCAGGTTGAGGACGATGCGAACGACGACGATTCGTAGCGCTATCGAGGATTTAGCCCACCAGCGACCGCGTTACTGCAGCCGGGTGTACGCCTCGCGCACCAGCGCCATCGCGGGGCCCGCGCGCTCGGCTTCGTGGTAGGTCCGGAGTTCGGGGTCGAACTTCGCTTTGTACCGATTGAGTCGGCGTTCGTCGGCCCCCACGAGGTCGTAGGAATCGATCCCCCGATCCATCGCGTCGCGCATGATGTGCCAGTCGACGAGGTCGTTCACCGGGACCCCCGCGTCGTGTTTCGCGCCGCCCTGCCACCGGTAGATCGTGTCGTCGTCTTCGAGGGTGATCATCCCGCCCGCGAACCGACCGTCGACCCGGCAGACGTAGGGCCGGAGGCGACCCTCGTCGAGTCCATCCTGGAGGGCGAGCACGAGCCCCGGCGTGACGCCGTAGGACTTGCCCTGGGACTCGTAGCGCCGGTAGACCTGGGTGACGATTCGCCGGACCGCGCGCTCGCCGCCCTCTTCGACCACGCAGTTCTCGGGCGGGCCGTCGCGGACGTTGCTCCGCGCGTCGGAGCTGAAGCGCTTCAACAGCGCGTCTTCACCGACGGAGAGGTCCACCGTGTAGGTGTGCCCGAGCGAGACCCGCATGTCGTTCCATTCGAGCGGCCGGAGGTCGGTGTAGCGATAGTCGCTCCGGACGTGGGTGTAGCGCGGCTCGATCACCTCGTCGATCCACTCGAAACAGCCGTCGACGAAGCGCTCGTGGCGGCGCTCGCGCTTGCGTTGCTTGAGCTTCCCCATGTTGAGGAGGGCGGGACCGAGATAGGGAACGAGGAGGCCCGGTGGGGGCGAGAAGGCGGTCGAAACCCCGAACCGTGTCACCTCGAAGACGGGGAAGATCCCTACGACCTCCTGGCCCTTGTAGCCGATCAGGTGGTGACAGTCGGCGTTCGCGTACTCCGCGAGCGCCGCGAGGCTCCCCCGGTAGTGGAAGGGGTTGGTCCCCGGCGACCGGTCCACGTACGAATCCCACTGTTCCAGCTCGTCGTCCGTCGCGTTTCTGATGGTGATGCTCATTCGAGGTATCCTAAGTCCGAGAGTCGTGCTTCGACGGCCTGTTCGTCGGTCGATTCGCGCGTCCGCGGTTCGGCTTCCGGGTACGTCCGCTCCCCGACGGGGTCGACCACGGGAAGCACTTCGCCGTCCATGTGCTCGCCGCGCGGGTGGTCGAGCGCCGCGAGCACCGTCGGGGCGACGTCGAAGAGGTGGGCCCCGTCGAGCGACGCGTCGGGATCGACACCCGCCCCCGAGATGGCGACGAAGCCGTCGCGTTTGTGGTTGTAGGGTTCGGTCGGCGGCCCGAACGCCGACTCGCGGAGCCCCGTCGAGAGGAAGTTGTCGAACCCGTGAGGGACGAGCACGATGTCGACCGCGTGCTCGACGTGCGGCCCCTCGAAGTACGCCTCGCGCGGCGCGACGTCGTCGAAGGCGGGCTCCCCATCCGGGGTTTCGACCCCCGACAGCAACTCGATCAGCCGCTCCCGAACCGCGTCGTACTCCTCGGGAGCCACCACGCCCTCGGGGTCGCGTCCGGCGACGTTGAGTCGGACGCCGCACTCGATGTGTGAGCGGGCGTAAGCGGTCGAACGCGGGAAGTCGACCCCTTCGGTCCCGGCGCGGACCATCGACTTCGGGACGTGCCGCACGACGAACTCCGCGATGCCGAGCCGCGAGAGCACGCTATCGACTCGCTGGCTGGTGACCCCCGCACGGGTCGCCAGCCCCATCGCGCGTTCGAGGAGCGCGTTCCCGTCGGCGCTCTCGCCGCGGTCGTCGAGGAACTCCTCGTTCCGGATGACGTCCCACGACGGCATCCCGCCGCCGCGCGTCGTCTCGACGAATCCCTCCTCACGGAGGAGGGTGTTCACCCGTACGTCGTAGCCCTCGTACCGGCCGATGCCGTGGTCGCTCGCCAGCACCACGACATCGGGGTCGCAGGATTCGAGGGTCGCGGCGATCTGGTCGTCGACCGCCTCGTAGACCGCCCGGAGCGCGTCGCGGTCGCCCGGACACTCGTGGAAGACGGTGTCCGTATTTTGAAACTGGAGGAAGCCGAACTCGGGGTCGAACCGGTCCGCGAGGTACCGGAACGCCTCGCCGCGCATTCGAACCGTCTCGCGGTACTCCGCGACCTTCTCGTCGGTGGTGGTCTCCCCGCCGCCGGTGTGGCGCGGGTAGACCCGATAGCCGCCGATCTCGTCTCGAACCTCGTCGAGGAGCCCCTCGGGCTGGCACGTCGGCGAGTCGGGGGCGGTGTAGCCGGGGATCAACGCCCCGTCGAACGCCCGCGGGGGATGCGTCACGGGCACGTTGACGACCACGCTGCTCGTCCCCTCCGTATCGAGGAGCTCCCAGAGCGCGCGCTCGCGGACGTGGGTCGCGTTGACGACGTCCCAGTCGTAGCCCTCGAAGTCGAGAAAGCCGTAGACACCGTGTTTGCCCGGGTTCACACCGGTGTAGAGCGACGGCCACGCGCTCGGGGTCCACGGCGGGATCTGGGATTCGAGCGGCCCGCTCGCGCCGTCGGCGCGGATCCCGTCGATCGCGGGGAGGTCGGCACCGCTCGCCGCGAGCGTCTCGAACACCGGCTCGCACGCCGCGTCCAGCCCGACGAGCAGCGTCTTCATCCGTCGGTCCGTCCGCCGGCGGGGTCGGTCGGGGTGTGGTCCGTGGCCATGCGTCGGTTGTGCGCCCTAATCCGGTCGCCGGCCGTGAATCTACCGATCCGACGGGAACGACCCGTCGAAGCGAACCGCCGCTCCCCGGCGGGTCCGCGCCCTCTCGGTGCCCCAAACCGGTCGGTGCCGGCTATCGGATGGGAAAACACATATGTGAGAACGGACTCTACCCGGATGAGACCACACGCAGTGATAGTCATCCGATCGTCCTGACCGAATCCGCCCACCGATGACCGACCACTCACCCCCTCCAACGACGGTACTCGTCCCGGTGGAGCCACGTGTCCCCGCACGGATCGCCGACCCGGTTCGCACGGCCTCCGACCGAGGTGTACGGCCGTGACAGGCGAGACACGCGCGCACACCGGGAGGAACGCGACCATCGACGACGGCGCGACCGTCGGCTACTCACACGACCCCGACGCCCCGCCGGCCCGACTCGGCGACGACGCGACCGTTCGCGCCGGCACCATCGTCTACGCCGACGTCGAAGTCGGCGACGGCTTCTCTACGGGTCACAACGCCCTCGTCCGCGAGGCCACCCGTATCGGCGACGACGTCCTCGTTGGCACCGACGCCGTGGTCGACGGCACCACCACGATCGGCTCGCACGTCAGCCTCCAGACCGGCGTCTACCTCCCGACGAACACCACGATAGGGTCTCAGGTGTTCGTCGGCCCGCGAGCCGTCCTCACGAACGACCCCCATCCCGTGCGCCGCGAGGCCGACCTCGCCGGCCCGACGCTCGAAGACGGCGTCTCGGTCGGTGCGAACGCCACCATCCTCCCCGGCGTCTCGATCGGTGAGGGGTCGTTCGTCGCTGCCGGCGCGGTCGTCACCCGCGACGTCCCGCCCGAGACCCTCGCACTCGGCGTCCCCGCACGCCACGAACCGCTCCCCGACTCCCTTTCCGGTGAGAACTCCATATGATTCCGATAGCCAACCCACAGCTCGGCGACCGCGAGAAAGCACGTATCGGCGAGGTGATCGATTCCGGTCAGCTCGCCGACGGTCCAGAGGTCCGCGCGTTCGAAGACGAGTTTGCGGACTTCTGCGGCGCGACACACGGTATCGCAACCACCAACGGCACGACCGCCCTCCACACCGCGGTCGAGGCGCTCGGCCTCGGCCCCGGCGACCGCGTGGTCACGACCCCGTTCTCGATGATCGCGAGCGCCAACTCGATACGGCTCGCGGGTGCCGAACCCGTCTTCGCCGACATCGACCCCGAGACGTTCAACCTCGACCCCGACGCCGTCGAGCGGATCGTCCGCGAACAGGACGTGGACGCGATCCTCCCGGTCCACCTGTTCGGCCTCCCCGCCGACATGCCTCGTCTGCGGGCGATCGCCGACGAGCACGACCTCCTCGTGATCGAGGACGCCGCACAGGCCCACGGGGCCGCGATCGACGACGAGCGCGTCGGCACCTTCGGCGACGTCGCGTGTTTCTCCTTCTACCCGACGAAGAACATGACCACCGGCGAGGGCGGCATGGTGCTCACCGACGACCCCGACGTGGCCGCACGCGCACGGAGTTTCATCAACCACGGTCGGACCGCCGATGGCGCGGCCTACGAACACACGAGGCTCGGCCAGAACTACCGGATGACGAGTCTGCTGGCCGCCATCGGTCGGGTCCAGGTCGGCGACCTCCCCGAGCACAACGAGGCGCGGCGCGCGAACGCCGCCCGGCTCACCGCGGAGCTCCCCGAGTGGGTCGACACCCCGGTCGAACCCGCGGGACGGCGGCACGTCTATCACCAGTACACGATCCGTACCGACGACCGCGACGCGCTCGCCGACCACCTCGAAGCCAGGGGGGTCGGTACCGGGGTCTACTACCCCGTTCCGATACACGAACAGCCCGTCTACGACGACGTCGACCCCGACGTGCCGGTCGCCGAACGAGCGGCGCGGGAGGTGCTCTCGCTGCCGGTCCACCCCGCCCTCTCGTCGGCCGACGTCGACGAGATCGTCGCCGCGGTCGCCGCGGCGGGGGTCGAGGCGTGAGCGCCACGGCGACCACACGGGCCGGCGTCATCGGCGTCGGGAGCATGGGGCAGAACCACGCGCGGGTCTACGCCGAACTCCCCGACGTCGAACTCGTCGGCGTCGCGGACACCGACGAGCAGCGGGCGAACGAGGTCGCCACGCGACACGATACGGTCGCGAGGGCGCGCGCCGACCTCCTCACGGCGGTCGACGTGGTCTCGATCGCGGTGCCGACCGCCTACCACTACGACCTGGCGCGCGAGTGCATCGAGGCGGACGTCGCCGTTCTCGTCGAGAAGCCGTTCGTGGCCGACCCCGAGGACGGCCGCGAGCTCTGCGACCTCGCCGACGAACGTGACGTGACGCTTCAGGTGGGCCACATCGAGCGGTTCAACCCCGCCGTCGAGGCGGTCGCAAGCGTGCTCGCCGACGAGGAGATCCTCGCGTTCGACGCCCGTCGACTCGGCGCGCCACGCGAGCGCGACATCAAGGACGGCGCGGTGATGGACCTCATGATCCACGACATCGACGTGGTCTGCTCGCTCGTCGACGACGAGATCGACCGCGTCAACGCGGTCAGCACCGAGGGCGGGCGGTACGTCGACGCCCAGCTCGGCTTCGCCGAGGGGGCCGTCGGGAGCCTGACGGCGAGCCGGGTGACCCAACGCAAGATCCGCGAACTCACGATCACCGCCCGGGACTGCTGGATAGTCGTGGACTACATCCACCGATCGATCGACGTCCACCGACAGTCCCCGCCGGAACCCGACGACGCGCCGTACACGGAGTTCCGGTCGGGGGTGTGGCGGCGCGGGATCGACAGCAACGAGGGGATCATCGAACAGCCGGTGGTCGGCGACGGCGAACCGCTCAAAAAGGAGATCGCCTCGTTCGTCGAGTGCGCCCGGACCGGGCGCGAGCCGGTGGTCTCCGCTGCGGACGGGCTCCGCGCCCTCCGGATCGCAAAACGGATCGACCGCCTCGCCGAGCCGAACCCGGTAGAGGCCGACCCCCGATGAGCTCGTCCGGCTCGCCCGCCGCCTACGGCGACGATGCGTCCGTCGAGCGCCGCCGGACGGCGTTCGAGAACGGCGACCTCCCGGTCGCGGTCTACGGGCTGGGGAAGATGGGGCTGCCGCTCGCGGCGGTCTACGCCGAGACCTCCGGGGCCGTCGTCGGGGCGGACGTCGACGAGGCCGTGGTCGAGTCGGTGAACCGCGGCGAGTGTCACGTCACGGGCGAACCCGGTCTTCCCGACCTCGTCGCGGATCTCGTCGCCGACGGCGCGCTCCGGGCGACCAGCAATCAGGAGGCCGCGGCGATGGCGGACGTCCACGTCCTCATCGTGCCGACGAAGCTCGACGCCGGGAACGCGCCCGACCTCTCGATCCTCGAATCGGTCGTCGAGGACGTCGCGACCGGTCTCGCGGCGGGCGACCTCGTGGTCGTCGAGTGTACGGTGCCGCCGAAGACCTGCCGCGAGGTGGTTGGCCCCCTGCTCGAACGCGAGACGGGCCTCTCGATGGGCGAGTTCGGTCTCGCGTTCTGTCCCGAACGGACGTCGAGCGGGCGCGCCCTCGAGGACATCCGTGGGGCTTACCCGAAGGTCGTCGGCGGGGTCGACGAGGCGAGCACGCGTGCCGCGACCGCGATATACGAGGCGATCAACGCCAAGGGCGTGCTCGCGGTCTCCGACGCGGCGACGGCCGAAGCAGTCAAATTATTCGAGGGTGTCTATCGCGACGTGAACATCGCGCTGGCGAACGAACTCGCGCGGTTCACCGACGACCTCGGGATCGACGTGGCCGAGGCCATCGCGACCGCGAACACACAGCCCTTCTGTGAGATCCACGACCCCGGCCCGGGCGTCGGGGGCCACTGCATCCCCTACTACCCGTACTTCCTCGCCCACGGCCGGACCGAGGACGCGCCGCTCCTGCGGACCGCCCGCGCCGTCAACGACTCGATGCCGGGGTTCGTGGTCGGGAAACTCGACGAGGAGTTCGAGGCCGAGGGCCGGAGCCTCGACGGCGCACGCGTCGCCGTGCTCGGGCTGACCTACCGACCCGGGGTGAACGAACTCGCGAAGACGCCGGCCGAACCGATCATCGACGGCCTCGGCGAGGCCGGTGCCGAGGTGTTCTGCGTCGACCCGCTGCTCGACGACTTCTCGCGTTTCGACGCCACCCCGATCGGGATCGACGACCTCCCCACCCAGGACCTCGATGCGGCGGTGATGGTGACCCCGCACGAGGCGTTCGACGCGGTCGACTGGCAGGGCTTCGAGTCGGGGATCGTCGTCATCGACGGTCGCGGAACGCTTGATTTATCCCGGACACCCCACAGGGTGTATACGATAGGGAGCGGACTCGATGTATAACGGGAAAACAGTCGGCGTCGTGGTACCCGCCCACAACGAGGAGGCGTTCGTGGGTCGCGTCATCGAGACGATGCCCGCGTTCGTCGACCGGGTCTACGCCGTCGACGACCGTTCGAGCGACGGAACCTGGGCGGAGATCCAACGCCACGCCGAGCGCGCCAACCGCGAACGCGCCGGCGGGATGCCGCTCACCGACGGCGGCGCGTACGCCGACACCGTCGTCGAGGCGATCCGCCACGACACCAACCGGGGCCGCGGCGGCGCGGTCAAGACGGGCTATCGCCACGCCCTCGAGGACGGCCTCGACATCATCGCGGTGATGGACGCCGACGGCCAGATGAACCCCGACATGCTGAGCCGGATCATCGAACCCGTCGCCGACGGCCGGGCCGACTACGCGAAGGGAACCCGGCTCCTCCACCGCGACCGCTCGGAGATGTCGAACTGGCGCTTCTTCGGCAACTCGCTGCTGACGTACCTCACCAAGATATCCAGCGGCTACTGGCGGATGAGTGACCCCCAGAACGGCTTCACCGCCGTCTCCTACGAGGCGCTCTCGCGGATCGATCTCGATTCGCTCTACGACGATTACGGGTTCCTCAACGACATGCTCACGACCCTCAACGTACACGACTTCCGGGTCGCGGACGTCTCTCACCCCGCGGTCTACGGTGACGAACAGAGCGGTATCCGCTACTCGACCTTCATCCCGAAGCTCTCGACGCTGCTCGCCCGCAACTTCGTCCGGCGGCTGGTGTTGCAGTACGTCATCTACAGCTTCCACCCGCTGGTCCTGCTCTACTTCTTCGGCATCGTGAGCGGGCTCACCGGGCTGCTCGGCGTCCTCGTGACGCTCGCGAGCGCGTTCGGTCCCGGGGAGGTCTTCCTCCGGGGCGGGCTCTCGATGCTCCTGCTCGTCGTCGGCGGCATCGCCATCTCGGTGGCGATGGCCTACGACCTCCAGGCCAACGCGGGGCTCGAAGTGATGCACGAGGACCGGTTCGCCGACGACGATCCGCGACGAACCGAGGTCGAACGATGAAGGTCGTCTCGGTGGTGGGCGCGCGCCCGCAGTTCGTGAAGGCCTTCCCGGTCTCGCGCGTGCTCCGCGAACGCCACGAGGAGGTGTTGGTCCACACCGGCCAGCACTACTCCGAGTCGATGTCGGACGTCTTCTTCCAGGAGCTCGACATCCCCACCCCGGAGTACAACCTCGGGGTCGGCTCGGGCACCCAGGGCGAGCAGACCGGCCGGATCGTGACCCGGTTCGGCGAGCTCGTCGAGCGCGAGGACCCCGACACGGTCGTGGTCTACGGCGACACCAACTCCACGCTCGCGAGCGCGGTCGTGACCGCCAAGACCGACGCCCGGCTGGCCCACGTCGAGGCGGGCCTGCGGAGCTACAACCGCGAGATGCCAGAGGAGGTCAACCGCGAGCTCACCGACCACGTCTCCGACCTGCTGTTCGCGCCGACCCGCCGCGGCGTCGAGAACCTCCGGAAGGAGGGCGTCGGGAACGTCCACCTCACGGGCGACGTGATGTACGACGCCATCCGCTGGGCGCGGTCGCGCGCCGCCGAACACTCCGCGGTGCTCGCGGCGAACGACCTCGCGGACGACGAGTACGTCCTCGCGACCGTCCACCGCGCGGGCAACACCGACGACCCGGACCGATTGGGGGCGATCATGGGCGCGCTCTGTGAGCTCGACCGAGAGGTCGTCTTCCCGATCCACCCGCGGACGATGGAGTATCTCGACGAGTACGGCCTGCGCGAACGGGTCGAGTCGTCGATAACCCTGATCGACCCCGTGGGCTATCTCGACTTCGTCCGGCTGCTCGACGGGGCCGAGCGCGTCGCCACCGACTCCGGTGGCGTCCAGAAGGAGGCGTTCTTCCTCGACACCCACTGTGTGACCCTCCGCGAGGAGACCGAGTGGGTCGAGACCATCGACGCGGGTTGGAACGTCCTCGTCGGGGCCGACCGCGAGGCCATCACCCGCGAGCTCACCGCGCCGGTGTCGTTGCCCGAAAAGCCCGAGCTCTACGGCGACGGCGACGCCGCCGAACGGATGGTCGAGCTGATCGAGCGCGACGCGGGGTCGACGGACGGCGCGGATGGCTGAGTTCGCGCTCTGTCTCACCCACGACGTCGACCGACCGTACAAGACCTATCAGGCCGTCTACGACGCGATCCGCGAACGCGACCCGAGCCGTCTCGGCGCGCTCCGGCCCGGCAACGACCCCTACTGGCAGTTCGAGACGCTGATGGGGATCGAGGAGGACTTCGATGTGCGCTCCGCGTTCTACTTCCTCTCGGAACCCGGTCTCGGAGCGCACGCCCCCTCGAAACGGCTCCGACCCCGCTACTGGCTCGAACACCTCGGCCGGTACGACGTCGAAGCCCCACGGATGGCGAACGTCATCAACGCGCTCGACGAGGGCGGGTGGGAGGTCGGCCTCCACGGCTCCTACGACACCGCCGACGACCGCGAGCGATTGCGAGTGGAAAAGGAGCGTATCGAGGGCGTCGTCGGCCATCCGGTGCGGGGCGGCCGACAGCACTTCCTGCGCCACGGCCCCGACACCTGGGCCCACTACCGTGCGCTCGGGCTGGAGTACGACAGCTCGCTCGGGTCGAGCACCACCTACGGCTTCGACCACGGCTACGACCTCCGCCACCCGTTCGACGACGAGTTCGCCGTCTTCCCGCTGACGGTCATGGAGGTCGCGCTCGTCGAGGGGACCGCGGACTTCGATGCGGCGTGGCGGGAGTGCGAGCGGCTGCTGGAGGAGGCGGCCGCGAACGACGCCGTGATGACGGTGCTCTGGCATCCGCGCTACGTCGGCCCCGACTTCCCGGGTTACCGTGAGCTCTACGAGCGCCTCATCGAGCGCGCCCTGGAGATGGACGCCTGGGTCGGCTCGCCGGGTGCGTATCTCGATCGTGTGAACGGAGCTTCCGACGACACGACACCGGATGACACCGCACCGGAACTCACCGACTGAGCGGCGAAAGGGAAACCCTTTATCGGGCCGCCGGAGTGAAAATTCCACGATGAACAGTAGCTCCCTCGCTCCGATCCGGCCATGAGATTCGAGCGGCTCGACCTCGACAGCTGGGAATCGGGACTCCCCGCCTCGGGCTTCGAGGTCTTTCACACCCCCGACGCCCTCGACGTCCTCGACCGCCACGCCGCGGGCGACCGACTCCTCGTCGGCGGCTACCGCGGCGAACAGCTCGTGGGGATGATCCCCCTGTTCGTTCGCCGCGTCGCGGGACTCCGGGTGGTCTCCTCGCCGCCGCCGGGGATGGCGATCCCGGGTCTCGGCCCGCTGGTGATGCCGACGAGCCCGAAACGACGCAAGCGGGAGAAGGTCAACCGCGAGTTCACCGCCGGTCTGCTCGACGCGATCGAGGCCGACGACCCCCGAACGCTGGTTCGGTTCATCGGCCATCCCGCCTACCCCGACCCACGACCCTACCGCTGGGAGGGGCTCTCGGTCGACCCGAGCTTCACCTACCGGCTCCCGCTCGACGAGCGCTCGTCCGACGAGGTTCTGCAGTCGTTCAGCCGGAGCCTCCGGCGCGAGATCGGGTCGGCGGAGGAGTCGGCCGTCGAAGTCGAGACGGCCGAGCACACCGTCGAGGCGGCACACGAGGTCTACGACGACGTCGCGGCTCGCTACGCCGAACAGGACGAACACTTCGGGCCGAGCTGGGCGTACGTCGAGGACCTCGTGCGGAGCCTCGACGAGCGGTGTCGGGTCTACGTCGCGCGCGAGGACGGTGTCTACGAGGGCGGTATCATCGCGCTCTACTCGAACGACGCGGCCTACTACTGGCTCGGCGGCGCGCGCTCGGGCGGCAACTCCGGGGTCAACAGCCTGCTCCACTGGCGGCTGATCGAGGACATCGTCGCCGACCCGCCCCTGGGGTCGGTCCACGAGTACGACCTGGTGGGGGCGAACACCGAACACCTCTGTCGGTACAAGGCGAAGTTCGGGGCGGACCTCGCGCCGTACTACACCATCGAGTCCGGCGGGGCCGCGATGGCGGCCGCGAAGGAGGGCTATCAGCTGGTGAACGGCGTCGCCGACCGACTGCTCGGCTGAGCACTCCCGACGCTCTTTCTTCCCGGCGGAACGTGGCCGAGTCCCGATGTCCGCCACCCGATCGTCTTCCCCGAGTTTCGGCGGTCAGTGTTCGATCGGACGCGTCTCGCGCCGGTAGGCCGGCGCGTCGTCGCGCGAGAGCCCCTCGACCGCTGAGGGCCCGTCGGGGTTGGTGGCGAGGTCGACGATGACGTCGGTGAGGTTCACCATGTCGGCCATGTAGGCGTCGCGCTTCTCCGCCCACCGCCCCGCGACCGAGTCGTCGTCGAGCAGCGAGCACGCCCGGTCGAGCGCGGCGTCGAACGAGGCGATGTTGTAGATCAGCCCCTCGCGTTCGAGTTCGATGAAGTTGCCCATGTCCGACTCGCCGACGAAGGAGTTCGAGCGGATCGCGGGGGTCCCGAGCAGGGCGGCCTCGGTCACCATCGTCTGGGTGTCGGCGACGAGGAGCGAGGCCTCGGCGAGGGCGTCGTGGAGCAGCCCCGGGTGGAGGTCGAACGGGCGCGCGTCGACGTCGTCGAAGCACATCTTGCCGCCCTCGTCCGAGACGAACACCGTCGCGTGGGGCGCGAGGCGTTCGACCAGCTGGCGACGTTTCTTCGGTCCGATCCCCGACTGGCTCACGTCGTGGTGGGAGCCGAAGGCGTTGAGCCGGCAGATCACGTAGCGCTCGTCCGGCCCGACGCCGAGCTTCTCGCGGATGTCCTCGCGCGGCGTGAAGACGTCCGGGTGGAGGTAGGCCGACTCCTTGAACCCGCGAAAGCGGTAGTGGTTCGGCCCGAGGTCCTTCCCGAAGGCATAGGGGGTGAGGATGGTGTCGGCGAAGGGCCGCGAGACGGCGTGGTCGAGCGAGGTGGGTTCGGAGTCCAAGATCAGCGTCACGGGCGTCCGCGAGAGCGCGCCGGCGTGGGCGGCGTAGGCTCCCATCCCGAAGACCGTGTCCGGGTCGTACTGGCGGGTTTGCCGGACGATCGACCAGTAGTGGGCGGGAAGGTGGCGCACCAGCGACCACTTCGTGGTCGCCAGCCGGCCGTAGAGCCGGTAGGGCAGGTCGTAGTAATCGAGGAGGGGTTTCGTGACGCCGTAATCACGGCCGAGCACCAGGACGTCGTGACCGCGCGATTCGAGGGCGTTGATGGCGTGCTTGTAGAGATGGACGTGAGCGGGGGTGTTCGTAAAAAAGAGGTGGTTCATGTACCGTTGGCTGGAGGGATGACCCCGACGCTTCTAAACACGTCGGTCGAACCTCGTGAAAAGATCGTCGCTGGTTCGTCCCCGACCTGGCGACGAAACCCGGGTCGGGGCGGTACTGCCCGCAGACGATGGGATCGAAGGCTGTGTACGAAAATTACTTTTTGGGATGGGGTGAACACAGGTCGACTCCGAGCCGTCAGTGCTATACCACAGGCCTACGGGGTATCATTCGATACGCCCGACGAACTGGCGGATTCAACACAGATGACAGGAACCAAACGCAGTCTAACGGTAGCGGTGGTGGTAGTGCTTTCGGCGGTAGTCGGGACGGTCGGCTTCGCCGGGTCGGCGGCCGCGCTCGATGCGGGTGCGTCCGCGACGTATCCACGGACGCCGGGGTCGGACACGCTCGGCACGTTCGTCTACGTCGCTCGACCGAACGACACCGTGGCTGACAACGGCATCGACACGGTCACCCTCCGGACCGAGTCCGGGAGCTTCCAGAACGTGACCGACGACGACATCTTCATGGTGATCCGGGGCGGTGAACGCATCGAGATCGCCAACCGGCAGAGCTCGATCGTCGACGTGGCGGGTATTAACACCTCCACGAGCGCCAACGGAAAGGAACTCACGATCCAGCTCCCGCGGCCGGTCCAGCCGAAGTTCGCCTCCGACAGCCCCGGAACGGGTGCCGAGGTGGCGTTCAAGGTCGACAACTTCACCACGCCGAGCCAGCCCGGTGACTACGCGGTCAACGCCACCTTCACCGACCCCTCGGGGGCGAGCGATGGCCCGACCGCGACCGACAGCTACCCGCTGAGCCAGCCCGCGATCTCGCTCTCCAACCAGAGCGTCTCGCAGTTCGACGACGACCAGAGCCTCAACGTCTCGGCGGCGGTGCCGGGCAGCGGCTACGTCGGGCTGTTCACCACGGGTCCGAACGGAGCGCCCGACCAGCTGGTGGGCTCGACCAACGTCTCCGACAACACGACACCGCAGTCGTACACGATAGACGTCGGCAACAACATCTCCGAGAGCCAGGAGATCGTCGCTGTCGCGTACACCGAGTCCCAAGGTCGCTCACAGACCCTCCGTGACGAGGAGACCTTCGACCCGACCCAGGACGACCGGCTCGTCGTCAACGGCAACCTCGTGAACGCGACGGCACAGGTCTCGACGCTCGACGTCGACGCCCAGGTGGCGGCGGGTGACGAGTACGACCAGGGTGCACGTCTCCTGTTCTCCCAGGGCGAACCCTCGACGAGCTACCAGGTCAGCACGGTCGACAACGGGAGCCTCGGGTCGAGCGTGACCAACTTCGAGACCGCGGCCAACGGCACCGCGGTGATCGACACCGCGGACCTCGAACAGGGTCAGTACGCGATCTCGCGGGTCGACGACGGTTCGATCGTGGGCCTCGACAACGACAGCACCACCGGCCCGGGCGACGACAGCTTCGTGATCACCGGCCAGCAGCTCGCCACGACCAGCGACGCGAGCACGGCGGCGACGGCCGGCGGGTCGACGGCCGCCACCAGCGGCGAGTCGACGCAGGCCGGTGCGTCGACCAGCGGGTCGGCCGGCGGTGAAGCGACACAGGCCGGCGGTGACGGCAACGCGAGCAGCGGCAACGAGAGCGGTGGCGGCAGCGGTGCAGGCGGACCCGGCTTCGGCGTCGTGGTTGCAGTGGTCGCGCTCCTCGGCGCGGCCCTCATCGCGACCCGGCGACGCTGAACCGGTCGCTTCGATTTCTTCGCTTCGTTTCGGTCTCGACCCCGCCTTCGGCGGCAGGTATGATGAGGATAACAAAGCCCTTCTGGAGTGAGATCCGGATCGACGACCATCGCGCGGGGTCCATCGGGACCACGCGCGGGTCCCGAACCGTACGACAATGAGGCAGACAAGCGAATATCCATGACGACGCGACGTACCGTACTCATCATCGCAGTGGCGCTGCTCACCGGGCTGGCCGGCGCGGCGACCGTCAGCGGCCCGGCGGCCGCGCTCAACGCGAGCTCCTCCGCTCCGTTCCCGCACTCGCCGGGCACCACCGTCGACTCCTTCCCGGTGTCGGTCACCGTCCAGCAGGGCGACGCCATCGCCCAGAGCGGGATGGGGTCGATGACGCTGAACTACGCGGCGAGCGACGGGTTCGACGGCAACCTCGCCAACGTGAGCCCGAGCGACGTTTCGGTCTACGTCTCGAACGGCACGGGCGTCGAGCCGGTGACCGCGTATCAGGTCTCGAAACAGGGTAACGGGCGGCTGGCGCTCGACTTCCAGCAGCCGGTGGGGGTCCAGCCCGGCGACCGGATCATCGCCGACGTCGGCAACGTGACGACGCCCTCCTCGTCGGATAGCTACGCCATCGGCGTCTCGACGACCGGGGCCGACGGCGGGACCGACGGTCCGGTGCCGGTCGGCTACGAGGTGGTCGCCGCCAACATCTCCTTCCCGAACCAGAGCGCCTCGCAGTTCGCCGCGAACCAGTCGGTGAACATCACCGGCGTAGTGCCGAACGCGGGCTACGTCGCCGTCTTCAAGCAGAACGACGACGGCTCGCGCGGGGAGCTGGTCGGCAACACCCGCCCGATCCTCGCGACGTACAACGAACGCAACTACTCGGTGAACCTCGGTGGTCGGGTCACGCAGAGCCAGCCGCTCGAAGCGGTGGTCTACTACGAGACGAGCGGCACCACCCAGACCGAGCGGCTCAACGGGAGCTTCGACCCGGACCAGGACGCCGTGGTCACGAACAACGGCGTGCCGGCCAACGCCACCGGCTACGTCACGACGCTCGTCGCGAGCGGCCGGCTCACGGCCGGCGAGGAGTACCGCCAGGGTGAGCGGCTCCTGTTCGCCGGGGAGCCCGGCGCGAGCTACCGTGTCAACGCGATCGACAACGGGAGCGTCGGCGGTATCCAGAGCCAGTTCCAGACCGCGGCCAACGGCTCCACGACGATCGACACCGCCGACCTCGGCGAGGGCCAGTACGTCGTCACCCGGATCGACAACGGCTCGGTCGTCGGCCTCGACAACGACAGCACCACCAGCCTCCAGGACGACAGCTTCTTCGTGACGGGCGAGACCGTCTCGACGGCCACCAGCCTCGACGCGAACACGAACGCCAGCGGCGAGGGTAACGCGAGCGACGGCACGGCGGGCGGCGCGTCGACGGAGGCCGCCGGCGGGAACGCCAGCGGCGAGGGTGACGCGAGCAACGGCAACGAGAGCGGTGGCGGCAGCGGTGCGGGCGGACCCGGCTTCGGCGTCGTGGTCGCGGTGGTCGCGCTCCTCGGTGCGGCCCTCATCGCGACCCGGCGCACGCGCTGACCGACCTCTCCCACCCCGGCCGCTTCGCCGACCGAGATCGACCGATCCGGATCCGATGGATGGATTTACCGCGAGCGTGTTCGCCGGAACGACATGAGTGATACGAGCGAGCCCCGAGCCGGTGTCGCGGGGCGAGTGCTCGGCGAAACGCTTCGGTACGCGCGCGAGCGCGACTACACCGGCTGGGACTACGGCGACGGCATGAGCAGCCGGCTGCTCCAGGCCGTCCCGGTCGAGAACAAGTGGCTCAACATCGCGGTCCAGGAGACCATCAAACGCGCGCCGGTCAACGTTCGACCCCTCTTTCTGGTCGAACAGCGCCGGAACTACAAGGGGACGGCCCTCTTCACGATGGCGAACCTCACCGCCGGACGGGTCCTCGGCGAGGGGTCGACGACCGACTACGAGCGCGAAGCCCGCGACCTCGCGGAGTGGCTCGTCGAGCACCGCACGCCGGGCTACGCGGGCTTTTGCGGGGCGCACCGTCACGAGATCCAGCACCTCGACATCCTGGGTCTACCCGAGTACCCCGACATGGTCTCGACCTCCTACGCGGTGCGGGCGCTGCTCGCCGCCCACGACGCCGGCCTCGACGACGGCGAGACGGACTACGCGGCGGTCGTCCGTTCCGTCGCGGACTTCATCGACCAGGACCTCGAATACGAGGAGATCGAGGAAGGGGCCCGGATGAAGTACGTCCCGGCGTGGTCGTCGGACCACGTCACCCTCAACGCGGTCGCGCTCGGCGGGGCCACCCTGCTCGAACTCGACGACCGATTCCCCGAGGAGGGCCACCGCGAGCGGGGCGAGAAGCTCCTCGATTACGTCGTCTCGCGCCAGCGCCCCGAGGGCGGCTGGATGTACCGCGACCCGCCCTCGGCCTCCCACCTCTCGATGGACAGCCACCACAACGGCTTCATCATCGAATCCCTCCTCCGCCACGCCGAACTCACCGGTTCGGACCGATATTCGAAAGCGCTCGACGACGCACTCGCGTTCTATCGCGAGGAGCTCTTCGAGCCGAACGGCGCGCCGAACTGGGACGAGTCGAGCGCCTACCCGCGGGACATCCACGCCGCGGCCCAGGGGATCATCGTCTTCAGCCTCGCGGGCGAGTTCGAGCTGGCCGAGCGCGTCATCGGCTGGGTGCTCGGGGCGCTCTACGTCGGCGACGGCCGCTTCTTCTACCGGCGGGAGCGCTGGTACACGAAGCGGGTCACGCTGATGCGGTGGTGTGAGGCGTGGATGTCGTACGCGGTCGCCACCTACCTCGACCGGCGCGACACCGTCGACCGGTTTCGACAGGTTTGATAAGCGGGCCGGTGAATGGACCGCATGATGCCCTTGATGCCGGGTTCTACGGTTCGCGGCGAGGTCTGTTGCGGCGGTGCGTCCCCGACACGATACCTATGACTCAGTTCACACACCATCGACCGTCGACGGCGGGGAGGGAGGACGTTCGGCGATGAGCGGGACCGCCGTGACGATAGTTCTCGGTACCCGTCCGGAGATCATCAAGCTCGCACCCGTGATCGACGCCTGCGAGGAGCGCGGGGTCGGCTACTCCGTGGTCCACACCGGCCAGCACTACTCCGAGGAGCTCGACGCGGTGTTCTTCGACCAGCTCGAACTCCCCACGCCGGACCACAACCTCGCGGTCGGCTCCGGTTCGCACAGCGCCCAGACCGGCGCGATGATCCGCGAGATCGAATCGGTGTTCCTCGACGAGGAACCCGAGGTCGTGCTGGTCCAGGGCGACACCAACACCGTGCTCGCGGGTTCGATCGCCGCGAGCAAGCTCGACTGCGAACTCGGTCACGTCGAGGCCGGCCTCCGGAGCTTCGACCGCGAGATGCCAGAGGAGGTCAACCGGGTGCTCGCCGACCACGCCGCCGACTACCTCTTCTGTCCGACCGACCAGGCCGCGCGCTACCTCCGCGAGGAGGGCGTCCCCGTCGACCGGATCGAGGTCACCGGCAACACCATCGTGGACTCGGTCATCGGCTACCGCGACCTCGCGGCCGAGAAGAGCGCGGTGCTCGCCGAGAACGACCTCACGGCCGGCGAGTTCTGTCTCCTGACCGCCCACCGCGCCGAGAACGTCGACGACCGGGCTCGGTTTTCGAGCCTCCTCGACGGCGTGGCGGGCTTCGCCAGCGAATCGGATTTCGACGTCGTCTACCCGATCCACCCACGGGCGCGCGAGCGCCTCGACGAGTTCGACATCGACCTCCCGTCGGCGATCACGACGATCGAACCCCAGGACTTCCTGGATTTCCTCCGGCTCGAAAGCACCGCCCGGCTCGTCTTCACGGACTCGGGCGGGGTGCAGGAGGAGGCGTGTATCCTCGGGACGCCGTGTGTCACCCTGCGCGACAACACCGAACGCCCCGAGACGGTCGACGTCGGTGCGAACCGCGTCGTCGGGGTCGGCCCCGACGCCATCGCGGCGGGCGCGCGTGAGGCGCTCGACGCCGGCACCGACTGGGAGAACCCCTTCGGCGACGGCCGCGCCGCCGACCGGATCCTCGACCTCGTGGGGGTCGGACCGGCGGCGTCGGTCGGGGAGGTCTCGGGATGAACTCGGTCTGTGTACACGGCCTCGGCTACATCGGGCTGCCGACCGCCGCGATGCTCGCGGACGCGGGTCACGACGTCACCGGCTACGACGTGAACGCCGAACTGCTCGATCGACTCGCCGCCGGCGACGTACCCGTCGACGAACCCGGTCTCGATACGTTCATCGAGGAGGCGCTCGACGGCTCGCTTTCGGTCTCCGCGGAGGCGGTCGCCGCCGACTACCACCTGATCTGCGTTCCGACCCCGCTCGACGGGGCGCGCGCGGACCTCTCGTACGTCGAGGCGGCCGCCGAAACCGTCGCGGGCGTCCTCCGAGCGGACGACACCGTGGTGCTCGAATCCACCGTGCCGCCGGGCACCACGACCGAGGTCGTCGGCCCGATCCTCGAGAATTCGGGGCTCGACGTGGGCGAGTTCTCGCTCGCGTACTCGCCCGAGACCATGCTGCCGGGCAACGTGGTCGCCGAACTCCGCGGGAACGACCGTGCGGTCGGCGGCGTCGACGAGCGGGCGGTCGAGCGCACGACCGAACTCTACGGCTCGTTCGTGGAGGGCGAACTCCGAACCACGACCAACCCGACCCTCTGTGAGTTCGTCAAGCTGATCCAGAACACGTACCGGGACGTGAACATCGCGCTCGCCAACGAGATCGCGATGGTGGCGGCGGACTACGGGCTCGACTCGCGCGAGGCGATCGCGCTCGCGAACCACCACCCGCGGGTGGACCTCCACCAGCCGGGGCCCGGCGTCGGCGGGCACTGCATCCCGATCGACCCGCTGTTCCTCGGCCAGCACTCCGAGCGCCTCGACCTGATCGAGCGCGCCCGGGCGATCAACGACGGGATGGCCGACTACGTCACCGACCTCGTGGCGGCGGGCGTGGGTTCGCTCGCGGGCTCGACGGTCGCGGTGCTCGGGGTGGCCTACAAGGGCAACGTCGCGGACGCCCGCGAGAGCCCCGGCCTTCGCCTCGCGGAGGTGCTTCAGACGCGGGCACGGGCGGCGACCGCACCCGGGGGCGACGACGAGCCCTCGGTCGACGTCAGACTCACCGACCCACACGTCACCGACCAGCGCTTCGCGCTCTCGCCGCTCGACGACGCGCTGGACGGGGCCGACGCCGTCGTCATCGCCACCGACCACGACGAGTACGCAGCGCTCGACCCGACCGACGTCGCCAGCCGGCTCGCCGGCGACGTCGTCGTGGACACGAAGGGCCTCCTCGACGCCGACGAATGGGAGGCGGCCGGATTGAGGGTCGTCGAACTATGAGCGGACGGACCCGAACCGAGGCCGGAGCCACCGCCCGAACCGAACTCGTTCGGGCGTGGATCGACCTCGTGAGTCCCTCGCACCCGTTCTTCTTCGACGCGCTCGTCGGCGGGCTCGACGGGATCTCGGTGACGACGACCGTCCGCGAGAAGACCGAGACCGTCTCGCTCGCGAAGGAGGTCGGCTTCGACCACCGGGTCGTCGGTCGGGACTTCGACAACGCCCTCGTGCGGAAGTTCGGCATCCCGCTCCGGACCGCCCAGCTCGCGCTGCAAGCCCCCGACTGCGACGTCTCGCTTTCCTCCCGCAACGCGATGTGCATCCTCGCCTCGAAGGCGCGGGGTACCCCTTCGATACACTTCACCGACAACGACATCACCGCGCACATCGACGGGCTCTGGGTCGAGGAGCTCTACAACCGCTTCGAGGCCGCCGCGACCCACAACGTGGTACCGCAAGCGTTCGCCACCGAAGAACTCACCCGATGGGGGGCCGACGCCGACTCCGTGCACACCTACGACGGCTACAAGGAGGACGTCTACGTCGCGGGCTTCGAGCCCGACCCCGACTTCCCCGACCGGCTGCCGTTCGCGCCGGGCGAGTACATCGTGCTCCGCCCGGAGGCGTTGACGGCGGCCTACGTCGACGCCGACTCGATCGTCCCCCAGCTCCTCGCGGCCGCCGTCGACCACGACATCGGCGTGGTCTACCTCCCGCGGGGCCGCGGCGACGAGGGTCACGCCGGCGCGTACCCCGACGACGAGGTGTTCGTCCCGCAGGGCGCGGTCAACGGGCTCCAGCTCGCCTGGCACGCCCGGTGTGTCCTCACCGGCTCGGGCACCATGTCGCGCGAGGCCGCCTGTATGGAGAAACCCGCCGTCTCCTTCTTCCCGAACACGCTGCTCTCGGTCGACCAGGAGCTCGTCGCCGACGGCCGGATCTTCCACTCGCGCGACCCCGAGGCGATCATCGACCACGTCGCGTCGCTCGACGAGTCGGACATCGACCCCGACCGCGAGCGCGCCCACGCGGTGCGCGAGGAGGTCATCGACCTCACGAACGACCTGATAGACTCGTGTTGTGGTCGCCGATGAACCGGACCGACCTCGACGTGGCGGCGGTCGCCGACCGCGCGCTCGACTGGGCGCACGACCGCGAGTACGCCGGCTGGGACCCCTACGACGGGCTCAACAGTCCGTACTCCGACACGCTCGTCGACAACTGGTTCACACGACTGGTCTGGACGCACAGCGTGAACCTCTCGCCGGTCAACCTCCGACCGGCGCTGTCGATCCCGAAGGAACGAAACCCGAAGGGGATGGCGCTGTTCGCGCTCGCCAACCTCCACCGCTACGAGGCCACCGACGACGAGTCGTACCTCGACCGCGCGGAGTGGCTGCTCGACTGGCTCGCCGAGTACCAGTCGACCCGGTTCGACCTCCCGTGCTGGGGTTACAACTTCCCCTGGCAGAACGCCCGGAAGTTCCACCTCCCGGCCTACTGGCCCTCGGTGGTCGTGACGGTGTTCGCCGCCCAGGCGTTCGTGCGACACCACCGGATCACGGGCGACGACCGCTCGTTGACGGTCGCGGAGGGGGCCTGTGAATTCATCCGCACCGAGATCAACACCGTCGAGATCGACGGCTTCGACGCCTACACCTACTCCACCGACGACGAGTTCGTGGTGATAAACGTCAACGCGCTCGCGGCCCGGCTGTTCGCGATGGTGGCGGCCGAGAACGGCTCCGAGGACCTCATGGCGCGTGCCGACGCCCTCGTGACGTTCGTCGAGTCGGCCCAGGAGGACAGCGGCGCGTGGCACTACTCGATGCCGGCCGCCGACTCCCACATCAGCCACGACAACTTCCACACCGGCTTCGTGCTCGAATCCCTCCGACACTACCTCGACTCGGGCGGCGACGTCGCGGGTGCGGAGGCGAGCTACGAGCGCGGGCTCGAGTTCTACCGCGAGCACCTCTTCGAACCCGACGGCGCGCCGAAGTTCGAACACGAGACCTCGAAACCCTACGACGCCCACGCCGCCGCCCAGGCGGTCGTGACCTTCGTCACCGACGGTCGGCCCGAGAGCCGCGAGACGGCTCGCTCGGTCATCGAGTGGTCGATCGAGAACCTCTACGACGAGGACGGCTACTTCTATCGCCGCCGTGGGCGCGTGCTCGACGACGAGACGCCCTACATCCGCTGGAGTCAGGCGTGGATGTGCTTCGCGCTCGCCGCCACGGCAAATCTCGACCCCGAATCGTAGGCGGAGTCAGTCCACGAGGTAGCCGAGGTCCGCGAGCTGGTCGCGCATCGCGTCGCTGAACTTCCCCTCGCGTTCGCCGCTGTAGGCCGGCTGGCCGTCCGTTTCGAGGATCGCATCGAGTTCGTCGTCGAGGTCCGCTGCCACCTCGGGGTGGTCGTCGTCGACGTCCTCGCACTCGTCGGGGAGGGCGAAGAGCTCGGTCCGGTCGTCGCTCTTCTGGTACTTGAACTCGTCCGTGCGGAGCGCGCTCAGGGTCGAAGTGTGGTAGGGCGTGGGGTCGAAGTCGGGGTTGAGCTCCGCGAACCTATCGAGGTTCTTCCGGGTGCGCTTCGCGCCGCGCTGGGTGAGGGTGTGCTCGCGGGTCTCCTCGCGGAGGTCGATCCCGTGGAGGCCCTCGGTCCCGGCGTCCGCGACTTCACAGAGGGTTCGCATCACGTCGGCGTGCTGGACGCTTTCGCCCTCGTGGTCGACGAGTTCGTCGAACCCGTGGGTCACCAGCGGGACGTGGGTCACGGCGTCGTCGGTGACGACGAGGTGGGCCAGCATGCCCTGCTCGCCGAAGAGCTCGCCGTGGTCGGCCGTCACCACGAAGACGGTGTTGTCGAGCCGCGTCACGTGCTCGAAGAGGTCGCCGACGAGTTCGTCGGTGTGGGCGATCTCGGCGTCGTAGAGCGCGTGGAGCGCGTTCCACTCGTCGTCGTCGAGCGGGCAGCCGTCGGCGATCAGCTGGTGGAAGTTGGCGTGGTGGTACTGGCCGAGTTCGAGCGCCTCGTCCACGCTCATCTCGAAGTCGTCGGCGTAGGGTTCGAGGTAGCGCCGCGGCGGCTGGTAGGGGTGGTGGGGGTCGCCGTAGTGGGCGTAGAGGAAGAACGGGTCGTCGTCCTCGGCGGCGGCGTCGACCCGCCGCTTCGCCATCTCGTTCATGATGAAACCGGTGCCGTGCTTTCTGGTGTCGGTGGTGAGACCGGGGCCGTGTCGCCGGCAGTTCCGGAGGTACTTGAACAGGATCCGGGGGCCGGCGGCTTCGAGGAGGGTGTCGGCGCTGAGCCAGACGAACTCGTCGAAGCCGCGGTCGAGCTCCGTCGCCGAGCTCAGGTGGGAGTTCGGCGAGAGACACGCGGTGTGATAGCCAGCCGCCGAGAGGCGTTCGGGCACCGTCTCGACCTCGTCGGGGATCGCGTCGTTCGCCATCCCCGCGCCGTGGTGAGTCGGGACGGTACCGGTGAGTATCGACGCGCTGGAGGCGAGCGTCCAGATCCCGTGGGTGTGACAGTTGTCGAACGCACGCCCGCGCTTCCCGCGGGCGATCCGGTCGATGTTCGGGGTCGTATCGCGCGAGTACCCCCCCATCGTGGTGTGGTCGGCCCGAGTGCTTTCGAGGGTTATCCAGACGACGTTCGGGCGCTGCATACTGAGGTCCCTTCACGATTCCGTGGCTTAGGCATCACGGTCCGTCGAGCCTCGTGCGAACACCTCCCACGACGTTCCCGAACGGAAACCGTTTATAACGACCGCCCGAGAGACCGTGTATCCCACACGCCGCGGCACGGCGTGACCTCCACACACAGATGAGTACGCTCACGAAAGCCGTCCCACGGAATCGCGGCCGGAAGCTCGCGCTCGTGGTCGGCTACCTCGCGCTCGCGGGCGGCGTGCTGTTCGCCTACGACGAGCCCACCACCGGCTACGAGGTTTCGATCTACGGTGCGACACCCTGGGGCTTCTGGCTCGGCGTCGGTATCGCGCTCCTCATCGGCGTGGTCGTCACCCTCTACGTCTCGGAGGGCTACGTCAACCTCGCGGGGCTCTTCCTCGCGGGCGGCTCGATGGTCTCGATCGCGGCGCTCCCGCTGATACGGAGTTACTACTACTACGGCTCCGCCGACGGCATGACCCACCTCGGGTGGACGAAGGACCTCTACAACGGCTCGATGAGCATCTTCGGCGACTTCTACCCCGGCGTCCACACCATCGGATTGTTCGTCAGCGGCGTCCTCGGCACCCCGGTCACCCGGTCACTGCTGATCGGGGTGTTGCTGTTCGTCGTCGCCTACGTCGTGTTCATCCCGCTGTGTATTCGCTCGATGACCTCCCATCGGGGTGCGATGGTGCTCGGCGGCCTCACGGGACTCCTCATCCTGCCGATCAACCACTTCGGGACGAACTACATGACCCCGCACCCGATCAGCGACACCATCCTTCTGACGCCGGTCGTGCTCTATCTCCTGATCAACTACCTCACGAGCCCGACCGACGTCTTCGAGACCCGGCTGCCGGTTTCGGCCGCCGGCGGGGCGTTCGCGCTGATACTCAGTGCGCTCGTGCTCTATCATCCCCAGCAGGCCGCGAACCTCATCATCCTCTTCATCACCATCTCGGGGGTCCAGTTCGTCTATCGAACCCTCCGACCGAACAGCCGGATCGCCGAGCACAAACCGCTCTACGCACCGACGGCCTACCTGATCGGGGCGTCGATGCTGTGGTCACTGGGCCGGAGCCGATTCGAGGGTTCGGTGAACGCGGTGCTCAGAGAGCTGTTCAGCTTCCTCTCCGGTGGAGCGACGAACCTCGGCTCGACGACCGCGAGCCAGGGAAGCTCGCTCACCCAGGCCGGCGGCAGCATCCCCGAACTCTTCCTCAAGCTCTTCGGGGTGAGCATGGTCTTCGCGGCGCTCGCGGGCCTCCTGATGCTCACGAGCCTCTTCGGACGGCTCCGCGACGCCCCCGACACCTCGGCGCTCGTGAAGTACTTCACCATCGGACTGGTGGTCCTCATCCCCTACTCGCTGGTCTTCTACATCGGGAGCGTCTCCGAGCTCTTCTTCCGGAACGTGGGGCTGATCATGGTGATCTCGACGATCCTCGGGACCATCGCCCTCTATCGGTACATCACCGGTCTCTCGGAGGTGGTCCCCGGCGGCGGTGTCCGTGTGGTGACGGTCGTGGTCATCGTGGTCATGCTCGTGCTCTCGATCGCGGTGATATTCCCCTCCCCCTACCTCTTCATTCCGAACGACCAGGTCACCGAGGGTCGGATAGACGGGTACGAGTACACGTTCTCCCACGCCGGACCCAACGCCTCAGTCTATGGGGTGCGAGAGGGTCCCTGGCGCGTGAGCCACGGCCTCTACGGTGTCGAGGGGAACGACGAGGCCGACGACATCCGCTACAGCGGTTCGACGATCAACATCAGCAACGCCAGCACCGTCACCACCCCGAGTTCGGACGTCAGATACCTCGCGGTGACGGGTGCCGCCCGCGAACGCGAGGTCGAGGTGTACAACGGGATCCGCTACAACGAGACGGCCTTCGACCGGCTCGAAGGCACACCTGGCGTCAGCCTCGTCATGAGCAACGGCGAGCTCGACCTCTACCGGCTCGCCAACAGCACGGACTCCCCCGCCGTGACCAACGCGACGGGGCCCACGAACACCACCGCAGGACCCGCAGCCGGGGCCAACGGAACGACATCGGGCGCGAACGCGACGAACGGCTCGGTGTTCGGCAACGCGTCCGCCTCGGTCGCCCCGTCGACGAGCCCCGCCGTTCGGTCGGTCGGCTCCGGCACCGACCCGGGGGGCTTCCCCGCGGGTCGGGGTTCGTGAGCGGGCGAATGAAAACGGTAATGAGCGTCACGACAGGAGTGAGTGCATCGTGATCCAGCCATGACCGACGGCACCACACCCGACCGCGCGCTCGTTCTCGGGCTCGATGGCGTGCCGTTCGAACGTCTCCGCGGATGGGCTGAGGCGGGCGAGCTACCGAACGTCGCGGCGCTGTTCGAGGCGGGCGCGGCCGGCCCGCTCGCGAGCACCAAACCCGCGAACACCGCGCTCGCGTGGCCCTCTATCGCCACCGGCACCTGGCCCGACAAACACGGCGTCTACGCCTTCTACAAGCTCGGCACCAACTACCGCCACCGGGTCAACACCGGGGCCGACGTCTCCCGGCCCGCGCTCTGGGAGATGGTCTCCCCGTCCACGGCGGTCAACGTCCCGATGACCTACCCCGCGAGCGAGATCGACGGCCGGATGGTGACCGGGATGATGACCCCCTCGCGCGACGAGGGGTTCACCTATCCGCCGGAGCTCGCCGACGAGATCGACCGGGTCTCGCCCGACTACGAGATCGGGCTCGACTGGAACGAGTACAAGGACCGACCCGACGAGTTCCCCGCGGCGCTCGAAGCGCTGGTGAACGCCCGCCGCACGTACATGAACCACGCGCTCGACGAGGACTGGCGGTTGTTCTTCTTCGTCTACACCGCCCCCGACCGCCTCCAGCACCTCCTCTGGGAGGAGGACGTCCTGCTCGCTCACTACAAACTCCTCGACGAGGTCATCGGCGACGCCCGCGAGTACGCCCGCGAAAACGACCTCACGCTGTTCGTGGTCTCGGACCACGGCTTCGGCCCCATCGACAAGAACGTCCACGTCAACCGGTTGCTGGCGAACGAGGGCTACCTCACCCCGAAGGACGAGACCGCGAGCCGGAGCACCCTCTCGCGGGTCGGGCTCACCAAGGAGCGCGTCCTCGGCACCCTCGACGACCTCGGCATCGACACCAACCGCCTCGCGAAGCGGCTCCCGCAGCCGCTCGTCGACCGGCTTGCGGCCGGCATCCCGGGCGACAACGTCCGCTACGACGTCGACTACACCCGAACCAAAGCCTTCGTCCACGCCCAGGGGACCCTCTACATCAACGACACCGAGCGCTTCGACCAGGGGGTCGTCGAACCCAGCGAGGTCGACGCGCTCAAAGCCGAACTGGTCGACGTGCTCACGAGTTTCCGTGGCGACGACGGCGAGCAGGTGCTCGACGTCCACGACGGCGACGACCTCTTCCCGACCGACCCGAAATCGCCCGACCTCGTGGTCGAACCCCGCGAGGGCTACTACGTCAAGCCCTCGCTCGCGCCCGAGGTCTTCTCGGACCCCGGTGCTCACGCCGCCGACCACCGCCCCGACGGTATCTTCTTCGCCGACGGGCCGGACGTCGAACCCGGTAGCACACCCGAGAACGCCAGCGTGGTCGACGTCGCGCCGACGGTGCTCCACGCGATGGGCGAGTCGGTGCCCGCCGACACCGACGGGCGGGTGCTCGACGAGCTGTTCGCGTCGGGCTCGCCGACCGCCGAACGGGCCGTCACGACGACGAACTACGCGGGGTCGGGTGGACAGCGGGGCACCGACGACGACGACTTCAGCGACGTCGAGGAGCGACTCCGCGGGCTCGGCTACGTGGAATGAGGGGCCGCGAAACCCGGCTCCTCGTCGTCGGTCGCCACGGTCCCGGCGGGATCGGCCAGTACATCAAGGAGCAGCGTCGCCACCTCGCGGGCGAGGTCCGGATCTCCTCGCACCGGAGCGGCGCGTTCGACACGGCGGGGGTGCTGGCGTTCATCCGCTCGCTCCTCCGGATCGTCTGGAACGCGGTGAGCTACACCGCCCGATCGCCACCCGACGTCGTCCACGTCCACTCCTCGCACCGGTTCTCGTTCTACCGGGCGGGCTTCTACGTGCTGTTCTCGAAACACGTCTGGGGCTGTCCGGTGGTGCTCCACATCCACGGTTCGTCGTTCGACACCTTCGTCGCCACCGAGAACCCGCTCGTCCGGTGGTATCAGTCGATAGTCTACGACGCCGCCGACGAGATAATCGTGCTGTCGGCGTACTGGCGCGAGACCCTCGCGGCCCACACCGACCCCACCAAACTCGTGGTGCTGGCGAACGCCGTCGACTCCGAGAACTACGTCCCGGCGTTCGACGGCGGCAGCCCACACATCGTCGCGATATCGAACCAGCTCCGCCGGAAGGGCATCGCCGAACTCGCCAACGCGATCGACCAGCTCACCGACCGCGACCTCGACTTTCGGGTGTCGCTGGCGGGGAAGGGTGCCCTCTCGAACCACTCCGAACGCCTCGCGGCGGCCAACCCGAACGTCGAGTACTTCGGGTTCGTCTCGGAGGAACGAAAGCACGAGCTCCTCGGGTCGGGGTCGATCTTCGTGCTGCCCTCCCACGCCGAGGGACTGCCGATCGCGATCCTCGAAGCCATGGCGGCGGGCAACGCCATCGTCTCGACCACCGTGGGCGCGATCCCGGAGGTGATCGGGGAGGAGAACGGCGTTCTGGTCGCCCCACGCGACGCAGACGCGCTCGCCGAGGCGCTCGCCGAGCTCATCGCCGACCCCGAACGGACCGCCGCGATGGGACGGACGAACCGCGCCACCGTCGAGGAGCGCTACGAGTGGGCGACCGTCACCGAGGACCTCCTCGGGATCTACGACCGGCTGCTCGCCGACCCCGCCGACCACAAGAGCGAAGCCGAGCGGGTGCGTGAGGACTGACATTAACACCGTCCGCACGCGGGGAGGTCTGTAGCGATGCACGTCTGTCTGCTCACGGCGGGTCGCTACCCGCCGAACGGTCGGGTCCGACGCCACACCGAGGCGCTCCACCGGGCGGGCCACGCCGTGACGGTCTGTGCCCGTGGCGTGGACGAACCGGACCACGAACTCCGCGGCGGGATCGACATCGAGCGGGTCGCCGACGACTCGCTCTACACCGGCGCTCGTGGGGTGCTCGACGGCGTGCGCTACGCGCTCCAGTTCGTCCACCCCGCGTGGATTCGTGCCGCGAGCGCGGTGGACGACGAGGAGGAGATCGACGTCGTCTGTGTCTTCGACCTCTCGCTCGTGAAGACCGGGCTGGCGCTCGGCGAGCGGTTCGACGTCCCCGCCGTCTGTGACCTCCCCGGCCCGACGGCCGCGGTCGCCAGCGACCCGTCCCGCGGCGGGCGGCTTCGCGGGGTCGCGCGCCGTGTCTTCCAGCCGCGGTGGCGACGCGGTCGGCTCGTGAAGCGCCTCACCGACGCCGACTGGCTCGTCACGACCTGCGAGGAGGCCCGTGCGGCGTACGTTCGCGAGCGGGACGTCGACCCTCGGAAGCTATCGGTGGCCCGGGACACCGTCGCGCCGAGCGAGGCCGACCCCGCGACCGTATCCGAAGTCCGGGAGGAGCTGGGATTCGAGGAAGACGCGTTCGTCGTCGCCGCGCTCGCGGAGGGCTCGTCACGGGACTCCCTCGAAACCCTCGTCGAGGCCGCGGCGCGCGCCGCGGACGAGGCGGTCTCGCTTCGCGTGGTGGTCGTCGGCGATCCTGGAGAAGAGACGCTCGACGACCTCGAAACCCTCGCCCGGCGACGCCTCGCCGGGGGTCGGATCCGATTCCGGACGGAGGGTGACCTGACCGACTACGTCGCCGCGAGCGACGCGTGTGTGTTCCCGTCGGCACCGATCGGGCCCGAGACCGCGGTTCCGGCGGCGCTCTACGAGGCGATGGCGGCCGGCGTGCCGGTCGTCGCGCCCGACACGCCGCCGATCCGACGCGTGCTCGCCGAGACCGAGGCCGGCCGCGTCGTCGACGACGGAACGGGCCCGCTCGCCGATGCGCTCGTCGCGCTCGCCGACACCGAAACCCGGGCCGAAATCGGGGCGAACGGTCGGCACGCGGCCGGGACCGCCTACGACCCGGCGATCGATGCGGCGCGGCTCCAGCGGGGTTACGAGTGGGTTCGGGCGCGACCCGAGAGCGACCCCGCGAGCAGGTTCGTGAGCGCCATCACGTACGAGCCGACCTCGTAGGAGCCCTTGTAGTTCTGGTCGGGGACGTCGAGCCGGCCGTCGGTCGTGAGGAACCGAAGGGGAACCCCGATACCGCTCGTCTCCACGAGATCGCCCCGAGCGCTCTCGCCGTAGACCCACGCCATCGCACGGGCGACCGCGTGGTCGAAGTCGCGCTCGCCGCCCGCCGCGGCGTACTCCGCGACCGCGTTGACGAAGAAGGTCTGGTGACAGGAGTAGAGGAAGTCCCAGTGGGGCGGCCGGAAGCCGAGACGTTTGGTGGCGGCTCGGCGGGCGCGCTGGGCGGCCGGCACGTCCTCCCAGACGAACGCGCCGTCCGGGCGCATCCGCTCTTTCACTGTGCGTTCGAGCACCCGTCCGACGTTCTCGACGTAGCCCGTCTGGCCGGCGACGTCGGCCGCGCGGGCGAGCCCCCAGCAGACGTACATCTGGTTCTGGTGGCGGCGGGTGGTGTGGTTCTCGAAGACGAAGACCCCGTGGCCGGTGAGCCGGTCGTTTAGCTCCCAGACCGCGTCCGAGAGCGCCTCGTGTACGGTTGGGTCGTCGTCGCGCTCGGCGAGAAACGACCAGCCGTAGGCCAGCAGACCGTCCTCGGCGTGCGAGAAGTCGAACCGCTCGCGAGCGTGTTCGAAGAGGTCGCGTGCGACCGCGAGCCGGTCCCCGTCGAAGACGTCGTCGGCGAGCGCGAACGCGCAGGTCAGGGGGCCGATCCCGTAACTCGGCATCTCGTCGAGCGCCACCCCGATCTTCTCCTCGAAGTACGCGAGCGCGCGCCGGAGCTGCTCGTCGTAGCGTTCGTCGCCGATGGGTGAGGTGCGCCACTGGAGCGCGCCCATCAGCGCGAACGGCGCGTAGCGCCACTGCACGCCGTCGTCGCGCGACCACGCGAAGTCTCCTGGTCGAACTCCCTCGCCGACGAGGTCGTACTCCAGTCCGCGAACGAACTTCCCTTCCTTCGGGTCCCAGAAGCCGTTCTCCGTCGCGGGCCGAAACAGCGATTCGAGGCCGTCGTCGAGGTATCTCTGATACGTGAGCGGTTCGGCGGTGAGCACGAGGTAGGAGGCCAGGTCCTGACGATCGAGGCGGGTGAGCTCGTCGCTCGCCCGCTCCGCGAACTCGACGAACGGCTCCTGATACTCCTCGGGAAGTCGATTGAGCCCCATGTGGACGTAGTAGGGGTACTGAAAGACCGAATCCGTGGCCGAAAGCCGCCAGTCGGGCGCGACCAGCGAGTGTGCCTCGGCGGGGTCGTAGTAGCGGTTCTCCGTCCAATCGTTGACGGCGTAGGGCGAGCGCGGCGTCGGCACCGAGAAGGTGAACCGGCCATCAGGACGGAGCACGCGGTGGACCTCGGCGGTGAGGCCCTCGACGTCGAGAAACCGCCAGTCGTACGGTCCGATCGATATCGCGGCGTCGAACGCGTCGCGCTCGAACGGGAGGTCTGGGTTCTCGGGGTCCGCGGTGTGGAACTCGACGTCGTCCTCGACGACCTCCCTCGCGTACTCGCTCGCGGCGGGCGAGAAATCGACGCGCGCGACCGACTCGGCCTCGATCCCGCCGGTGACGCGTGCCTCGCTCGCGAGGTCGAGTACCCGCGCCCCGTCGAGGCGGGCGAGGGCGCGCCGGCGCTCCTCGTCGCGGAGGGACTGCATGATCGGGCTGGTCGGGGGCTGTGACACCCACTTCCGGAGGGTGGCGTCGCGGGGCATGGCCGTGGTGCTCTCCCGGCACACATTTACCTACTCCTTCGCTCCTCCCGGTATGACCGCCGCGGACCGACTGGTTTCGGTCGTGATACCCACCTACTTCCGCAACGACCGGCTCTCGGGAGCCATCGAGAGCGTCGCCGACCAGGACCACCCCACCGAGACCATCGTGGTCGACGACTCCGGCGAGGGCCACGCCGCGGAGGTGGTCGAAGCCCACGACGTGACCTCCGTCGAACTCGACGAGAACCTCGGGTCGAACCCCGCTCGGAGCGTCGGCGCGGACCGTGCTTCCGGCGAATTCGTCCAGTTCCTCGACGACGACGACCGCGTGTTGCCCGGGAAGTTCGCCCGGCAGGTCGACCTCCTCGAACGCACGGGCGCGGGCGTGGCCTACTGCGGGATGACCTACGAGACTGGTACTACTATCCTCCCGGATCCCGCCGTCCGCGGCGACGTCCTCCACCGCGCGCTCGAATTCGACGTCTCGCCGTGTCTGACTTCGACGATGCTCGTTTCTCGGGACGCGCTCGACGACGTGCTCCCGTTCCCCGACCGGCCGGGCGGCGACGACCTCGGGTTCATGATCGACCTCGCGCGCGAGCACGACTTCGAGTTCGTCGACGACTCGCTGGTGCGGCGGGGCGTCATCGAGGGCTCCAGGGGGAAATCCGACGGTCTCATCCGCGGCCGGAAGGAGATAATTCGGGAGTACGACGACCTCTATCGCGCCGCCCCGCCGTCCGTCCGCGCCAACGCGCTCGCCAACACTTATCGACTTCAGGGCCGGACGGAACTTCGAGAAGCCGAGTGGTCGGCGGCGACGGTCAAGGCGTTCGCGCTGGCGTGCTATCACGCACCATCGGTCCGAACCGCTATCCCACTGGGCGCGTCGCTGTTCGGTCGCCCGGGGATGGACGCCATGCAACGGGTCTACTCGCTCCTCGGATGAGCTTCGGGGCTATCGTGCCACGACGAACCCTTTTGCCCGTGCCTTGAAATCGCGAGTCATGGAACGAACGTCGATTCGGGACGTCGAGGCCTCACGTACCGAAACCGGTGTCGACCGGCGGCGGATCGGGGACACACTCGAAACGACCGACGTCGCGGTCAATCGCTACGTTCTCGAACCGGGCGAGCGGTTCGCCGAGTCGCTCCACGCCCACATGGACCAAGAGGAGGTGTTCGTGGTCCTCGACGGCACGGCCACCTTCGAGACGCGGCGGTCCGGGGCCGGAACGAGTCGAGCGGTAACCGTGAGCGCGGGCGAGGTGATCCGATTCGAACCCGGCGAGTTTCAGTCCGGACGAAACGATTCGAGGGACCGAGTCACGGCGCTCGCGCTCGGTGCGCCACGCGAAACCGATGATATCCGGATCGCGCGGATCCCCGGTGTCGGCGAGATAGCCTGTCCCGACTGTGGCCGCGGTGATATGCGAATCCCGGATACTGGCACCGACCTCGTCTGTCCTGACTGCGGCGGCGAACTCGTGGTCGAAGAAGAGACCTAATCGATCCCCATCGAATCACTCGTCTGCGGACGCCCGCCAGTTCATGGCGAGGTCGCGCGCCTTCCGCGCGGTCCCGAGCGCGCGCTGGCCCAGGACCGCGAAGAGGATGATGAAGGCGCTCTCGCTCGAAAACTCGTAGCCGAGCGCCCGGCGGGCGAACCCGACGGCGTGGCGGCGTTCGCCGCGCGAGAGCGCGACGCGGGCGCGTGCCCGACACTGCTTCTCGCGGAGCCGCCGTTCGACGTCCGGATACTTCTCGATCTCGTCGTGGTACTTCTCCCAGATCAGTCGGTTGACTTCGACACCGTGGGTCGGCTGCTGGGAGATGTTGTCGGTGTGGAAGATCCGCTCGACGAGGCGTTCGTCGACGTACTCGAATTCGTATTCTTTGGCAAGTCGGATGCAGTGGTCCCAGTCCACCCCACGAGGGAAGTCCGGATCGAACCCCCCGAGATCGAAACACTCGGCCCGGAGCATGTGGCTCGAATGAGGGTGGAGGCCGAAGCGCGCGATCACGTCGGGGTAGATGTCCCCGCGCCGCTCGGGGTCGTAGACCTTGACCACCGAGTCGCCCTGGCGGACGACCCCGCCGGTGTAGACGACCCCGCAGCGGTCGCTCGCGCGCTCGAATCGTGCCAGTTGTTTCTCGACCTTCGTCTCGTGCCAGCGGTCGTCGTCGTTGAGCACGCAGACGAACTCGCCGTCGGCGACCTCGGCGGCGCGGTTCATGCTCGCGGAGATCCCCCGGTTCGCCTCGTTGTGGCGGACCCGCACCCGGTCGTCGTCGGCGTAGGCCGCGAGCCGTTCCCTCGTCCCGTCGGTCGAGCCGTCGTCGACGATCACGACCTCACACTCCTCGTGGGTCTGCTCCAGCACCGTCTCGATCGCGCCGTCGAGGTAGCCCGCACGGTTGTACGTGGGGAGGATCGCGGAGACGAGCGTCATATCCGACCCACTCCACCGGCCCGGATAAATGACGCCATGGGCGATGCGGATCACAAAGCGCATGACGGGTGGTCGAGAACGCCCCGTGTGACGAGCCGACAACCCGCCATGCCGCGACCGTCGAGGTAGTCGTGCACATCTGTATGCTCCTCCCGGAACGGTTTCCGCCCGATATCCGCGTCGAGAAGGAAGCCGCCGCGTTGACCCGCGCCGGCCACTCGATCACCCTGTTGTGTCGTGGCGACGCGAGCCAGCCGACCTTCGACCGCGTCGACGGTATCGACGTCGAACGCCTCCCCGCGAACGGGCTGTTCGACGGGATGTCGGGGCTGTTCGACGGCGTACGCTACGTCTCCACGCAGGTCCACCCGGCGTGGAAGCGGGCGGTGCTGGCCGTCGACGCCGGTCGCCCGATCGACGCCATCCACGTCCACGACCTGCCGCTGGTTCGAACCGGCCTCGTCTGTGGCGAACGCCTGGACGTGCCGGTGGTCGCGGACCTCCACGAGAACTACCCCGAGGCCGCCCGCCAGATCCAGCGGATGCGCGGCTGGCGCGAGATCGCCCGCGACCACGAGGCACTCTTCCAGCGCGTGTTCCTCTCGCCGTGGCGGCTGAAACGCGCCGAGCGCCACGCCGTCGAGAACGCCGACCGGGTGCTCACCGTCTGTGAGGAGGCCCGTGCCCACTACCTCCGGGACTGCGGCGGGGACCCCGAACGGGTCGACGTGGTCTCGAACACCGTCGACCGCACTGCCTTCGACCCCGAGACCGCGACCGTCCCGGACCTGCCGTTCGACCCGGACGAGTCGTTCGTGGTCTCCTACATCGGGAACTTCACCGAACACCGCGGGCTCGACAGCCTGATCGAGGGGTTCGCGCGGCTGGTCGAAACCACGCCCGACGCCGAACTCCTGCTCGTCGGGACGGGCAACGCACGCTACGTCGCGCGGCTGAAATCGCTCGCCGCCTCGCTCGGCGTTCGCGACCGGGTTCGGTTCACCGGCTGGGTCCCGTTCGACGACGTCCCGGGCTACGTCGCCGCGAGCGACGTCTGTGTCGTGCCCCACGCCTCGACGCCACACACCGAAACCACGGTGCCCCACAAGCTCTTCCAGGCGATGGCGATGGGGGTTCCGGTGCTGGTGAGCGACGTCGCGCCGCTCGCGCGGGTCGTCACCCGAACCGAGAGCGGGCTGGTCGCCCCTGCCGGCGACGGCCCGGCGATGGGCGAGGCGCTGGTCGACCTCACCGATGTCGACCTCGCACACGAACTCGGGGCGAACGGACGGCGGGCCACCGAGCACGAGTACAACTGGGAGCGTGACGGCGCGCATCTCCGGTCGGTCTACGACGAGCTTCGACCGTCGGCGGAAGAATAGGGCTGCGGCGGTTAGACCTGCGGTTCGACGAGTTCGGCGTTTTCGAGGCTCCGATTCCGGAGCGCCCGTCCGGTGTCGGAATCGAAGAGGTGGATCGCCTCCTCGGGGATCCGTGCGACCGCGGGCTGGCCCGCCTCGACGTGGCGAAGCCCGCCGATGGTGGCCACGAAGGTTCGGGATTCGCCCTCGATGTCGGCTTCGTCGAGGTCGAGTTCGGTTGTGTCGCCCTCCGTCCCCTCGAACGCGAGGTAGACGTTGTTCCCGCTGCCGACCGGTTCGACGACGTCCACCACGGTTCGGAAGTCGTGGTCGCCGTCGACTGTGTCGACGAGTTCGATGTCCTCGGGGCGGATCCCGAGCGTGACGTGGCCGGTGCCGCCGAGTTTCTCCTGCACGTCCTCGGTGAGCGGGTACTCGAAGTTGTCGTGGACGAGCCGGTCGTTCTGGAACTCGGTCTCGAAGAAGTTCATCGAGGGCTCGCCGACGAAGCTCGCCACGAACTGGTTCGCGGGCTCGTGGTAGGCTTCGAGGGGCGTCGCGACCTGCTGGAGCTTCCCGTCGTTCAGGATCGCGACCCGGTCGCCCATCGTCATCGCCTCGGTCTGGTCGTGGGTGACGTAGACGGTCGTCACGCCGAGGTCCTCTTGGATACGCTGGAGTTCGGTCCGCATTTGGGCGCGGAGTTTGGCGTCGAGGTTCGAGAGCGGCTCGTCCATCAGGAAGACGGAGGGGTCGCGAACGATCGCGCGCCCGAGCGCGACGCGCTGTTGCTGGCCGCCCGAAAGTTCGCCGGGTTTGCGGTCGAGGAGGTCGCCGATACCCATCATGTGGGCGGCGTCCTCGACGCGCTCCCTGATCTCGTCGTCCGGGAGGTCGGTCGACTCCTCCAGCCCGAAGCTCATGTTCTCCCGCACGGTCATGTGGGGGTAGAGCGCGTAGGACTGGAACACCATCGCGATGTCGCGGTCGGCCGGCTTTCGGTTGTTGATGGCCGCGCCATCGAGGCTGATGGTTCCCTCGGTCACCGATTCGAGCCCCGCGATCATCCGGAGGGTCGTGCTCTTCCCACAGCCCGAGGGGCCGACGAGGACGATGAACTCGCCGTCGTCGATGTCTATCGAGGCCTCGTCGACCGCGACGATGTCGTCGCCGCCGTCGTTGAAGCGTTTCGTCACGTCCGTAAGCGTCAGTTTCGCCATCTGTGTTCTCCTTGGTGGTCGTTTATCGGTGGTCGTCTTGTGTGTGTGGTCGTCTCCACGGTCATGTTTGCCCCGCGACGCCCTGTGCGAACTGGTCGCCGAAGACGATGAACACCAGCAGCGTCGGGAGCGCGGTGAGGAACGCACCGGCCATCCGGAGGCCGAAGTTGATGCTCTCCATGCTCGCGCCGATACCCACAAGCGAGAGCGTGACGGGCGCGGAGGGCCCGCCCGCCCCGCCGATCAGGATCAGCGCGAACAGGAGGTCGTTCCAGATCTGGGTGAACTGGAAGATCAACACCACGGCGAACATCGGCCCCGACAGCGGCATCACCACGCGCCGGTAGATCCGGGAGACGCTCGCGCCGTCGAGCCGCGCGGCCTCTATCATCTCGTTGGAGAGGCCCATGTAGTATCCCCGGAACAGGACCGTGCAGATCGGGACGCCGTAGGCCGCGTGGGTCACGATCAGCTCGATGATGTCGGCGTGGTACGGTTCGAGCAACGGTAGCGCCCACAGTGGCGAGAGCAGGCTCTCCAAATCGACCATCGACCAGAACTGCGACAGCGGTACGAGGACGGCCTGGTAGGGGATGAACACGCCCGCCACGAACAACATCAGGATCGGGAGCTGGCCGCGCCAGCTCAACTGCGTGAGGCCGTAGGCTGCGATCGACCCGAGCGCCGCACACAGGATCGTCGCGGGGATGGTCAACAGCGCGCTGTTGACCATGCTCGGGCCGAGCAGGTCAATGGCGTTGCGCCAGTTCTCGAGCGTGAACCCGTCAGCCCCCGGTGGGAGGTACGGTGCGGTGTTCGCGACTGATTCGGTGGTCTTGAACGAGGTCACGATACCCGCCTCGATCGGAACGAGGAAGTAGATCGTAATCACCGCGAGTACGGCGTAGAGCGCGATCCGCCACCCATCGAGGTCGCCGAAGGAGCCGCCCGAACTGGAATCTCCGTTCGAGCCCGACTCCGCGGTGGCGACGCCGCCGTCGGTCATCACCTGGTCGTCAGTCATCGATACACCCTACCTGCGATATCGTGAATTCAAACGTCATAGCTCACCATTTCGGTACTGACCGTAGAGATACGGTGCGATCACGACGAGCGCGAGCGCGAACAACACGATCGCGACCGCCGAGCCGTACGCCCAGTTCTGACTTGAGTACGCCTCGCGAACCATCAGGGTCGCGAGGATGTCGGCTCCCGCGGCGGGCCGATAGTTGCCGAACAGGGCATAGAGGAAGTCGAACGCCTTCAGCGCCGCGATCATCAGGACCACGAGCGCACTGATCAGTGAACCCCGAAGCTGGGGGATGATCACGCGCCAGTACATCTTGAGACTGCTCGCGCCGTCGATCCGGGCGGCCTCGAAGTGTTCGTCGGGGATCGTCTGAAGTCCCGCGAGGAAGACGACCATGGCGTAGCCGCTGAACTGCCAGATCATCGCGAATATCACCGCGCCCAGCACCAGTTGTGGGGTGCCGATCCAGTCGGGTCGGAGTCCGACCACCCCGAGGATCGAGTTGATGATCCCGTTGTCGATGTTGTACATCCAGAGCCAGAGCTGGGCGGTCACGACGAACGAGAGGCTGAACGGCAACAGGTAGAGCGTCCGGAAGCCGTCGCGAAAGCGCCACGCTCGGTCGAGCAGGATGGCGAGCACTAATCCGACCGCCACACTGATGGTGGTGAAACCGACCAGCAACACGATGGTGTTTCGGGTGGCGTCGATGAAGGCGGGGTCCTGAATCAGCTCGGCGTACTGCTGGAGGTTCAAAACCGTGTATTCGGGGTCGCCGTAGCCCTCGGCGTCGGTCAGCGAGATCAGGAAGTTCCAGGCGATCGCGCCGTAGACGAACAGCCCCATCAGCAGGAAGGGCGGGAGCCAGAACGGCAACGAGCCGAGGAAGTCGCTGCGACCTCGCGACCGGAGCCAGCCGCCGAACCCGCTCGACGATCGCTCGACGGTACCGCCGTCGGTGACGACGTCGTCGCCGCGCCATCGTTCGCTGCGGTGGCGAGCGGCCTCGATCATGTCGTTGAGTCGAGACACGTCAGTTCGAGACGGCGTCGAGCATCCCCTGGGTCGAGCTGTCGAGGTCGCCGGAACCGAGGAAGTCGTTGGTGATCACGCCGTCGATGTCGCTGTGGACGTCGGGGGTGACCGCCAGCCCGTGGGCGATCGTCGGGGGCTTGTTCTCGACGTTCCCGTAGTCCTCGATCGTCTCGGTGAGGTACTCGTCGAACTGGTCGGTGGGGGCGTCCGTCCGTGGCGGGATCGATCCCTTGTACTGGTTGAACGCGACCTGGGCCTTGTTGGTGCCCACGAACGAGAGCCACGTCTTGGCGACGTCGGAGCCACCGGCCGGGAACGGGAACGAGTCGAGGTGCATCCCGTACATGTTGTCGGTACCCGGGAAGGAGACGTTGTCCCAGTCGTCACCGTAGTTGAAGTTCTGTTTGTTCCGGTAGGCTCCGGCCACCCAGTTGCCGTTGTGCATGAAGGCGGCGTCGCCGCTCATGACGAGTTCGTTCGCCTCGGTGAAGCTGATCGAGGAGGCGTCGTCGTTGATGTAGTTGTAGTACTGCTGGACCGTTTCGAGAGCGGAGCGGACCGCGCTCTCATCGCCCTCGCCGTTGACGTAGTCCATGAACGGCTGGTAGCCCGCCTGCCCCTGCATCACGACCTCCCAGAGCTGGAGGGTGGTGAAGGGTGCCTGAAGGCCCTTCGCGAACGGCACGGCGTCGGTGTTGTTCTGGATCTTCTTGAACGCCGGGATGAGGTCCTGTGGTTTCGAGAACGAACTCGGGTCGACCCCGGCCTCCTCGACCACCGAGACGTTGTAGAAGAGGTCGTTCATCCGGTGGGTACCGAGCGGGACCGCCACGTAGGGACCGTCACCGATCGAATCTGGGTCCTCACCGACCTGGGAGTAGGTCTTGGCCTCCGACGAGAAGTTCTGTCGGAGGTCCTTGGTCCAGACGTCGCTTCCGATGTCCCCCAGCAGGCCCGCCTCGGTGAACTGGATGAGGTTCTTGCCGGGCCAGTCCGCCCAGGAACTCGGGAGGTTCTCGTTCTGTGCCCGGTTCGAGATCGTCGTATCGAGGTTGGTGTTCCCCCCGCCGCCGATCGCCTGAAAGTCGGTGTTGACGTTGGGGTGTTCGTCCTTGAACGCCTTGATGAGGCTGTTGACGGCTTTCTTGCCGTCACCCCCGGTCCAGCCGTGAAGAACGGTCAGCGTTCCACCGCCGCTGCCGCCGCTGCTCCCGCTGCCGTTGTTCCCGCCGCTACCGCCGCTGCCGTTGTTCCCCCCACTCCCGCCGCTTCCGTTGCTCCCGTTACCGCTTCCGCTGTTGTCGCTTCCACCGGTACAGCCGGCGACGCCCGCCATGCCGACGACGCTCGCTGCGGCTGCCCGCTTCAGATACGTCCGTCGCGAATAGTCAGAGTCTGCCATGATTCATCTTCTATTTGATAGTATGTCCTAAATGTCTTTCGTGATCATGTTTCCTTTCGTCGACGAACCTATGATATCAAGCATCTCGGTGGCTCGGAATTATTATTTCCGCGAATAGCACGAGCAATTCTCAGTACCGCTCGTCTGCTTGGTACTGTCTCCGTACATCCAGTCGAATCGAATCTACGGGTGCGTGTGCGCTATCGTTCGCTGTCGGGAACCACGACCACCTTCCCGAATCCCTCGCGCTCTTCGAGGAGTTCGTGGGCACGCGCGGCCTCGCTCATCGGCAGGGTCTCCCGGATCCGGGGTTCGAAGGTGCCGTCCCAGACCAGCGAGAGCACGTCGTCGACCTCGCCCAGCGTGGCCATCGTCGAGCCCAGGATGTCGATCTGCTTCCAGAACACCCGGTTGATGTTGGTCTCGGCGATCGGACCGGTAGTGGCCCCGCAGGTCACGAGTCGGCCGCCCTTCGCGAGACACTTCGTGGAGTCGTCCCAGGTCTCGGGCCCGACGTAGTCGACCACGACGTCGACGCCGCGGCCCCCAGTCATATCGCGCATCTCGCTCGCGAAGTCGGTCTCGGCGTAGTTGATGACGTGGTCGGCCCCGCACTCCTTCGCGTACTCCAACTTCTCGTCGGTGCTCGCGGTTGCGTAGACCTCTGCACCCGCGTAGTCGGCGATCTGCACCGCGGCCTGGCCGACGCCGCCCGATGCCCCGAGCACGAGGATCGATTCGCCGGCCTCGATCTCGGCGCGGCTCATCAGCATTCGCCACGCGGTCTGGAAGACCAGCGGCGAGGCCGCGGCGGTCTCCCAGTCGACGTGGTCCGGTATCGGGACGAGGTTCGCGGCGGGCACGGCGGCGTACTCGGCGTGTACCCCGCGGACGTGCTCGCCGATGATGTGGTAGGACTCACACAGCGAGTGCTCGCCGTGGCGGCAGAACTCACACTCGCCACAGGAGACCCCCGCCGTGACGGCCACTCTATCGCCGGGGTCGACGCGGGTGACGCTCTCGCCGACTTCCCGTACCACGCCGGCCGCGTCGCTTCCCGGGATGTGTGGCATCTCCAAGTCGACGCCCGGCAGCCCGCGGCGGGTGAAGACGTCGAGGTGGTTCAGCGCGCCCGCCTTCACCTCGATGACCGCTTCGTCCGGCCCGGGGTCGGGGTCCGGGAACTCGCCGTACTCGATGACGTCGCGGTCGCCGTGTTCCGTGAACTGGACTGCCTGCATGGCGCGCCGTTGGGTTCGACGTGGGGTAGTGGTTTCGGTAGCGTGTGTTACTGTGTCATGGGGAGTGTACGGACGCCACAGCAAGGACGGTCGGGAGCCACGCTCCACGTGCGCACGAGGAACCCACCATGACATCCTGTCCGATCTGTAAGACGAGCGAGAACGTCCAGTTGAGTTGGATGACGGGCTACCAGCGCCGTTGTGGGGAGTGTGGCGTGTTGTTCAACGAGGACGGCGTCGGCGCGACGTTGTGAGCCACACAGTCACGTCCGAACGCCACGGGCGCTCACGCAACCGATGAACGACGCCGTACGTGGCGAGGGGCTGGTGCTCGCACGATTCGCGCGCCCGACCGCCCGGTCGACCACGCTCGCCGTCGTCGCCGACCCGCACGTCACCCCCGTGGCCGAGGGGACCTGGAAGGTCTTCCACCGGACCGAGGCCCGCCTTCGGGGCGCGGTCGCGAGCGCCAACTGGCTCGGTGTGGACGCGGTCGTCTCGACCGGCGACCTCACGAAGGACGGCGCGCCCGCGGAGTTCGACCGGGTGGACTCGATCCTCGACGACCTCGACGCCCCGTTCGTCGCGGTTCCCGGCAACCACGACGTCCCGAAGGCGATGGACGACCACGAGACGCCGCCGGTCGAACGGTTCGCGAAGCGGTACGGCGTGGGCACGTTGCCGTACGTCATCGGTGTCGGCGGGGTCGATCTCGTGGGGATCGACACGGCCGCCGACGAGTCGCTGTTCGAGACCCACGAAGGCGCGGTCTCGGCGGACCAGCTGGCGTGGCTCGATTCGGTGCTCGACGGCTGCGAGACGCCGGTCGTGGTCTGTCACCATCCCGTGGGACGGGTGGCCGAACGCGTCGACGCGCTCGCACCGAGTTCGCACTACCGGCTCCGAAACGCCGACGCGCTCGTCGAGGTTCTGGCCGACCACGACGTCGGCCTCGTGCTCTCGGGGCACGTCCACTGGCCGGCGGTCGACCGGGTGGAAGGGGTTCGCCAGGTCATCGCGCCGGCGGCGTGTTCGTTCCCGCCCGCCGCGCTGCTCGTCCACGTCGAACCCCGCGGGACGACGGTCTCGCTGTTGCCGCTCGTCGGCCGGCGAGGGCTCGAAGAGGCTTACCGTCACGTCGGCGACCAGGGCCGTGGGGCGGCGTTCGTCGCCGCCGCGGAGGACGGCTACTTCCGAAGCTTCCCACAGGTCGACGAATCCGACGACGGCACAGCGCTCCGCCCCCGGGACCCACCGGGTGCGCCGGCCCGCTCGCCGTCGCGCGGGTTATAGCGTCACGAGGACCGCCGCGACGAGCGCGGCCGCGAGCAGCACCCCGCTCCAGACCGCGACCCGGGTGGCGAACCGCCGGTTCGGGCTGGCGATCGTGAGGGCGACCTTGACCAGCACGCTCGACGCCGTCGCGAGCAGGACGGCGATCACCGCGGTCTCGTAGCCGAGGCTGCCGGTACGATAGAGCGACACGGTCGAGGCGGTCGCGCCGGCGCTCGAAACCACGCCCGAGAGGACGGCGGTGACGTAGAAACCGATCCGGCCGAACTCCGATTGGGCGATCCCGCCCGCGACCACCACCACCGCGAACATCACGCCGAAGGCGAGTGCGTTTCGGAGGGAGAACGGGCTGTCGAGGTTCATCTCGACGGACTCGCTCCAGTCGGCGGTGAGCGCGGCGACGGCGACGCTCCCGACCACGATGACGACCAGTGGGATCAGCGCGCCGACGAGCACCGTCGGGAAGGTGAACGCGAGCACGATGGCGAGGTTCCGGAGCGCCATCGCGGCGTCGGCGAGCAACACGGCGGCGACGGCGTAGGAGGCCGCCGAGGGGCGCTGGCGAACCGCGTCGAGCATCGACCCCACGACGGCGGTCGAGGAGGCGAGCCCACCGAAGAAGCCCGTGACGGCGATGCCCCGCCCCCCGTAGTTCTTCACGATGGCGTAGTTCACGATACCGATGGCGGCGACCGCGACCACCATCAGCCAGACCACCCGGGGTTCGATCTCGACCGCGAGCGGGCCCGACCCGAGGGTGACGTCGCCACCGGGGAGCAGCGGGTAGACCACGAACGCGAGGATAGCGAACTCGGTGGTCGAGCGGAGCTCCGCCCGCGAGAGCCCGCCGGCGAAGCTGTGGAGTTCGCGTTTGAGGACGAGGAGCAACGACGAAACCACCGCGACCGTCACGCCCTCGATGACGTAGCCCGCGGCGACCAGCGCGCCGACGCCGTAGGCCACCAGCATCGAGACCGAGGTGGTGAGCGAGAGCCCGAAATCCACGTCACGCAGTCCCCTGATGGCGAGCACGGTTCCCAGAACGATGACCAGCAGCCCGCCGACCGCGACGAGCGCGGGGTAGTCGAGGATGGTGAAGACCGCTCCGAGGAGGCTGATCAGCGAGAACGTCCGGATGCCCGCGGGTTTGTCCGACCACTCGCGTTCGAGCCCGAGGAAGAGCCCGAGCGCCGCCGCGAGGACGAGATGCGCGACGGGGTTCGAGAGCGGGACCGCGAACTGCGCGACGGGAGTCACTGTTGGTGTGATCGAACCTCGGTGGGATATAAACCTCCGTCGACGCTCCGTCGTCCTATCCCGTCGGGTCCCGCCCTCCCCGTCCCCGCCGTCACCGCTCGGCTCGCTTCCCGGGGGGCACGTTCGTCGCGACCAATTCGTCGACCTCGTCCCGATTGTCGGCGTCGCTGTTGATCGCGCGCGTCGCACCCACGAGCGCCACGTCGAACCCCCGTCGTTCGTACCGCTCGGCCAGCACGCCGCTGTTGCTCAGGACGACGTGCACACCGCGCTCGTCGAGCGCCGCCGCGGTGTCGAGGAGCCGGTCCTGGTCGTCCCGCCCGAACCCGCTCGCGCTGTAGTCGGTGAACGACGCGGTTGGGCTCATCGGTTCGTAGGGAGGATCGAAGTAGACCAGATCGCCCGGCTCGGCCGCGTCGAGCACGTACTCGAAGTCCTCGTTTCGAACCTCGGTGTCGGCGAGCACGCGACTCGCCGCGTGGATCGCCTCGCGCCGCACCCAGTCGGGGTTGGCGTACCGCCCGATCGGGACGTTGAACCTCCCACTACGGTTCTCCCGGTAGAGCCCGTTGTAGCCCGTTCGGTTGAGATAACACAGCAGGGCGGCCTCCTCCAGCGGGTCGAACGCCTCGCCCGCCGGCCGGCGGTTGAACTGCGCGCGTTTCTGGTAGTAGTAGTTCTCGATCGCCTTTCCTTTTCGATCGGTCTCCGCGAACGGTTCGTCCGGGACGGGGTCGGCCTCCGGATCGTCGAACGATTCGAGCCGCGCGACGAGCCCGTCCGGTCTGTCCCGGACCTGCCGATAGAAGTTGACGAGCCGGGGGTTGGTGTCGTTGACCGTTCCGCCCTCGGGCGTGAGGTCGAAGAAGAGCGCGCCACCGCCGAGGAACGGCTCGTGGTAGCGGTCGTAGCCCCGCGGGAACCGGTCGTAGATCGCATCGAGGAGCTGCCGTTTCCCGCCGGCCCACTTCAGGATCGGTCTCGCCATTCGATGTCGGATCTGCTCCGCTCCGCCTCATAAACGACCCGCTCGACCGCGCCGAACGGATCCGGGTCTCAGGGCTCGTCCTCGTCGACGAACCCGAGCCCCGCGGGTGCGGCGGGGGCGACGAGCGGGCTCTCGGGCAGCCCCGTCTGGGGTTCCGGCGCGTTGTAACCGCCGGGCGCGACGTCGTTCGGGCCGTCGGGGTAGAACAGCGACGCCATCGTCTGGATGTGCTCGCGGCCCACGTCGAGCTCGAACTGGCCGCCGCCGTAACACTGGATGTCGCGTTCGAGGGCGTACTCGATGCTGTCGAACAGCGACTCCACGGTGCCGAACCGGGACGGTTTAACGTTGAGCCAGCGCGGCTCGAACGGCAGCGACTCGATGGACGCCACACCCGTGATGGGATGGTCCCAGCTCACCCTGCCCTCCTCGCCGTCGAAGAGCTCGCGGGTCTCCTCGGTGAGTCGCGGATCCTCGATCACCCCCTCGGGGAAGCCGTCGAGCACGCGCCGGTAGTTCTCGCGGTCGACCGGGTTGTCCACCGCCGTCCCCTCGTAGTCGCCTTTCAGGTCGAGGATGCGGACCGCGCCGGTGGCCGCGAGGCTCTCGATCAGGTCGTCGGTCCAGTCCGGTGTCGGATCGAGTTTGAACTCCGCGTCGGGCTGGATCTCGAGCCACCGTTCGACGCGCTCGGTGGTCGGTGGATCGCTGAGCCGGGTGCTGATGACGAACCGAACGGGGTTGTACCGCCGGTCGAGCGCGCTCCCGAGGTCCGTTTCGGCCTGGCGGAGCGCCAAGTCGAGCGCGGCGCTTTCGAGCCCCCACCGGCGGTAGTACTGGAAGTCCGCCCGCTCGGGCTCGCGACCGACGAACAGGTCGCGCTCGTCGAGCGCGTCCGAGAACGAATCCAGCGTGTACTCGCCGGCGAGGTTCCAGGTGGGATTGGCCTCGGCCAGCGCGTCGTGTTCGTCGGTCTCGTAGGTCACGTCCTCGCCGCGACCCACGTGACCGTCGCCGGCGAGCGAGAACACCGTCGTCGCGCGGGCGAACCCGCTCGACGTTTCGCGCTCGCGGCGCTCGAACGAACTCTCCTCGACCGACAGCGGGAGGTCGGCGACCCGGTCGTAGAACGACATGGGAGTGGGTTCGCGGTACCGAAGCATGACGGTTCCGGCGGCTTCAGGCCCTCGTCACGACCACCGCCCTCCGGGTCGAACCGGTTCAGGAGCGCTCCCGACTCACACCGGCCAGGATTCTCGGGTGTAGGCCATCTCCCAGAAGGCGGCTTCGAGCCGGGCACTCCGCTCGAACGCCGTCCGCATCGCGTCGCGTTCGCCCGGGTACTCCTCGGCACACTCGTTCACGAACGCCCGCATCCACGCGACCGTCTCGCGGAACTCGTCGCTCGTGTACTTCTCGATGAAGGGCGTGTAGCGGTGGTCGTCGGTCGCGATCGTGGCCATGTGGTCGGCGATATCGAGGTAGCCCTGGCCGCAGGGGTAGACCGCCGCGCTGATCTCGGCGAACGAACCCTGGTGGGCGACCCGGAGGAGGTAGTTCGTGTACGCGACGCAGGTCGGCGTCTTCTCGACCGTTTCGAGGTCACCGGGAGCGAGTCCGTAGTCGGCGGCGAACTCCCGGTGGAGGTCGAGTTCGGTCGCGAGAGTGGTGTGTGCGATCCCGAGCAGTCGGGTCATCGTCGTCTCGTCGCGGGCCCGGACACCCGCGATGGCGAACGTACGGGCGTAGTCGAGGAGGTACCGGTAGTCCTGTTCGACCCAGTGTCGGAAGGCGGCCTCGTCGAGGCTCCCCTCGGCGAGTTCGCCCACGAACGGATGGGCCTTCTGTGCGTCCCAGAGCGCCGCGTGCGAATCGAGGAGGTCGTCGCTGAACGCCATACGCGCACCTCGTTGTCGACCCACATATGCTTTGATGGTACCACCAGATAATAACAGCTTGAAGTGTCGCGATATGCCTGAAAGTACGTGATCCTCGGCACGTGCCGGCGAAATCTTTAGTAGTTGGCGGGGGACAACTGTGGTGTCATGACGGACTCATCTGAGACGGCGGACGAGACCGATCCGGTCACGATCGACGTCGAGACGGGCGAGAGCGAGCACGACGAGCCGGTCGCCGAGGAATCCGAAGGAGAATCGGAGGAGGGACCGCGAGCGATCGCCTTCGAGAAGGCGGTCGAAAAACTGGCACCCGACTTCGAGATCGACGGTCGGAAGGGCGAGACCATCACGGACCTCGAAACCACCGAAACCGAGGACGGTCGCCAGGTCGTCGCCACGGTCGAGACGTCGCGCTCGACCATGCTGAGCCACCGGGTGGCGAGCGCGAAACGAACGGGCCGACGCGTCGGCATCCGTGCCGCCTTCCTCGGGGCGCTGGCCGCGGTCGTGTACGCCGTGTTCGCCGGCCGACGGCGGGTCGGCGGGAGCGACACCGACGACGCCCCGTTCGACGACCCGGTGGACGACGACGACGTCTCCATCGAGTAATCGAACGGTCTCGATCGACCGAGTACGCCTCTTTTCGAGCGGGACAACGAACGACGGGAAGTGAGTAACACGGACCGGGTGACTGGATCAGCCTCACTCCCCACCGAACCTCCACTGTTCTTCATAATAAAACCATCGTGGATACGGTAGCAATCAAGTCCGGCCGTCGCCCGCCGGGGTCGGCCGAGATATAAGTCGTCGTCGACCGTGGGTGGGGTATGCCGATCTATACGGGCCGTGGCGACGAGGGGCTGACCGACCTCCGAACCATGGACCGCGTCCCGAAGACGAGCCCTCGGATCGAGAGCTACGGCACCGTTGACGAGGTGAACGCCCTCGTCGGGCGGGTGCGCCCGACGGCCTACGAGGACGTCGACGACCACCTTCGCGCGGTCCAGAACCACCTCCACGTCGTCCAGGCCGACTTCGCGAACCCCGACCCCGACGACGGCGACCCGCAGATGGACGGGGACCGGGTCGAGGCGCTGGAGATCTGGATGGACGCCTACGACGACGAACTCGAACCGCTCCGGTCGTTCATCCTCCCCGGCGGCGGGGACAACGGCGCGCGACTCCACCACGCCCGGGCGGTCTGCCGGCGGGCCGAACGCCGCGCGGTCGCGCTCGCCGAGGAGGAACCCGTCAACGAGCACGCGCTGGTCTACCTCAACCGGCTCTCGGACCTCCTGTTCACCCTCGCGCGCGTCGTGAACCAGCGCGACGGGGTGAGCGAGGAAGCGCCCGACTACTGAAGACAACGCTTATGATTCGCGGTCGGAAAGGGCGGGTGAAGGGTCGGTGATCTAGGCTGGTTATGATACCTCCTTCACACGGAGGAAGTCGGCGGTTCAAATCCGCCCCGACCCATGAGCATTTTCGCGGTGCGCAGCGGAGCGAAAACGCGCAACGGGGAGGAAGGATTTGAACCTAGGAGCGGGAGGTAAGCGAAGCGAACGGGAGCGACTGTGGTTCAAATCCGCCCCGACCGGTCCTGCACTGTCTCCGCGGTATTGTGGATAGGTTCCTCGATAAGAGTCAGCGGTCGCCGCTCCTTGACAATAACTGGTTCAAAAGTTTTCCTCTCGCGATTGCGCCACGCTCTCTCGAATTCATCCACTCGATCACCCGGCACCACTGATTTTGTATCGCAACAAAACGTTTATCGATCGCTCGCTAGTGGCGGTCGCATGGACGAAACGCACGGCTACGCCCACCTCTCGGAGGTCGTCCTCCACTACGTCGAGGCGGGCGACCCCACGGACCCGCTCGTCGTCCTCCTCCACGGCTTTCCGGAGTTCTGGTACGCTTGGCGACACCAGATCGACCACCTCGCCGCCGCGGGCTATCACGTCCTCGCGCCCGACATGCGGGGCTACAACCGCTCGTCGAAACCACCCGGCATCGAGCCGTATCGCCTGACCCACCTCACGCGGGACGTGGTCGAACTGATCCGAGGTACGGAGCACGAGCGCGCCACGGTGGTCGGGCACGACTGGGGCGGTGTCGTAGCCTGGGAACTCGCCCATCGCCATCCCGACGTTCTCGACCGGCTCGCCGTCTGCAACGCGCCGCACCTCGATGCCCTCGCGCGCGAACTCCGCTCGCCGCGACAGATCCGGCGCTCGTGGTACGCCGGGGCCTTCCAGATCCCGAAGCTTCCCGAACTCTTCCTCGAACGAGGCGAGTACGGCTGGCTCCGGCGGCTCCTCGAAACCGGCCCGACGAACCCCGAGGCGTTCTCGACGGGCGACGTCCAGCGCTATCGCCGCGCGATAGCCCGACCGGGGGCGCTCCGGGCGGCGCTCAACTACTACCGCGCGCTCGTCCGAACGCGACTTCGCCGTCGTCTCGGCCGGCTCGACCCGCCCGACCGGACCACGCGAACGGACGTGCCGACGCTACTGATCTGGGGCGACCGCGACGCCGCGCTCGGGGTCGGTCTGACGCGCGGGCTCGACCGCTGGGTCTCGAACCTCCGCATCGAGCACCTCCCGGACGCGAGCCACTGGGTCCAGAACGACGCGCCGGACCGGGTGAACGAGCTCTTGTGCGAGTTCCTCGAAGAGGACGTATGAGCGACGAGGACGGCGATCCGCAGGCGTGGGAGACGTTGAGCACCGAGACGGCCTACGACTGCCCGGCGTTCGAGGTCGTCCACGAGTCGGTCCGACTGCCGGACGGCACCGAGACGGGGTTCGACACCGTTCGTGAACCCGAGGCGGTCGTGATGCTGGCGTTCACGCCGGCGGGCGAGGTCGTCGTCATCGAGGAGTGGCGGCAGGCGGTCGGACGAATCAATCGCGGTCTGCCGGCGGGCACCGTCGAACCCGGTGAGGACCCCGAGGTCGCGGCGCAACGCGAACTCGAAGAGGAGACGGGCTACGTCGCCGAGCGTGTCGAACGGCTCACCACCGTCGAGCCGCTGAACGGGCTCGCGAACTCCGTCCACCACCACTTCGTCGCCCACGACTGTCGGTCGACGGGCGAGCGAAACCTCGACGACGACGAATCGATCCGGGTCGAGACCGCCGACTACGACGACCTGCTGTCGGCGCTCGCGACCGACGACCTCCGGGACGGCCGGAGCGCGCTCTGTTTGCTCTACTACAACCGGTTCGACGAATCAGAGCGGTAGCCTTAGACCGCGCGGCGGTCGAACCCGGGCATGAACGACGTTTTCGAACTCCGACGCACCGACGTCGGGGGGCGCATCGGCGAACTCCGGGTTCCCCGGTCGGATACAACCGTCGAGACGCCCGCGCTGATGCCGGTCATCAACCCCAACCTCCAGACCGTCTCCCCCAACCGACTCGAAACCGAGTTCGGCGCGGAGATATGTATCACTAACGGCTATATCATTTCGAAGAACGACGACCTCCGCGAGGCCGCTCTCGACGTCGGGCTCCACGAACTCCTCGATTTTTCTGGCGCGATCATGACCGATTCGGGCTCGTTTCAGCTGGCGGAATACGGCGAGATAGACACCACCAGCACCGAGATCCTCGACTTCCAGCACCGGATCGGATCAGACATCGGAACTCCGGTGGACCTCCCGACGCCGCCCGACGCCGACCGCGAGCGCGCCGAGGCCGACCTCGCGACGACCCAGTCGCGGCTCGAATCCGTTGGCGAAGTCGACACCGGCGAGATGTTGGTGAACGCGCCCGTTCAGGGCTCGACCTATCCGGACCTCCGCGAGGCGGCGGGTCGCGACGCCGTCGCGACCGGTCTCGACCTGTTTCCGGTGGGAGCCGTGGTCCCCCTCCTGAACGGCTACCGTTACGACGACATGGTGGACGTGGTCGCGGCCGCGAAGCGCGGGCTCTGTGCGGACTCCCCCGTCCACCTCTTCGGCGCGGGCCACCCAATGATGTTCGCGCTCGCGGTCGCGCTCGGCTGTGACCTCTTCGATTCGGCAGCCTACGCGCTCTACGCACGCGACGACCGCTACCTGACCGTGCGGGGCACCGAACGGCTCGCCGACCTCGACTACCTCCCGTGTGAGTGCCCGGTGTGCGTCGAACACACTGCCGACGAGATCGAGGAACTGGACGACGACGAACGCGAGACCCGCCTCGCCGAGCACAACCTCCACGTGAGCTTCGGCGAACTCCGGCGGATCAAGCAGGCGATCCGCCGTGGGAACCTCCTCGAACTCGTCGAGACCCGCGCGCGCGGTCACCCCGCGATGCTCGACGGCTACCGCGCGCTGCTCGACCACGCCGACCAGCTCGAAGCGTCCGATCCGGCCTCGAAGGACGCCTTCTTCTACCTCTCGGGCGAGAGCGCCCGCCGGCCCGAAGTTCGCCGCCACCACGACCGCCTCTCGCGGCTCTCGGTCGAGGGGTCAGTCTTACTGACCGAGGGTGACGAGAACGACGCGTTCGACGACTCCTGGCGGGTGGTGCCGCCGTTCGGCCCGTTCCCCCGCGCGCTCTCGGAGAGCTACCCGCTCACCGCCGAGGTCCCCGAGCGGCTCGACGACGCGGCCTACGAGCAGGCGGCGCGCGGAGTCGCGAAACTCGTCGCGGCGAATCCGGCGGTCGAGTTCACGCTCGCCCACCACGGCTGGCCGGCGCGTGCGCTCTCACGGGTTCCGGACCGCGTCGCGGTCGAGCGGCTGGGATCGACGGACGAATACGACGCGGAGGGTGAGACGGAATTATGACTACCTTCTTCGAGGTTCACGAGCGCGACGGCGCGGCCCGGATCGGCGAACTCCGGCTCACCGAGCCGCTGACGACGCCCGCGCTCTGTGACGAGGTCGTGGCGGATGCGGGGAGCCTCTGGTCGACGGAGCGCGACGCTCCCGAAGGCGACCCAGGCGAGCTCACGGTACTTCCCCACCGGGCCGCGCCAGCTGGCACCCCCGAGGAGGTCGAAACGGCCTTCGACACGGACCCGACCGACGTCGACGGGCCGAGCGCCGCGGTGGTCTCGACCCACACTGCGAGCGACCGCGGCACCGACGCCTACGTCCTCTCGGACGCGCCGGGTCTCGTCGGCCACGCGCGCGCGTTCGTCGAGGGGATCGTCGGGGTAAAGGACGCGACCCCCGCCGACACGGCGCTCTACTGCTCGGGGGTGGCGACGCCCGCGAACGCCGCGCTGCTGGCCTACGCCGGCGTCGACCTCCTTGACACCACGCGCGCCGAAGTGAAGGGAACCGAAGGAAAATATCTCACCCGCGAGGGCGAACACTTCCTCGAAGACCTCACCGAACTCCCGTGTGCGTGCCCGGCGTGTCGGGGTCCGAGAGACGAGTTCGACCGGGCCGACTGTGCCGCGCACAACGTCAACGCCCTCCGGGCCGAGCTCGGGGTGGTCCGCGAGCGGATCCGCCGCGGGCGGCTCCGGGACTATCTGGAGGGACAGGCGCGCCACGCGGCGTGGCTCACCGCCGCGTTCAGACGCCTCGACCAGCAGTACGCCTACCTCGAGGAGCGCACGCCGGTGATCCGTCGTGCCGACCTGCTGGCGGCCTCGGAGGAGAGCCTCCGGCGGGTCGAGATCCAGCGTTTCGCCGACCGGGTGACGACCCGCTACGAGAATCGCTTCTCGAACCCCCTCGTTCTCGTGCCGTGTTCGGCGACGAAACCCTACTCCGAGTCCCAGAGCCACGGTCAGTTCCACGACGCGACGCAGTTTCGTGCCCACACCGTCTCGATGACCTCGCCCATCGGGGTGGTGCCCCAGGAGCTCGAAACCACCTACCCCGCCCAGCACTACGACTCGGTGGTCACGGGCGAGTGGACCGCGGGCGAGGTCGAGTTCGTGGCCTCGGTGCTCGAAGCCTACCTCGCTCGCAACGACTATCCCCGCGTCATCGCCCACGTCCCCGACGACTACCGTCAGATCACCGAGAAAGTCGAAGAATCCCTGAATACCGAGTTCGAGTACACCGTCGAGGCCCATCCCACGACGGCCGACTCGCTCGCGAACCTCGCGAGCACGTTGGAGGGCGAGCCCAAGTTCGGCAAGCGCGAACGCGAGCACAACACCGTGCGCGCGCTCGCGGACTACCAGTTCGGCGCGGGGGCGGGCGACGCGCTCTTTGGTGAGATAACCACCGAAGGCCGCTACCCGAAACTCCGCGTCAGCGAGGACGACCACCTCGCCACGATGGTGCCCCAGTACGGCGTGCTCGCGCTCACGCTCGCCGGTGGCCGCCGCTGGGTCGAGAGCGAGGTCGAGACGCGAACCGTCGAGATCGACGGCTTCGTCCCGCACGGCAGCGTGCTCGCGCCGGGTATCGTCGACGCCAGCGACGCGATTCGCGTCGGCGACGAGGTGGTGGTCTCGGGCCCGAAGGCGTTCGCGGTCGGGCGCGCGGAGATGAGCGGCCCCGAGATGGCCGAGAGCACGCGGGGAATCGCCGTCGAGGTGCGCCACGTCGAGGAGCGCTGACGCGACCCGCGTCCGCCGCCGCTTAGTTGGTCCCCTCGCGGACGGTCGCGTCGGTCGAGGCGCGCGAGATCGAGTAGAGGACGAGCCCGAAGATCGCCCAGACCAGCACGATCGCCCAGTCCTTCGGCCAGACCAGCGCGGAGGGTGCACCCGGGAGGTAGAGCGCGAAGAAGGCGACCGACCCGACCAGCGCGAGGCCGCCGAACAGGTAACCGGCGGGGAGTTCGAACGGTCGGTCCATCCCGGGTTCGTTGTAGCGCAAGTAGAGGAAGGAGGCGCTGACGAGGATCCACGCGAAGACGATCCCGAGCGAGTTGGCGTTGATGATCGAGGAGATCATCTGGGACCCGAGCCACGGCGCAAGCGCGGTGACCCCGCCGATGAGGAGCACCGCACGCGACGGGGTGTTGTACTCCGGGTGGATAGTCGCGAGCGAGGTGGGAAGCATCCCCGAGTCGGCCATCGCGAAGATCACTCGGCTCGCACCGATCAGGAACGCGCTCCAGCTCGTCAGGAGGGCGGCGATGCCCGCGAGCGTCATGAGCTTCCCGGCGAGCGGGTTGTCGAACACCGCGGTCATCGCGGCGGCGGCGGGGACCGGACTCTCGCCGAGCACGGCCGCCGGGAGGACCTGCCCCGCCGACCAGATGCTGACGATGTAGAACACGCCGACCGTGACCACCGTGAGCAACACCACGATGGCGAGCGAGCGCGGCGAGGTGTCGGCCTCCTCGGCGGCCTGTGGGATCACGTCGAAGCCGACGAACAGCCCCGGGACCTGGATCGCCACCACCGAGGCTCCGGCGAGCCCGACGCCCGCGAAGGGCGGGTTCGAGACCTGTGGCGCGATCGTGAGCGAGCCGGTGACGAGCACCAGTCCGGCGAACGCGACGACCGCCGCGAGTACGAGCTGGAGCTGGGCGGTCGGCCGGACGCCTCGGTAGTTGAGGGCGGTGACGCCGACGACCCCGAGCAGTCCGACCGCGACCACGCTGCCGTAGACCGGCTGACCGAGGATCGTCCAGAGTTCGAACATCCGAAAGTCCGGGATCAGATACGAGACCGCGACGCCGAGGGCGATCGATTGGAAGGCGACGACCCCGACGTAGCCGAGGAGCAGCCCCCAGCTACACGCGAACGAGACCTTCGGGCCGAACGCCCGGAGGCTGTAGTGGTGTTCGCCGCCCGCGTACGGCATCGCCGAGACCAGCTCCGCGTAGACGAGGCTCACGAACACGACGAGCAGACCGCCGCCGGCGAACGCCAGCGTCGCACCCACCGGTCCGGCCGCGTCGATCCAGTAGCCCATCTGGATGATCCAACCCCACCCGACGATAGCTCCGAACCCGATGGCGAACAGCTGCCATCGGGAGAGAACACCCTGCAAAACGTCTTCCGTGAGTTCGTCCGACACGAACGTCGATTCGCCCGACAGTCGCTTAGTCTTTCGCCGACGAAACGGTCGTCGAAGTCACGCGTAGAGGAACTGGGACGGTTCCTGGGACGCGTTCGGTCGCATCCCTCGTAAGCAGTCTCCGACGGCACACTGGAAATACCCTCGAAAGAGTGGCGGGTTGTGCTAGCTCTCTGCAGACCTGTAGTAGAAACGGTCCTCGTCCTCTATATATCGAGCTTCGATATCTCCACTGTTCAACAACAGCTCGACTCTGACCGTGATATACTCCCGCTCGGGAAAGTCGCTGTTCTTCTCCTTGAACTCCACCATTATGTCACTGATGCTATGCGCTCTCGGGTGATCGTTTTCCAAGAATCCCAAGATCTTTCCGACGATGGAGTTTCTTTTCACTCCGTCCTCCTCCCAATCTTGTCCACTGACCGGCATATCGGTGATACTATTACGATAGCTAAAAGTCTACCTTTCGGAGCGTGGTTCCGCTGCGCTTCCACGGGGTGAACCCGGCCGATCGAAGAGAGAGAGGACGAGGAAACGGGTTGAGACGATAGTTAGGCTGCAGTGTATCGATACTCGAATCCTCGAACTCGTGGAACGCACGACAACGACGAAGGGGCCGTTCTGCTACGGGTCCGAATCTATGTTCGGGCTACTGGTAGATTCATCGGTACCCCTGCACCGTCCGGTGAATCCGAAGTGACTCGCAGGATCATGGGCGCTGCAGGATTTGAACCGGAGCCGGACGGTCGCCTCGCTTCGCTCGGCGCTGCGACCGGCAGGATGCAAATCCCTCGCGGTTCAGTTGCCACTCCTCACTGTCGTTCGGAGGACAACTGGGCGCTGCAGGATTTGAACCCGCGACAGCTTGGTCCGAAGCCAAGTACTCTGTCCAAACTGAGCTAAGCGCCCTCACCAGCCGTATCCACGAGCCGTAGTTAAATCCCGCGGTCGGCGCGTTCCGGGTGGTTTATTCGGCCACCGGCGGGACTCCTCGTATGACCGGCGAGCGGGTTCGTGGCTTCGTCGAGATCACGCGTCCGATCAACGCCGTCGCGGCGGGCGCGCTGACGTTCGTCGGTGCGTTCGTCGCGAGCGGGCTCGGAACCTGGGGGGCAGTCGGGGCGGCGGCCGGCGCGACCGTGCTCGCCACCGCCGCGGGCAACACCATCAACGACTACTTCGACCGGGAGATCGACCGGATCAACCAGCCCGACAGACCGATCCCCCGCGGTGCGGTCACGGCCCGCGAAGCGCTCGGGTTCAGTCTCCTCCTGTTCGTCGGCGCGGTCGTCCTCGCGCTCACGCTCCCGCCGCTCGCCATCGCCATCGCGGTGATCAACCTCGTCGCGCTCGTCGCGTACACGGAGTTCTTCAAGGGATTACCGGGGGTCGGCAACGTCGTCGTCGGCTACCTCGGCGGGAGCACCTTCCTGTTCGGCGCGGCGGCGGTCGGACGGGTCACGAGCGCGGTCGTCGTGCTGTTCGCGCTCGCGGCGCTTTCAACTGTGGCCCGCGAGATAATCAAGGACGTCGAGGACGTCGCGGGCGACCGCCGCGAGGGGCTCAACACCCTCCCGATCGCAGTGGGCGAACGACCGGCGCTCTGGGTCGCCGTCCTCCTGCTCGCGGTCGCGCTCCTCGCCAGTCCCCTGCCCTACCTCCAGGGCACCCTCGGCTGGCCGTATCTCGCGGTGGTCGCGGTCGCGGACCTCGTGATGGCTATCGCCGCCGTCAACAGCTTCACCGACCCGACGACGGGTCAAGAACGGCTGAGCTACGCGATGTTCCTCGCGGGCGGCGCGTTCGTAGTCGGGCGGCTCGCGGTGGCGTTGTAGGGGGTCTTTTTGTCGTCGCCGCGCGTAGGGAAGGGTATGCCAATCACGGACGACGACGAACTCGCGGCGATCCTCGACCTCGACACCGTGGCGGTCGTCGGCTGCTCGTCGACGCCCGGCAAGGACGCCCACGAGATCCCACGGTATCTCCTCGACCACGGCTACGACGTGATCCCCGTCAATCCCACCGCCGACGAGGTACTCGACCGTCGGGCCTACGACTCGCTCGCGGACGTCGAGGAGGCGATCGACATCGTGAACGTGTTTCGGCCGAGCGACGAGGTGAGCGGGATCGTGGACGACGCGCTCGACCGCGACGACGCGGGCGTCATCTGGACCCAGCTCGGCATCCGCGACCCCGAGGCCACCCAGCGCGCCGAGGACGCGGGTCGGCAAGTGGTCGAGGACAAGTGCATGAAGGTCGAACACCAGCGGCTCGGCTAAGGAAAACTACTCGGCGGTGGCGGTGTCGTCGGACGTCGGTGCGTCGTCGGTCGTGCCGTCCGTCGCTTCGGCGTCGGCCACCGTCTTTCCGGGTTCGGCCTCCTCGATCGCCGCCGAGGCCGCGACCGCGTCGACGTCGATCCCCTGTTCGCGTGCGAGGGCGTCGAGCACCGCGCGCTGGTCGTCGAGGTCGCGTTCGATCCGCTCGACGCGCTGGCTCGTGGCCTCGACGTGCTCTCTGACCTCGTTGACCTGGCTCCGGAGTTCGTCGATCTTCTGATAGAGCGTCTCGGCCATGTCGACGACGCGCTGGAGTTTCTTCGCGGTGTTTCCGAGTCCCATGCCCCTTTCTTGGGGTGGAGTTACCTGTGTGTTGTGTTCGCCCGTCGAACGCGCCGATTAAGACGCCGCCCGCCGGAATCGACCCCATGAATGCCTCGCGGGTCGCCCCGGTCGTCGGGATCGTCGGCTGTCTCACGGTGCTGGTCGCGCTCGTCGTCCCGTACCTCACCACCGAGGCGGGGGCCGCCGGCACCTACTACGCCACGGGTGCGATAAACCCGCTCATCGGCGGGCTCTTCGCCGCCGTCGCCGTGGTCGTCTTCGCCGCCGGTCGGGCCGGTCGAACCGACCCCGCGACCGCCGCCGGCGTGGCACTCGTCTTCGGTATCGTGGTCGCGCTCGTCTCGCTGGTCTGGGCGCTCACGGTCCCGGAGGCCGTCGTCTTCCAACTCTCGACCGACTCCGCCCTCGAATATCACCGCTGGGTGCTGGCGCTGTGTTCGTCGATGATCCCCGTGAGCGGGGCGTGGTATGCCCGTGGACTCGGCCTGGTGTAGTCGGGTGGTGCGGTCGCCGCCAGGCGGCTGCGGTGCGGGGGTGGGTGCGGGCCTGGCGTCTCGGTGAGCGCCGCAGGCGCGAACCGAGGCTCAGGAGGGCTGTGCTCTCCTGGTGGATGAAGGGCGAAGCCCGCGAACGGAGTGAGTGGGCTGAGGGCTTCGGCGGAGGCGGTGCTGTGCGGGGCGGTTGCGGTCGCAGAGGTTTTTGTGATCTCACCGCGAGCGAACGGAGTGAGCGAGCGGGTGCGAGGGTGACTGCAAGGAACCCGACGCGCTTTTGATCCACATTTTGCGAGCGTCATCAGAACTGCTCCGCAGTTCTGATTGGCACACAAAATCGCTACGCGATTTTGGGACGAAGGAGCGAGCGCTAGCGATGCGACTGAACGTAGCAAAAGGTGGGTATGTAGAAGGTGGGAAGTGGACGGGCCGGGATTGCCCGGCGTTCCGGCGCGGGGAAGCCCGCGTGCCTCCTCCACCCCGCGATCCGGCGAGCGACGGCTGTCCGGCGGTCCGCTGCTCACTTCCGTGCCTGACGGGCTGCCGCCGATTAACCGCGGCGGGTCGTCCCTGCAGACGAACAGCCGCGGACCGCCGCCCCCGACGGACGAGGCTTCGACGTTGGCTTGCGGGGCCCGCGCCGGTCGGCGCGGACGCACCCGGAATTCGGCCCCCGCTGAAGACCGTAGTGCGGGTTGCGAGCAGGGCCTAACTGCCCGACCTAGTCCGATTTCAGGATAGCCGAGTCGACCATAAGGACCTTTCGAAACCCGCCTTTTGCGTCCCCACCTTTTGCTGCGCTCGTTCGCTCGCGATGCTCACTCACTCGCTGGCAAAATGTGGATCAAAAGCCAGCGTCACCCCCTGCGGGGGTTCCTCGGCCCGCTCACTCGCCTTCGGCTCGTTCGCGGTAGGATCACAAAGGCCCCCGCGACCGTCGTCGCAACCGCCCCGCACAGCACCGCTTCCGCCGAAGCCCTCAGCCCACTCACTCCGTTCGCGGGCTTCGCCCTTCATCCGCCAGGCACCGCACCGCTGCCGCGGACCGCACCGCGGCCGCAACGCGGCGTGACTCACTCCCGTACCGGATTACGACGGCGCGACCGTGACCTGGCGATTCCGGTCGATGGCGGCTTCGAGCTCCTCCGCGATGGCGCTCCCCCGGGAGACCTGCACCTCGCCACCGCGCGAGACGGTCGCGGTGAAGAGGTACTCGCCGTCGGCCTGGACTTCGACGGTGTTGCCCGCGTGGCCCTCCATCGGAATCACGACGTGGCGGCCGGTGATCTCGGGGGTGACGATCTCACCCGACGCGCTGCCGTTGGCGTTGCCATCACTACTGCTCCCGCCACCGGAGCCGCCCGATCCTCCCGACCGTCCGCCGGGGCGCTCGTCGAAGGTCCGAACGTCGATGTCGATCCCCAACCGATTCTCGATGTCGGTGATCCGACCGCCACCCTTGCCGATCACGGTCGCGATGTCCGACTCCTCGACGTAGACCACGGCGGTGTTCGACCCACGGAGTTCGACCTCGCAGTTCCCGCGCGCCGCCGACCGGATCTCCCGTTCGATCTCCTGTTTCGCGATCCGGTCCACTCCGGAGTCGTCGGTCTCCTCGCCGACCGGCACCGTGACGACCTGCCGGTTGAAGCTGTAGATCTCGTAGGCCGGCTCGCCGGTCTCGGCGTCCGTCACCCGGATCACGGGTCGCGCGAGGTCCTCCTCGACCAGCCCCTCGGGGACCTTGACCTCGGTCTCGATGTCGTAGATCGTGGCGATCTCCCCGGCCTCGACGTAGACGACCGTGTCGACGACCTGCGGGATCATCCCCAACTCGACCCGCCCCACGAGTCGCCCGACGGCGTCGATCGCGCGCGTGGCGTGGACCACGCCGACCATCCCGACGCCCGCGAGCCGCATGTCCGCGAAGACCGAGAAGTCCTCGGTCTTCCGGACCTCGTCGTAGATGGTGTAGTCGGGCCGGACCATCAGCAGTGCATCCGCCGTATTCTCCATCCGGCCGTCGAGCGCGGTGTACTGCGTCACGTCGGGGCCAACTTGCAGGTCCCGGGGCTTCTCCATCGTCTTCACCGAGAAGTCCGAGTCGGCGAGGAAGCCCGCGACGGCCCCGGCGAGCGTGGACTTCCCCGCACCGGGCGCACCCGCGACGAGCACGCCGCGCTGGTGGTCGAGCAGGCGCTCGCGGAGGTCGTCGGCGTACTGGTAGTCGTCGAGTTCGGTCGCCGCGATCGGCCGGACGGTGGTGATCTCGATCCCGTCGGCGAACGGCGGTCGCGCCACCGCGATCCGGTAGTCGCGGTACTGCACGATCGTCATGCCGTGTCTGTCGAGTTCGGTGAACCCCTCGCTCGACGTTCGCGCCGCGAGTTCGATCTCCTCGACCCACTCGGACAGCTGGGCTTCGGAAAGCGGCTCCTCGCCCACGGCCTCGAAGCGCATCCCGCCGATCGACCCTCGCTTCGCCATCGGCACCACCCCCGTCTTGAGGTGGACGCTCATCGTCTCGTCGTCGAAGAAGCGCTCGATGTCGAGGCCCTCCACCGTCCGAACCTCGGGTTCGAGGTACTCGACGGTCAGCCCCTTCGCCCGCGCGACCTCGCTCTGGACGCGGTCGCTCGTGAGCAGCGTGGCGTCGTGCTCGGCGGCGAGGTCGCGGATCAGCGCGTCGACGGCCCCCTCGCCGGCGCTCGCGCGCTCGGTCTCGGCGGGCCGCCGACCGACGTATTCGAGCTCGATCCGGTCGTCGGCCGCGAGCTCGACGAGGGCTTCGAGCTCCGCGAGGCCGTTCCACCCCGTCTCGATCCCGTCGTTCGCCTGGGATTCGAGTTCGGCCACGACCGCCTCGGGGACCAGCACCGTCGCGCCGTCGGCCGCCCCGCTCTCGACGCGGTCGGACACGCGGCCGTCGATGACCGCGCTCGTGTCCGGGACGATAGTCATGCCCGCACATCGGCCCGCAGAACGGATAAGGATGTTCAACCACTTTTTTCCTCCTCGGGTTGGCTCACTCCGTTCGCCAACCTCTCGTCGCAAAAACCTGGACTAAAAACGGCCGCTCACTCGCGCTTCGCGCTCGTTCGCGGTACAATCACTACCGGCCACCGCCCCGCGCACCCGCCACACGCCTCCCCAGCCGATTCACTCCGTTCGCTTCACTCACTTCGCTCATCCCTCGCACAGTGTTCGCGGTCGGCGTTCGCTATCGCTCACGCACGACCGCGAGCGCGCGCCAACCGCTTACGGCCGCAACCGCGACCGCACCACCTCCGACCGCAATCGCGACCGCACCCGCCGCGGCGGATGAACGGGGTCGCTTCGCTCGACAGTAGCCTTATCACGTCGCTCGCCGACTCTCGACGGGATGGACGTCGCCGCCCTCACCCGCGATTTGGTCTCGATCCCGAGCCACGACGACGAGACCGCTGCGGGCGATTTCGTCGAGGACTGGCTCCGCGCGGAAACCGATGCCGACGTGCGGCGGGACGCGGTCGGGAACGTCATCGCCCGCTACGGCGAGGCAGATGCCCTCGCGCTCGTCGGCCACCACGACGTCGTTCCGCCGGACGAATCCCAGGTCGACGGCGACGAGTACGTCCTCGAAACCACCGACGACCGACTCTACGGCCGCGGCGCGGCGGACATGAAGGGTGCGGTCGCGGCGGCGATGCTGGCCTTCCGCGATACCCCGGAGGACGGACTCGTCTTCGCGAGCTTCGTCGGCGAGGAACTCGGTGGCGTCGGCGCGCGCCACGCCATCGACGAGGGATTCGCGCCCGACTGCGCGGTGGTCGGCGAGGGCTCGACGGGCTACACCACCCCCGGCGTGACGGACGTCGTGGTCGCCCACAAGGGTCGGCGCGCGAGCACCGTCACCGCCCACGGCACCGCCGCTCACGCCAGCGAACCCCACATGGGTGAAAACGCGGTCTACCGGGCCTGCGACGCCGTCGACCTCATCAGAGATATCGACCCGCCGAGCGCGACGGTGCTCGACGAACGCGTCACCGGCAGCCTCGCCGTCACCGGGATCGACGGCGGCTCGGCCTGGAACGTCGTCCCCGAATCGTGCGCCATCACCGTCGACGAGCGCACGGTCCCTGGCGAGCGCGCAGCCCTCGGGACCGTCGAGGAGGTCGAGGGAGTCGAGTGGACGGTCGACCAGGACCTCCCGCCGATGGCGTGCGACGACGAGGACTTCGCCGAGACGGTTCGAACGGTAGCCGACGAGTGCCAGAACGGAAATCCGGAACTCGTGACGAAGCCCGCCGCGACCGACGGCGGCTGGCTCGCGGCGGCGGGCGTGACCTGCGTGGTCTGCGGACCGTCGGAGCTCGGCGAGGCCCACACCAAGGACGAGAGTGTCTCGCTCGCCGCCCTCGAGCGCTGCTATCGGATCTACTCCGAGCTGGCCGACACCGTAGGGGAGAATTGATAGGTCGGCGACCCGGGTTTTCGGTATGGCAGCCGACGCCACGGACGACGCCTACGACGACCTCACGCGACGCTACGAACGCATCACCAACGTCGGAAACGCGGCGGGCATCCTCAGCTGGGACCAGGAGGTCATGATGCCCGAGGGCGGCACACCGGCCCGCTCCGGGCAGCTCTCGGCGCTCTCGGCGGTGAGCCACGACCTCCTCACCGACGAGGGGATGGGCGAAGCGCTCGACGCGCTCGAAAGCAACGACCTCGACGACCGCGAGGCGGCCGTCGTTCGCGAGATCCGCCGGCAGTACGAGCGCTCGACACGCGTCCCCACCGAACTGGTCGAGGAGATCTCGCGGACGACCAGCGAGGCGCTCCCGGTCTGGAAGGAGGCGAGGGCGGAAGACGACTTCTCGACGTTCGCTCCGGTCGTCGAGGAGCTCGTCGACCTCAAACGCGAGTACGCCGAACACATCGACCCCGACAGACCCGCCTACGAGGTGCTCTTCGAGGACTACGAACCCTACCTCGGGCTCGACACCACCGAGCGGGTCCTCGAACGCCTCCGCGAGGAACTCGTCCCGCTCATCGACGAGATCCGCGAGAGCGACGTCGACCTCGCCACGCCCTTCTCGGGAACCTTCGACACCGACACCCAGGAGGAACTTTCACGCGACGCGCTCGATACCCTCGGTTACGACTGGGACCGTGGCCGGCTCGACGTCGCGCCGCATCCCTTCTCGATGGGGACGACGTTCGATGCGCGGGTCACGACGCGCTACGACGAGGCGGACATGTTGGGGGCACTCACGAGCACCGTCCACGAGTTCGGCCACGCGACCTACACCCTCGGCCTGCCGGACGAGGAGTACGGGACGCCGCTTGGCGAGAATCGAAACCTCTCGGTCCACGAGTCCCAGTCGAGACTCTGGGAGAACCACGTCGCCCGCTCGCAGCCGTTCTGGGAGCTGTTCCTCCCCCAGGTCAAAGAGCGCTTTTCGAGCCTCGACGACGTGACCCCGCGGGACGCCTACGAGGCCGCGAACACCGTCCACGAGGACAACCTCATTCGCGTCGAGGCGGACGAGCTCACCTACCACATGCACATCGTGATCCGCTTCGAGATCGAGCGCGAACTCATCGAGGGCGACCTCGACGTCGCGGAGATCCCACGGGTCTGGAACGACAAGATGGAGGAGTACCTCGGCGTGCGACCGGAGACGGACGCCGAGGGCTGTCTCCAGGACATCCACTGGTCGCACGGCACGTTCGGCTACTTCCCGACCTATTCGTTGGGAAGCGTGCTCGCCGCCCAGCTCTACGCCAGCGCCGACGAGGCGATCGACGACCTCGATGGATCGATCGAGTCCGGGGACTTCGACCCGCTCCACGACTGGCTCACCGAGCACGTCCACCGCCACGGCAAGCGCTACACCACCCCCGACCTGGTCGAGGAAGCCACCGGCAAACCGTTCGCCGCCGACGACTTCCTCGACTACGTCACCGCGAAGTACGGCGCGCTCTACGACCTCTGAGCCGGCCGAAGAAGTTCTGTTCATAATATCAAGACTGTACTAATCGGCGATTCCTGTAACCACCAATAGACCTATGTCGTGGCGTGCCATACCGTGGCACGTATGGCAACCACACCGACCGAACCCGACATCGACGAGTTCCTCGCAGAACGCGGTCACGAGACGGAGTCACCGGGGTGGGAAGCAAGTTACAACAAGAAGCAGTGTCCCGACTGCGGCGCGCTGCACGCGACCGACGCCAGCATCTGCTCGGTGTGTGGCTGGTCGCCACGGCCATAGGTCGGGCGAGCGAAGCGAGTAAGTGAACGCGCGCTCCAGACAGCCCGTGGGCATCCTCAACACGCTCGGGCTCGTGGCGACGCTGGCGCTCGCGCTCCCGGTAGCGCTGCTCGGGGTCAACCTCCTCGTTACCGGGCGCACCACGATGGGCGCAGCACTGTGTGTCGTCGCCGGGCTGATGATCCTGCTCAAGCAGTACGTCACGACCCCCGACGACGTGCCGACGGCGGCGGCCGAGAAGGCGGTCGGTGCGGTGGCGAAAGAGGAGGAGAAGGACTAGTCGGCGGCGGGGACTTCGGCCTCGGCGAGGACGTCCTCGACGGTGGTCCCCGAGGATTCGTTATCGAGGAGGACGTCGACCGGGAGCGTCGGCGCGCCGCTCACGAGGTTTTCGAGTATCACGAGCCGTTCGCGCGCCCGGCTCATCCCGACGTAGAACACCCGGCGCTCGTTGTCCGTCAGCAGGGGGACCGGGTCGGTGGTCTCTTCGAACGCCGCGGCGTCGGCCGAGCCCTCCTCGACGGAGGCGGCCATCTGTTCGACCACCTTCTCGGTGTGGTCGGTCGCCACGAAGACGTGGTCGGCCTCGCGCCCCTTCGCGGAGTGGATCGTCCCCACTCGAACCCGGTCGCGGTCGACGTCCTGGTAGTCGCCCCCGAAGTAGGCCTTCACCGACTTCTTCTGGAACTGCGAGGTCTTTCTGAGCATGTCCTCGGCGGAGGCGGGGCCGGGCATGAACGGTGCGTGCTCCTTGACGAGGTCGGGTTCGATCGTGAGGTCGACGAACTCCTCGGCCCCAGCCTCCTCCTTCAGGTCGTCGAGCGTCTCGTAGAGCGCGTCGCGGCTGTTGGTCCCGAAGGCGGTGTTCATCAGCATGTCCGCGAGCCGGCGGGCTTCGAGCCCGGTGATGGACTCGCCGGCGGCGACCTTCTCGACGGCGTTGACGTAGTCGTTGAGCCGGTCGGTCCACATCCGTTGGTCGGTGAGCGCCTGGAACGGGATCCCCTCGCCGATGAACTCGTCCATGAACTGGAAGAGCTGGTAGCGCGCCCGGAAGAGCACCATCACGGTCTCGTCGGTGTTCTCGACCGTGGCCCGGACGTTGCGCACGAGGTCGAGCATCGTGGGGCTCTCGACGGCCTCGACGCTCCCGCCCTCGGTCCGGGGTCGGAGGTTCTTCTCCTGGCGTTTCTCGATGTGGCGAACCTCCCGATTCACGACCGAGAGCACTCGCGATGGCAGCCGGTAGGACGTGTCGAGGATCACGTCCTCGCCGCCCTCGTCGAGGAGGAGCTGTGGGTCGGCCCCCTGCCAGGCGTAGACCACCTGGTCGTCGTCGCCCGCGATCAGGACGCGTTCGACGTGGGGTTTCCACTCCTCGTAGACGCGGTACTGGAGCGTGGTGATGTCCTGAAACTCGTCGATCACGAGGTAGTCGACGCTCGGGATCAGCGAGCGCTGCTCGACGCGTTCGAGCATGTCCGCGAAGCCCACGAGCCCCTCGTCGCCCTTGTAGGCCCGCCAGGCCCGGATCGCCTCGGGGATGTCGAGGCGGTCGTCGTCGCTCGGCCACGTCGGGGTGTACTTGTTGCCCTGCTGGGCGTTGTCGTCGATCTCGGGCGGCAACCGGACCTCCTCGTCGTTCCACTGGAAGGGGACGTCGTACCAGTCAGCCACGTCCCTGGTGGTGCGCTGGAGCCACTGGCTCGTCGCGATGACCTTGTTGCCGATGGTGGTCGAGCGGGCGCTCCGGCGGCGCGACCCCTCGTACTCGTCCTCGAACTCGAGGCCGAAGTCCTCGCAGAACCCCTCCTTGTCGCGTTCGCCGACGACGTCGCCACGCGAGAGGTCGAGGAGTTCGTAGGCCTTCGCGTGCATCGTGGCGACGTTCCCGCGGAGCGAGCGCGGACTGACGTCGAGACGCTCGGCCAGTCGTTCGCGGATCTCGGTGGCCGCCGCCCGGGTGTACGAGACGACGAGGACGTCGTTGACGTCGACGCCCGGCTGGTCGAGGATCTCCTCGACCCGGTCGAGCAGCGCCGTCGTCTTCCCGCTTCCCGGGCCGCCGAACAGCCGCGTCACGTGGGAATCCGTGGACATTGCCCACAGCAGGGACCGGTCCACTATAAACGACGTGGCTCCCGGGCGCGAACGCCAGCCTCATTCGACGAGCCCTCGTATTCGGCTCATGTTCACCGGCATCGTCGAGACCACGGGGGAAGTCACGACCGTTCGCGACGAGGAGGGCGGGCGGCGGATCGTCGTCGAGTGCGACCTCGAAGGGCTCACTCACGGCGCGAGTATCGCGGTCGACGGCGCGTGTCTCACCGTCGAGGAAGTCCGAGAAACGGGTTTCGAGCTGTTCTGCTCGACCGAGACGCTCGACCGGACGACGCTCTCGGAGATCGAGGACGGTTTCGAAGTGAACCTCGAACGCGCGCTCCCCGCCGACGGCCGGCTCGACGGCCACTTCGTGCAGGGCCACGTCGATGCCACGGCGGAGGTCGTGGGAGTCGAGCAGGTGGACGACGACTGGGAGTTCGAGTTCTCGGTGCCCGAGAGCGTCGCGCGCTACGTGGTCGAGAAGGGGTCGATAGCCCTCGATGGGGTGAGCCTCACGGTCGCCGAACGGCGGGAGGACACGATCACCGTGGCGGTGATCCCGACGACCTACGAGCTGACGACGATGCACGACCTCGACCCCGGTGACGAGGTGAACGTCGAGGTCGACGTGATCGCGAAGTACGTCGAACGGCTGCTCGACGGCCACCGCTGACGACAAACGGGAAGTGGGTGGGGCGGTTGCGGTCGTGGCCGTGCAGTGCGGTTGCGGTCGGAGTGGTCGGAGCGGTTGGCGCGCGCTGGCGAGCGGTGACGAGCGACAGCGAGCACCGCTCGCGAACATTGTGCGAGGGATGAGCACCGGAGTGAGCCGAAGGCGAACGAGGAGCGCAGTCGGTTGGGGAGGCGTGTGGCGGTTGCGGGATGGAGGCGGTAGCCAGTAGTGGCTGTACTGCGAGCGACCGCAGGGAGCGAGCAGCCCTTTTTAGTCCAGGTTTTTGGGCGGGGGTTGAGCGCGAGCGAAGCGAGCGCGATTCCCCCGTCTAAAAAAGTGGGTTAGCAAGATTCTTAGACGAACGCCCATAGGATACCCCAATGTACGATTTCGTCGTCAGCGGCGCGGGCCCCGCGGGCTGTCGGTTCTCCCGGCGCGCCGCGGAGGCGGGTCACGACGTGCTGGTGCTCGAACGCGGCGAGGTCGGCACGCCGCTCGCGTGCTCGGGCCACGTCAGCACCGACATCTGGCAGTTCACGCCCGAGGGCGCGCGCGAGGAGCTGCTCCAGAACGAGATCTCGGGCGCGCGATTCCACGTCGGCGGGCCGGGCGGCGACGGCCACCTGTTCTACAAGGACGAGACCATCTCGAACGTCATCAATCGGGTCGAGCTCGACCGGACGCTCGCCCGCGCCGCGCGCGAGGCCGGGGCGGATATTCGGGAGAATCACAGCGTGACCGGCGTCGAGGAGGGCGCGCGCTCGGCGACGGTGACCGCCCGAACACCCGAGGGAACCGAGACGTTCGAGACCCGGCTGGTGGCGGGCTGTGACGGGCCTGTTTCACGAGTTCGGCGCGAACTCGGGATACCGGAGCCGGGCGAGAAGCTCCAGGGCGTGCTCGGCTTCTCGACGGAGGACGACCCCGGTGACCACGTCGACGTCCACCTGACGGTTCCGGAGTTCTTCGCGTGGCGCATCCCTCGGGGGTCGGCGGGCGTCGAGTACGGACTCGCGGCCGCACCGGGCGAGAACGCGACCCAACTCTTCGACGAGTTCGTCGCTGACTACGGGGTCGAGACCGGCGAGACCCACGCCGGGATGATCCCGATCGGGCCGGCCGACCGCGTCACGAGCTACCGTGGCTTCCTCGTGGGGGATGCGGCCGCCCAGACCAAGCCGTTCACCGGCGGCGGGCTCGTCTACGGGATGACCGCCGCCGACCACGCCGCTCGCGAGATCGACCCCCACGACCCGGGGACGCTGAAGAACTACGAGAAGGCGTGGCGGGCTGACCTCGCGCGCGACATCCAGCTGGGTCACTGGGTCCGCCGGGCGTACTCGCTGCCCGAACCCGTCAAGCAGGCCGGCCTCGCGGCGTTTTCGGGCGAGATCGGGGTTCACATGGACAAACCCACCACGCTGTTCTCGCCGGAGAGCCTGAAGACGCTCCTCTCGCGCTCCTGAACGGACTTACTCGTAGGTCGGCAGTCGGGCCGACCGGTCGCTGCCCTCGACGAACGGGAGCGACTCGACACGCGCCGCCCGTTCCTCGCCGTCGATCCTGACCATCAGGTCGTCGGTATCGAGACCGAACTCCACGAGTGCGAGCGCGAGTGGTTCGTCGCGGGTCGGGCTCTCGACCGCGCGGGTGACCTCACCGACCGTCGAATCGCCGGCGAAGACCGCCGCGCCGGCGTCGGGGAGCGCCTCACAGGCGAGTCCCACTAACCGGCGGCTCGGCTGCCCTCGGTTCTCGACGCGCGAGACGACCTCCTGGCCGACGTAACAGCCCTTCTCGAAGTCCAGCGCGTTCCGGAGCCCGAGGACGTTCGGGATCTCGTCGCGGAGTTCGGAATCGAACAGCGGCGTCCCAGCCTCCAGGGTGAGGCTCTCCCAGGTTCGCACGCCGAAGGGGGCGGCGTTGAGCCCGTTGTTGATCAGGGCGTCGAACACCGACTCGGCCACGTCCGCAGCGCAGACCACCTCGTAGCCCTCCTCGCCGGTCAATCCGTCGCCTCGGATCACGGTGACGCCGGCCTCGTCGATCGAGCCCCGGACGAACGAGAGGTGGGCCTCGGACGGCGTCGCGTTCGTGAGCACGCTCGCGACCTTCTCGGTCGCCTGCGCACCGTGGACGCCGAAGACGCCGAACGACTCGGTCGCGTTCTCGATCTGGACGTCCTGGATGAACGTCTTCTCGGACCACTCGCTCGCGACCGCCGCGGCGCGGTCCGGTGGGGTGAACACCAGCAAGCGGTCGGTGGTCGTGTAGATGTAGAGGTCGGTCTCCACCCGGCCCTGGGGGTCGAGGAGGAGCGCGTAGCAGCCCCGGCCGTCCTCGGCGGGTACCCGGTTGGTGACGGCGTTGTCGACGAAGTCTATCCTGTCCTCGCCGGTGATCGTGAGTACGCCGTAGGCCATCTCGGTGACGCCGGCGACGTTCCTGACCGCCCGGTGGGCGGTCTCGGGGCGGCCGTAGTGGTCGGCGACGCGCGTGCCGCCGCGCTCTGCGAACGTCGCGCCGTGGGTCTCGTGGACGGCTTCGACCAACGTCATTGTGGAATTTCGGGTGCGGCGGCGGATAAAGCGTGTCCTCTACGGATACCGTTCCGGAACCAAACCCGAGAACCACTCGAAAAACGTCCTCTCATGGCTGCTCTTCCGCGACCCGTTCATCGAATCGCCACCGCCCCGCTCCACACGACTGGTTTTTATCCCGACAGCTTATTTCTTGAGATATGCCCTCCAACGAGTACGACGTCGCGGTCGTCGGTGGCGGCATCGGCGGGATGTGTACCGCGGCGCTGGCGGAGTCCGAGGGGTTCTCGACGGTGGTGCTCGAACAGCACCACCAGGTCGGCGGTTGTGCAGGATTCTACCATCGGAACGGGTTCACGTTCGACGTCGGCGCGACGACGCTCGTCGACTTTCACCCGGAGGGTATCGGCGGGCAGTTGCTGGACCGACTCGGGTTCGATCCGCCACCGATCGACGTGCAGGACGCCTACCAGGTGTGGCTCCCCGACCGAACGGTGACCCTCTATCACGACCAGCACCGCTGGCGGGACGAACTCCGGCGAACGTTCGGCGACGACGAAACCCATCGACGGTTCTACGCGTTCCTCGAACGCACGGCCGCGGCGCTTTGGGAGGTCACTCGGAGCGACGTGAGACTCCCGATGCAGAACGTTAGAGACGTCTTGCGGAACGCGAAAACGGTCGGACTGGGAGACATTCGACTGGTCAGATATCTCCGGTGGACGATGAAGGACGCGCTCGTGCATTTCGACGTGTTCGACGACGTCGCCCTTCGGACGATGATCGCTATGTTGGTCGAGGACACCGTCCACTCGACGCTCGCGGAGGCACCCCTTCTCAACGCGATTCTCGGGATATCCATCAGACGGGCGGGGATCGGGCGAGCGACCGGCGGCATGTATAGGTTCTGGAAGACCTTCGAGCGCCAGTACGCCGACATGGGCGGGACGGTCGAGACGAGCGAAACGGTACGAGAGATAACCGGTTCGAAGGGTGCGTTCCGACTCGCCACCGACCGGGGCCAGTATCGAAGCGATCAGGTCGTGAGTGCGGTCCCGATCGACCTGACGAAGCGGATCGCTCCCGCCGTCATCGGTGATCGGCTCGACGACGAGACCGAACGGCTCCGTGAACACACGGGTGGTGCGGCCGTCGTCTTTCTCGGCGTACCGGAGGAGCGCGTTGCGGATCGGAAGGTGACGCACCATCAGGTCCTGCGTGGATACGACGACCCGCTCGGCGACGGCAACAACATGTTCGTCTCGGTTTCGGCACCGGAGGATACGATCAGCGCACCGGCCGGTCACCGTGCGGTCATCCTCTCCACACACTGTGACCTCTCACCGTGGCAGGACCTCGACGAGGCGATGTATCGGCGAAAAAAGAACGCGATCGGAAACCGACTGGTCGACGGTGCCCGAACGGTCTACCCCGAACTCGGTACGGACCCGCTGGTCTACGAGGTCGGGACACCCAAAACATACGAAGAGTTCACCAATAGACCGAACGGCGCGGTCGGGGGCTATCGACAGACGGTGGGGAACGCGAACCAGAACGCGGTACCGCAGGACATCGGGATCGATGGGTTCTACCTCGCCGGGGATACGACGTGGCCAGGACTCGGCACCGTCGCCTGCGTGAAGGGAAGTTCGATCGCGGCCGAGCACGTCGTGCGGACGGGGTGATGGTGCGAGCTTCGACTGCCCGCTTCCCCTTTCGACATCGGTTCCGCTCGCTGTGCGTCACTGTACCGGCTACCGTTTCGGCGAATTCCAATCGTCGTCGCTTTCTTTCCCTTCTACCGTCCGAATCGGTCACGGAGACGCTCGAAGAACGACTCGTCGGTCTCGTTCTCGGGTTCGTCGGGGACGACACGGTCGTCGGGGAGGATATGCAGTCGTCCGCTCTCGGTCTCGGTTTCGATGAGGTCGTCCTCCTTGAGCGCTGCGAGGGCGTCTTCGAGGGCGTCGATGCCGATGTCGGCGTGGGTCCGGAGTTCGAACACCGTCATCCCGTCAGGATGCTCCACCAGCGCGTCGAGCACCGCCACCTCCGTGGGGTTGCGGTCCCGGAACGCCCGCTTCGCTTTCATGTTTGCCCGTTCGCTCGGATCGGTCTTATACTGTCGGTCGGGGTCCGTGGTACCTGGCCGTTCGGGCAAGTATCGCCGCTCGAACACGGACGTTTATATCGACCGCTATAGAAGTACGTCCCGATGGGAGTCATGTGTTCGTTGCTCGGGCACGATTACGACGACCCCGAGGTCGAGCGCGAGCGCGTCGAGAACGGCGACGAAGTGGTGTTGACCGCCAAACGCGTCGAGCGGTGTCGGAGCTGCGGACACGAACGCGTCATCTCCGAGAACACCGAGGTCACGGCGCTCTCGGCCGCCGCCGGCGTGGTTCGCGAACCCGACGGCACCGTCGTCATCGCGCCGGACGGCTCGGAGGCGGGGACCGACGACACCGCCGACGACCCGGACCGAACGGTGACGGCCGTCGAAACGATGGAGGACGACCCCGCCGACGCGGAGCCCGAACCGACCGTGCGAAACGGTGGCCCGCGGGGGGTCGTCGAGGCCGAGCCCGACGAAACCGAGCCAACCGACGCCACGGAACCGACGGACGGGACCGAGCGAGCGATCCGTGACGACGGGGCCGCCGACGACGACCCCGCACCCGACCCGGCCGGGTCGGGAAGCGTCGAGATCGCGGAGTCGGTGGTGGCCACGAGCGCGCTCGACCGGTCGACGGGCGGGGGCGAACCGGCGGACGACCAAGGCGACGATACCGGATCGATCGACCGCATCGGCGACGAGCCGACGCGCCGCGACCCCTCGGAGCGCGCGCCCGGCGAGTGGCCGTCCGAGCCGTCCGGCCCGGTGACCACCGAGGCGGCACGGTCGGACGGGAGCGCCGCCTCGACGGCTCAGTGGCCCGACGGTTCCGGTCGCGACGGCGAATCGGCGGATGAGGGGTCGGATGAGGAGCCCGACCAGCCCGACCGGCTCACCGGTGGCTCGTTCGTCTGCACGTCGTGTGGGTTCGACGCCGCGGTGATCGACTCGCCCCACCGGGCGGGTGACATCTGTCCGAACTGTCACCGCGGCTATCTGGCGTGGGAAACGCGAAAGGGCTAACCCTCCGGCTCGCAAACGAGCGCCCCATGCGCGAATACAAGATGCGCCGTGGAGAGCACTTGGAGGACCGGATCCCCGACATGGAGGGCACCATCGAGTCCTACTTCGGGTCGCCGACCGCGACCGAGAGCTACAACGGGAGCGACCTCTACGTGGTCGAGGAACCCGAGAACCCGGTCTTCGAGCGCGTGGTCGCCGGCGCGGTCGACTACGGGTCGAAGAAGGACACCTTAGCGGTGGACTTCACCGAGCGCCCCGCCGAGGAGGTCATCGCCGAGGGCAACGCCGACGCCGCCGCCGACGCGGTCGACGCGAAGAACGAGTTCCTGCTCGAAGCCACGGGCCGCGACGCCAAGAGCCGTCGTGAATCGATGAAGCGCACTGTCGAAGACGACGCCGAAACGCCCGACGGCGTCTGAGAACTACTGCCCGAGTTTGGTGCGGCTGATGCCGACCGAACCGGGGGTGATGATGAGCTGGTCGTCGGCCTTCTGAACGATGTCCCCACCGACCTCGCGGACGATCCCCTGGAGGTCCTGGGTGATGCGATCCATCGTGCGGTCGGTCGTCGAGTGGCGGGTGATATCGGCGACCACGATGTCGCCGTCGTAGATCGCGTTCTTGATGTCTATCACGTCGCGCTGGCCCTCGATCTGGGCGATATGTACCTTCGTCGCCGGCTCGTCCGCCGAGGCCTCGATGTCGTCGGGGCCGAGTTCGACGTAGTCGCCGCCGGGCCCCGGTCGGCGGCTGCGCGACCCGCCACCGCCGAGGATGTCGTCCATCAATCCCATGCGGCCACGCCGGTCGGACCCGGTATATCTCTTACGGCAAGGCCGTCCGTCGAGTTCCGGGTACTGATTTTTACTTGGCGTTCACCGGGAGTAGTAGGGTAGTTCTCTTACCGACTCCGAGAACCAAGACAATCCCAGAGCGCACGGCACGCCGACCACGATGCCAATGAGTGAATTGATGATCGAAAGCACTGCACCGAGGGTGAGGAACGTGGTCGGGACTTGTGTTGGGAGAAGAACGAGTATCACGCCGAGTAGTATCGATACCTCGATGACGATGCATAAGACTGGAAAAAACAGCACGGACCACCAGAACTGTCGTTCGAGCTTTCGCCGATACGTGTCGTGACTGAAGTGGCGGTCGGCTACCGGTCCGCCAAACACCGGATAGAGCGCGACGATGATCAACCCGGACGAGACGGGCCCCAACCAAACCGGAAGGTAGACGTGGTATTGTTCCGCGATCGGAGTGCGCGCTGCTTGAAGGACCACGAGCGTTGCCGCTGAACCCACTACGTAGAGAACGACGCCAGTGAGGAGCCACAGCGGACCGCTCCGTTTCCGAACCGCTCCACTGCCCATACGGGACTACACAGTCCGATCGTGAAATAAACTCGCTAACTCGCTTTCGGTCGTGGGGTGACTTTTTCCGCTCACCGCCCGATGTGGGGACATGGCAGACGACGTACTCATCTACGGGTCGTACGGTTACACCGGCGCGCTGATCACCGAACGCGCCGCCGAGGAAGGACTGTCGCCGACGCTCGCGGGTCGACGCGCCGAACCGCTCGAACGCCAGGCCACCGACCGCGACCTCGACTATCGCGTCTTCACCCTCGACCATCCCTCGGTCGTCGCGAACCGGATCGCAGAGTTCGACGCGGTGTTGAACTGCGCGGGGCCGTTCTCCGCGACCGCCGACGCGCTGGTGGCGGCCTGCCTCGAGACGGGGACCGACTACCTCGACATCACCGGCGAGATCGACGCCTTCGAGGCGACCGCCGAGCGCGACCGCGACGCCGAGAAGGCCGACGTGACCCTCTTACCGGGGGTGGGATTCGACGTGGTTCCCACCGACTGTCTCGCGGCGCACCTCGCCGGGAAACTCCACGACCCGACCCACCTCCGGCTCGCGATCGACGGGCTCAGCACGTTCTCGCCGGGTACGCTGAAGTCGATGGTCGAGGGGCTCTCAGGGGGTGGAGCGGCCCGGATCGATGGTCAGATCGAGGCTGTACCGCCGGCGTGGAAGACCCGCCGGATCGACCTCGGGACGGGCCCGAAACCCGCGGTGACGATCCCGTGGGGTGACGTCTCGACCGCCTACTACTCGACGGGGATCGGGAACATCGAGACCTACGCCGCCGTGCCGGGGTTCGCGGCGCGGATGATGCGCCGGACCGACCGTCTCGCGCCGCTGCTCGGGACCCAACCGATTCAGACCCTCCTGAAGGAGCTCGTGGACGCGACCGTCACCGGACCCACCGCCGCCCAGCGCGCCCTGAGCACCACTCGGGTCTGGGGCGAAGTGGAGAACGACGACGGCGAGCGGGCTGCGGCACGGCTCGAACTCCCCGACACCTACGGCTTCACCGCGCGGACGGCCTGTGAAGTCGTCCGGCGGGTGCTCGACGGCGACGTCGAGTCGGGATTCCAGACGCCGGCGTCGGCCTTCGGGCCGGATTTCGTGCTCGACTTCGACGGGGTCCTCCGGACGGATATCGACGGCTGACGAAGCCGGCGGCCAGTCAAAAGACCCATGCTCCTCCTCCGAAAAGTCCGAGGAGATCATCGATGGCTTCGCGTTCCGGCAGCCGACCGAACACCGACAGACGGTCGTTTCTGGTGGCCACCGGCGCGGCGCTCGCCGGCGGCGCGCTCGCGACCGGCACGGCCAGCGCGGTGGAGTCGGCTCCGTACCACCTCTCACAGGGCGACCAGTGCGTTCCGCTCCAGCCGCTCCAGGGCGACGACCCGGTGGAGGCCTTCTACGACTACCGGCGGGACCGCGATAGCTCGTACGGGACCCGCTCGCTCCAGCAGCCGAACACCAGCGTTCTGTTCCTCTACGAGGGTCCTGACGGCGTGAGCCTCGTGGCCGTCCACGGCGCGCTCGGCGGCAACGGCGACGGCGGCTCGATCACCTTCGATATCTCGGGGCTGCCCTCGTCGGGCGACTGGATCGTCCGGGACGACAGCTACGACGGCCCGAACCGCTACGACCGGTGGGAGATCGACGGGGACTCGGCCACGGTGGACTGGACCTGGGACGGCCGGCGGGCCGACGGCGCGGTCTACGGCCCGCTCGGCGACGACGTCTCGGTCGAGATCGACCCGGCGTTCAACGAACGGGCGGCGCTCTACGGCGACCACTACGAGGGCAACGTTTCGAACTGGCAGGCGCTCTCGGGCGACCTCGACGACCCGACGCGGACCTCGCTCGACCGCTCGACGCCCCTCCGGATCGAGTCCGGGTCGTGCCCGACGACGAGCACTATGGCGACGTCCAGCACCACCAGCGAGACCACGACGGCGCGCCCGTCGTCGGGGGAGTCGACGACCGCCACGGGGATGGAAACGACGGGGGGCGAGAGTTCGGGGAACGAAGACGACCTTCAGCGGATCCTCGACGGCCTCTCGCGGTTCTTCGACTGGCTGTCACAGCTCTTCGACCGATTCGCGCGATTCGCCGAACGCTACCTCTGACGGCCGTCTCGGACGGATTCGAGCGGCGACGCGGCCCGCCGCGTGCCGCGTAGTTTTATGCCCTTGGTCACGTATCAGGTGTATGGATTTCGACCTGCCGGACGAGCACCGGATGATGCGCGAGACGGTGCGGGAGTTCTGTGAGGCGGAGATCGCGCCGCTCGCCCAGGATATCGAGGACGAGCACCGCTACCCCGCCGAGGTCTTCGACCAGCTCGCCGGCCTCGATATGATGGGTGTGCCGGTGACGGAGGAGTACGGGGGACTGGGCGGGGATCAGTTGCTCTACGCGCTCGTTACCGAGGAGCTCGGCCGGGTCTCGGGATCGATCGGGCTCTCGTACGCCGCCCACATCAGCCTCGCCTCGAAACCCATCGAGAACTTCGGCACCCACGAACAGAAGGAGGAGTGGCTCCGGCCCCTCGCGGAGGGTGAACACATCGGGGCGTGGGCGCTCACGGAGCCCGGCAGCGGCTCTGACGCCTCGCACATGGACACCACAGCCGAGAAGGACGGCGACGAGTGGGTGCTCAACGGGACGAAGCAGTTCATCACCAACGCCAGCGAGGCGGGGTCGGTGCTCGTGAAGGCCGTCACGGACCCGGACGCGGGCTACGGCGGGATCTCGACCTTCATCGTCGACCCCGCGGACGACGGCTTCGAGATCTCAACGATCTGGGAGAAGATGGGGCTCAACGCCTCGCCGACGTGTGAGATCCAGCTCGACGACGTTCGACTATCCGAGGACCGACTGCTCGGCAACGAGGGTGAGGGCTGGGAGCAGACCAAGAAGACGCTCGACGGGGGTCGGATCTCGATCGCGGCGCTCTCGGTCGGGCTCGGACAGGGGGCCTACGAGGCCGCCAAATCCTACGCGACCGAGCGCGAGCAGTTCGGCCAGCCCATCTCGGAGTTCGACGCGGTGCGGAACAAGATCGTCGACATGGACCGGAAGTTGGAGCGGGCCCGCCTCCTGACCCACAAGGCCGCGACGACCTACGACGCGGGCGAGGACGTCACTCGACTGAGCGCGCTCGCGAAGCTCGACGCCAGCGAGGCCAGCCGCGAGATCGCAGAGGACGCGGTGCAGGTCTTGGGTGGCTACGGCTACACCACGGACTTCGCGCCCCAGCGGTTCTACCGCGACGCGAAGCTGATGGAGATCGGTGAGGGAACGAGTGAAATTCAGCACCTCGTGATCGGGCGGGAACTAGGCTTGTAATTCACGCCACTCGTCTTCGAGCAGGCCGTAGCGGTGGACGTCGACGTACTCGCCGTCGACGAACGCTTCCTCGCGGTCGACGCCTTCCCCGGTGAAGCCAACTTTTTCGAGCACGCGCTGTGAGCCCGTGTTGTAGTCGAAGACCTTCGCGCTGACCTTGTGGAGGCGGCGCTGGTCGAAGGCGTGCCCCACGAGGAGTCGCGTCGCCGCGGTGGCGTAGCCCTCGCCCCACGCGTCGGGCGCTATCCAGTAGCCGAGCTCGCCGAAGCCGTGGTCCGCGTTGATATCCATGAGGCTGATGGTCCCCACGGTATCGCCGTCGGCACAGACCAGGAGCGAGACGTCGTCGCCCTCGCTCATCGACTCGAACCACTCGCGTTCGTCGGTCGCGTTGACCGGGGTCGTCGCGCCGATCGGTGTGCGGACGGCCGGGTCGTTGATGTGGCGCTGGAGGAAGTCGAGGTCCTCCTCTTCGATGGTTCTGAGCGTGACGTCTTCGCCGTCGAGGAAGACTGAACCGGGCATGAAACGACCAATTCCACGCGCCGTAATCAGGATTGTGCCACGGGGGCTGCGGTGCGGCGCGGCCGCCGCGCGGTTGCGGTACGGATGTGGGGCGGTGGCGGTAGCAGTGTAGTCCTGGTGGATGAAGGGCGAGGCCCGAACGGAGTGGGTGGCCGAGGGCTTCAGCGGAGGCGGTGCTGTGCGGGGCGGTAGAGGTAGTGATGTACCGTGAGCGAGGCGGGGCCGAGCGAGCGGGCCAAGGAACCCCCGAGCGAAGCGAGTGGGGTGACGCAGGCTTTTGATCCACATTTTGCCAGGGAGCGAACGAAGTGAGCGACCGCAGCAAAAGGTGGGGCCTTAGTACTGATACCGCCGGACGTCGTCCTGGTTTGCCTGGGGCTGGTAGCTCCCACCGGTCATCTCGTCGTAGGTCATCCCCGAGAGGTACTCGTCGTAGGTCACGTCGTAGCCGCTCCGGAGGTGGAAGTCCAGTCGACCGGTCTCGACAGTGGTCTGGAAGAACTGGTGGAGCGCCCGCCGGAGGATCTCACCTGTTTCGTCGGGGTCGAGCGCGCTCCGGAGGAGCGCGAGCTCGTTGCGGGTCTCGCGGTCGAGCGCGAGGGTGAGCTCGTCGCCGAGGTCGGCGTAGCGCGCGTCGACGTCGTCCGAGAGGTCGTCGAGGCTCATGGCGCGGGGTCTGGGACGTGCGCGCAAACCCCTTTCGGCTCCGCGACCGCCACGCGTATGGTCCGCAGGCGGTTCCCTCCGGCAATGAGTTCCTCCGAGTCTGATGCCGAGTTCTCGCTCTCCGAAGATCTCGATACTGAGGCGGTTCGTCGGGCGCTCGTCGAGTGGTACGAGGCCGACCATCGCGCCTATCCGTGGCGCGAGACCACCGACCCCTACGCGATCTGGGTCTCGGAGGTGATGAGCCAGCAGACCCAGCTCGACCGGGTGGTCCGGGCGTTCGAGGCGTTCGTCGAACGCTGGCCCGACGTCCACGCGCTCGCGGCGGCCGACCGCTCGGATGTGGTGGGGTTCTGGAGTTCTCACAGTCTGGGCTACAACAACCGCGCGCGCTACCTCCACGAGGCGGCGGGGCAGGTCGTCGAGGAGTTCGACGGAAGCTTTCCCGAAACCCCCGACGAGCTTCAGGAACTCCAGGGCGTCGGGCCGTACACCGCGAACGCGGTGGCGAGCTTCGCGTTCAACAACGGCGACGCGGTCGTGGACACCAACGTCAAGCGCGTGCTCTATCGCGCCTTCTCGGTGCCCGACGACGACGCGGCCTTCGAGGAGATAGCAGGTACACTCATGCCGGATGGCGAGTCGCGGGTCTGGAACAACGCGGTGATGGAACTCGGCGGCGTGGCCTGCGAGAAGACGCCCGCGTGCGATACGGCCGAGTGCCCGTGGCGCGAGTGGTGTGACGCCTACGCGACCGGCGACTTCAGCGCGCCCGACGTCCCAGCCCAGTCGGCCTTCGAGGGCAGTCGCCGGCAGTTCCGGGGTCGCGTGGTCCGGGTACTCGGCGAGTACGACTCCCTCCCGCTCTCGGAGCTCGGCCCCCGGATCCGTGTGGATTACACCCCCGACGGCGAGCACGGCCGCGAGTGGCTCTCGGGCCTCCTGTCGGACCTCGCGGACGACGGCCTCGTGGCGCTCGACACCGACGGCGAGACCACCGCTCGGCTCCAGCGGTAGTCCGCTTTTCCGGACACCGAACCAGCGCGACTTTAGTTTCCGGGCGTCTCCGGGTCACCAATGACCGATCCTCCACACGTCGTCGCGCTCTGTGGCAGCCTCCGGGAGGCGAGCTACACCCGGATCGCGCTCGAACACGCGCTCGCGGAGGCCGAACGGCTCGGCGCGACCACGGACCTCGTCGACCTCCGAGCACTCGATCTCCCGATCTTCGACGCCGACGACCGTGAGGCCGGCGACGCGCTCGCGATGAAGGAACGGATCCGCCGGGCCGACACCGTGCTCCTCGGCACGCCCTCCTACCACGGCTCGTACTCCTCGGTGCTGAAGGCCGCCCTCGATTACTGTGGCTTCGACGAGTTCGAACACACAACGGTAGGATTGCTGAGCGTCGCCGGCGGCGCGTTCCCGATCACGCCGCTCGACCACCTCCGGTCGGTCGCCCGGGCGCTCAACGCGTGGGTGATCCCCCATCACGCCGCGGTGCCGAAGGCCCGCACCAAGTTCGAGAACGGCGAACTCGTCGACGAGGCCTCGTGCGAGCGCGTGGCGACGCTCGGCCGGCGGGCGGTGGAGTACGCGACCATCGAACCCGACCCGCCGAGCATCGAGAGCACCGAGAACCCCGGCGCGGACGACTAGCTCGCCCATCGAAACCCGGATACCGACGGGTGCGCAACTCCCGTGGATGACGCAGTGGGTCGAGAACCCGACCGGCGGGCGCGACAGGGGGCCGGGAGCGATCGCGCGCGCGTGGCTCGAAGTCCTCGTCCGTCCTCGGCGGTTCTTCGCCACGGGGGTTGCGCCCGGTGACCAGGCCCCCGGACTCGTCTTCGTCGGCGCGGTCGTCGCGGTCGAAGAACTTTCGCGATTCCTCCTCGTTCCCGGTGCGCTCCCGGTGATAGCGGACCAGCGTGTCGCCTCGCTCGTGCTCGTCCTCGTGCTCGCGGTGGGTCTGATCGCGCCGCTCGCCCTCCACTTCGCGGCCGCGCTCTGTACCCTCGGGCTCGCGCTCCTCGTCTCCGAGCGCGGCGGGATCAGCGAGACGGTGCAGGTCATCGCCTACGCCACTGCCCCCTGTCTCCTCGCGGGGCCACCGATCCCTGCCCTCAGAGTCGTCTGTGCGGTCTACGGCGCGGTGTTGCTCGTCGTCGGCATCAGTGAGATCCACGACACCGGTCTCCCGCGGGCCGCGCTCGCCGCGGCGGTCCCTGCGGCCTTCGTCTTCGGCTACGCCTTCCGCGGCTTCGCGGCCGCTGGAGCCCTGCTCGGACTCAGTTGATAGAAATCAGTCGAGCGCGCTGCCGACCGCGCCGCCGGACTGGGCACGCCAGAGCCGGGCGTACGACCCCTCGGCGTCGAGGAGGTCGTCGTGACTCCCACGTTCTTCGATCTGCCCGTCACGGAGCACGAACACCCGGTCGGCGTCCGTCACGGTCGAGAGCCGGTGGGCGATCACGAACGTCGTGCGGTCCTCGGTGAGACGTTCGAGCGAGCGCTGGATCGCGGCCTCCGTCTCGGTGTCGACGTCAGAGGTCGCCTCGTCGAGCACGAGTACCGGCGGGTCCTGGAGCATCGCCCGTGCGATCGCGAGGCGTTGGCGCTGTCCACCCGAGAGTTTGACCCCGCGCTCGCCCACGCGTGTGTCGTAACCCTCCGGGAGCGCGGTGATGAACGCGTGTGACTCGGCGGCTTTGGCGGCCTCGACCATCTCTTCCTCGGTCGCGTCGAACGCGCCATATCGGAGGTTCTCGGCGATGGTGCCATCGAAGAGGTAGGTATCCTGGGCGACGTACCCGATCGCCTCGCGGAGCGATTCGAGGGTCAGGCCCCGAATATCGTGGCCGTCGAGCGCTATCGAGCCCTCGTCCACGTCGTAGAGCCGCAGCAGGAGTTTGAGCAGGGTGGACTTGCCCGCACCCGTCGGCCCGACGAGCGCGATGGTCTCGCCGGGGTCGGCACTGAACGAGACGTCGTCGATCACGACCTCCTCGTCGTAGCCGAAGGTGACGTCCTCGTAGCTCACTTCGCCCGCCGGGTCGCGGAGGGTGATCGCATCGTCGGCGTCGGTGATGCTCGCGGGGATGCGCATGAGACCGAAGACGCGCTCGCTCGACGCCCGCGCGTTCTCGTACTGGTCGATGATCGTCGAGACCTCGGAGAGAGGGGTGACGAACCGCTGGCTCATCAGGAGGAAAGTTACGAAGGTCCCGGTCGTCAGACTTCCCGTGAGGAAGAGGGGCGCTTCGCCCGTGGCGAGCCACCATCCCCCGACGACGAACGTCGCGCCGAAGGAGAGGCCGGCGAGGAGCTCCATTCCCGGGCGGTAGAGGTAGTTGAGCCGGAGCATCGCCATCGTCCGCTTGAAGTAGGTGTAGGAGGCGTCGGTGACGCGCTCGGTCTCGTAGTCCTCGGTGCCTGTGGTCTTGACGAGGCCGATCCCACTGAGACTGTTTTCGAGCCTCGTGTTGAGCGCGCCGACGGCCTTTCGCTGGGCGACGTAGCGGGGCTCGACCGCGCGCATGAACCACCGGGTGAGCAGCGCCATCGCGGGCACCGCCACGAGGGTGACGAGCGCGAGCTGGGGGTTCATCCAGACCAATATCGCGGCGATACCGCCGATCATCACTACCAATCGAGCCGAATCGTGGAGCGCGTCGTCAAGGAACCGTTCGAGGTTGGTGGCGTCGTTGTTGAGTATCGCCATCACCTCGCCCGTCTGCTTGTCGTCGAAGAAGGGCATGTCGAGGTTCTGCATCTTCGCGTAGCAGTCGGTCCGGACGTCGTGCATCACGCGGTGGGCGAAGTTGTTCGCGGTCACACCGTAGACCCAGGTGAACACCGCCGTCACGAGGAAGGCCCCGACGATCAGGCCGACCGAGAGCGCGAACTGGCCGCCGTCGGTGGTCGGCAGCCACGTCTGGGGCACGAACGGGAGTTCGTAGGGCGCGCCGGAGCCCGCGGTCGGGAACACCGCGTCGATGGCGACCCCGAGAACCAGTGGGGGCAGGAGGCTCGCACCGCGGGCGATCACGTTCGCGGTCATGCCCGTGGCAAACCAGCGACGGTGGTCGAGACCGTAGTCGGCGAACAACCGGTAGATCGGCCGGTCGACGGCCTCGCGATACTCGTCGAAGACGCTCTCCCCACCCGTCGACATTCGTCGGTCCCTACCCGCCGAACGAGCAAAAACACCCGACATTCACCCCGTTCGGCCGACCCCTCGAAACGGGACGCACGGACGTCTATGTAGCACAATATATAGTCGAGAGGAAGAATTGATAGTCCCCCGTGAATTCCGAGCCGGTATGGAACGCGGTCCCGCCGAGCGAGTCCCTCCGACGACGCAGCGCTCGGACGACCTCCTCTCGATCGCCCACCGAGGCTTCGCGGGCGTCGCCCCGGAGAACACCCTCGCCGCGATGCGGGCGGCCTGTGAGAACCCGGGGACCGACATGGTCGAGATCGACGTCCAGCCAGCGGCGAACGGCGAGCCGGTGGTCTTCCACGACCTCACGCTGGGCCGACTCACCAACGTCCCGCCCGCCGAACGACGCCGACGGGTGTCGGAGACCTCCCTCGAAACCCTCCGAAACTGCTCGGTGCTCGGGAGCGACGAGCGGGTGGCGACGTTCGCCGAGGTGCTCGACGCGCTTCCCGCGGATGTCGGGGTGAACGTCGAGCTCAAGCACCCGGGAACCGGTCAGCCGCGCCGTGAACTCGACCCCCGCGACCGGAGCCGGGGCCGCGATCGCTGGAGCCCGCTCGTCGAACGGGTCGTTCGGGCGCTCGACGACCAGGGCAACAGGGCGCTCGTCTCGTCGTCCTACGAGGGCGCGCTCGTGGCGATGCGGGAGGTCGCCCCGGAGATCCCGCTCGCCTACCTCTTCTGGAACTCGATCGAGGGCGGGCTCGAAGTAACCGACCGCTACGACTGCGAGGCCGTCCACCCCTCGCTGGACATGGTTCGGGGGGCGGACCTCTTCAACTCGGGTTACGTCCCGACCGGGCCGTTCGCCGACATCGACCTCGTCGAGCGGGCGCACGAGACCGGCCGGCCGGTCAACGTTTGGACCGTCACGGACTGGCACCAGGCCAGCCAGCTCCGCGCCGCCGGCGTCGACGGTCTCATCGCCGACTACCCGGGGCTCGCGCGGGTCACGCCACCCCGAACCGCGGCCGACGCCGGCCCGTCGACCGCCGACGCGTCGGCGGCGGTGTCGGACGACTGATCACAGGAAGTCATCGAGGTCGGCGACGCTTTCGGCCACCAGCGTCGGTGAAAGCGGACTCTCCTCGACCGCCTCCCGCGTGGCGTCGCCGGTGAGCACGCAGACCGACTCGCAGCCGAGGCGGTCGGCGAGGCGGATCTCGGTTTCGAGCCGGTCGCCGACCACCGCGACGTCGGCGGGTGTGAGGTCGTGTTCGTCGAGCACGTGGTCGAGCATTCTCGGGTCGGGTTTCCCGAACACCCGGTCGGGCTCCTCGCCGGTCGCGGCGGCGACGAACGCGCCGATCGAGCCGCAGTCGGGGATCGGGCCGTCCGGCGTCGGACAGACCATGTCCGGGTGGGCGAGCAGGAACTCCGCGCCGTCCTGGATCGCGAGCGAGGCGCGCTCCGCCTTCTCGTAGGTGAGTTCGGTGTCGAAGCCCACCACTACCGCGTCCGGGTCGTCGGCCTCGGTCGCGAGACCGGCATCGGTCATCGCGCCGCGCATCGCGCGCGTGCCGACGACGTAGGCGTTCGCGTCCTCCTCGTCGAGGTACTCGATCACGCCGTCGGTCGAGAGCACGATGTCGGCCTCGTCGGCGGGGATCCCGAGCCGGTCCAGTTTCTCGGCGTAGGCGGTCTTCCAGCCCGAGGAGTTGTTCGAGAGGAAGTAGACGGCGACACCGGCCTCGCGTAGCGACTCGACGACCGCTTTCGCACCCGGAAGGAGGTCGTCGCCGAGGTAGAGCGTACCATCGAGGTCGAAGAAGACCGCGCCCTTCTCGGAGAGCGACGACAAGGGCGAGAACACCCGATCGGCCCGGTGGAGGTCGTCGAAGTCGTCGACCTCGACCCACCGCGCGCCCGCGATGTCGAGGGGTTCGACGTCGTGGTCGCCGGGCCCGAGCAGCGCGTCGATGGCGACCTCGGTCCAGTCGCCGGTCTCGGCCGCGAGTCGGTCCTCGATCTCCGCGAAGAGCCGGGTCGAGAAGTCGGCGGAGAACCGGTAGACGTCGATGCTCGTGGCATCGGCCTCGGCCGCGGCGACGTCCTTCGAGAGGTGTTCGACCCGATCCCGACCGTCGAGGGTGAGCTTCATCGACTCTTCGTCGTAGGTCTCCATGTCGCACGCGATAGCGCTGCCGGAGCCCGTGGCGAGCTCGGCGGCGACGCGCGGGTCGAACACCACGTCGCCGTTCGAGAGGCAGAACGCCTCGCCGTCGACCGCCTCGCGGGCGAGCGACAGCGAGTACATGTTGTTGGTGGTGTCGTAGTCCTCGTTCTCGATCACCGTGATCTCGAGTTCGGGGCGCTCCGCCGCGACCGCCGAACACAGTTCGCGGACGTCGTCGGCGAGGTAGCCCGCGACGACGACTATCTCGACGATGCCGGCGTCGGCGTAGGCGTGGAGCTGGTGGGCGAGGATCGGTCGCGGGCCGACCGTCACGCAGGGTTTCGGTTGGTCGGCGGTCACGGGGCGGAGTCGGGAACCGACCCCGGCCGCGAGCACCACTGCCGTGCCTATCGGGGTGGATACTGCAGCAGTCATACCGACGATTTCGGGTCATTCGTTGTAGCTGTTCGCCCTGAGAGTGAAAGCAATGGATTTTTCGACCGTTCTATGGAGATTTTCGAACCTTTTTGTTTTCGTGGTCTCGGATGGTTCGGAAAACCCGTTCCGCGCGGTCGGGGCGGGTATCACAGAACCGTTCGCGGACCCGGGCGCGCTCGGCGGCGAACCCGTCCGCCTCGGGCCCGAGGATCCGGTCGAGGGCCGTGATGAGTTCCGGGTTCGTTCGGGCGATCGGGCCGGGCGTGACCTCGTCGTAGTCGAAGTAGAAACCCCGCTCGGCTCGGTAGCGTTCGAGGTCGGGTGCATAGAACACGACGGGTCTATCGAGCAGGAGGTAATCGAAGAACACCGAGGAGTAGTCGGTGAGCAGCGCGTCGGCGAGCGGCAACAGCGCGTGGCTGTCGACGGACGCGGGGAGCCCGCGGATCCGGTCGCCGGCGAGCGTACCGGGTTCGAGCGGTTCGTTCGGGTGGGGTTTGACGAGGAGGTACGCGTCGTGACGTTCGAGGAGTTCGTCGAGGGCGGCGGTGTCGAGCATTTCGAGCGCGCTCTCACCCGCGTCCCGAAAGGTCGGGAGCGAGAGAACGAGCCGGTGGTCGTCGGCGAGCTCCTCGACCGCCCGGAGGCTGGCACCGTCGAGACCGATGTCGCCGTCGGCTATCGACCCGACCAGTGCGTCGTTGCGCGGATAGCCCGTGATGGCGAGGACGTCGGGATCGACGCGGAGCCCCGAGACGAAGGCAGGGGTCATGGCCTCCGCGGGGATCGTGATGTGGTCGAGCACGTCGTGGGCGTAGGCGTGGGCGAGGCGAACGGGGAGGGGTTCCCCGGGGAAGTGCGAATCCCACGAGATGTGCTTCAGCGGCGTGCCGTGCCAGAGCAACACCGCACGCGCACCGCCCGAGAGCCAGAGGTTCACGTCCCGGAGGCCGTGGGTGAAGAGCACGACGCCCGCCCGGAGATTCAAGTGGAGGCCGCGCGGCGAACGGGCGTGGTGGGCCTCGTAGCCCCGGGCGCGAAGTGTGTCGACGACCTCGGGGTCGGTCGAGAGCCAGACCGCCCGGACCTCGGGGTGGTTCGCCGCGACGTGGAGGAAGAGGTACTTCGCGTTGTCCGCGAACCCCTGACCGCTCCGGGTGCCGAACACCCACAGGTCCGGGTCGCGGGCGAGCGGGAGGCGTGCGACGAGCCAGTGGAGGAGACAGCCGACGACGAGAAACGCGCGGTCGAGAACCGCACGGAGACGTTGCTGCATCGTGTAAATCCGTGGCGGTCCAGCCCAAAGCCCCACCGATCGGGGCTTGCGGGCGGTCCGTTCGGCGCGGCGCTTCTCAGGCGATCCGGGATCCGCCGTCGACCCAGACCTGCTCGCCGGTGACGTAGTCGGCTCCCTCGCTCGCGAGGTAGAGATACGCGCCCGCCAGGTCCGCCGGGCGGCCCGCCCGCGTCGGTGGGGACCGACCGTCGCCGCCCACCGACTCCTCGGCGCGCTCGGACCAGCCCTCGGTGATCTCGGTGGCGACCGGGCCCGGCGCGACGCTGTTGACCCTGATATCGTACTGGGCGAGCTCGAGCGCCGCGCTGCGGGTGATCATCCGGATCGCGCCCTTCGTCGCGGCGTAGTGGGCGTGTTCCCAGTCGGGCATGGTCGACGTCGAGGAGGCGGTGTTGACGATACTTCCCTGTGCGCCGCGCTCGATCATGTCGTTCGCGGCGGCCTGGGTCCCGAAGAAGGTCCCCACGGTGTTGACCTGATGGACCTTCTCGAGATCCTCGGGGCTGACCTCCCGGAAGAGGCGGCTGACGTGGACCCCGGCGTTGTTGACCATCACGTCCACACCGCCGAACTCGTGGGCGGCCTCGACGACCGACTCGATCTCGTCGGGGTCCGAGACGTCCGTCTCGACGTATTCACTCTCGCCGCCGGCCTCGCGGATCGCCTCGTGGGTCGGCCGTTCGGCGTCGCGGTCCTTCGGCTCCGCTCGAACGTCGGCGTTGACGACGGTCGCGCCGGCCTCGCCGAACGCGAGCGCCACCGCGCGGCCGATGCCCGAACTCGCGCCGGTGACGATGACCGTCTCGTCGGTGAAGTCGCCGGTGATGGTACCCATATCTGAACCAGCGGGTCCGACGGGTTAAGCGGCCGCGTTGGGGCTGGTGGGTCGGCGTGGGTGTCGAGTTGCCGGTAGCTTGGGGCTTTTAGCCCGGGGTCCATCACTCCGCGGTGATGCACGCAGCAATCTACCACGGGCCGGGCGACATCCGTGTCGAGGAGGTCGACGACCCCGAGATCGAGGAACCGACGGACGCCGTGGTCCGGATCACTCATACGGCAGTTTGTGGCTCGGACCTCTGGTTCTACCGTGGCCACCGCGAGGAGATGCCCGAGGGCGCGGGGGTCGGCCACGAACCGATGGGGATCGTCGAGGAAGTCGGCGACGCTGTTCGGAACGTCGAACCCGGCGACCGGGTGCTCTCGCCGTTCTCGATCTCCTGCGGCGAGTGCGAGTTCTGCCGGAAGGGCCTCCAGACCTCGTGTGTCAACGGCTACGGCTGGGGTGGTGACCTGACTGGGGCGCAGGGCGAGAAGGTCCGCGCGCCGCACGCCAACGGCACGCTCGTGAAAGTCCCCGAACGCTACGCCGACGACGAGGACGTCCTCGAATCGCTCCTCCCACTGACGGACGTGATGTGTACGGGCCACCACGCGGCCGTCAGCGCGGGCGTCGAGGCGGGCGAGACGGCCATCGTCGTTGGCGACGGCGCGGTCGGGCTGTGTGGCGTGCTCGCCGCGAAACGCCTCGGGGCCGAGCGCGTCATCGCGATGGGCCACCACGAGGATCGGTTGGAAATCGCCGAGGAGTTCGGTGCAACGGAGGTCATCTCCTCGGAGGGCGAGGAGGCCATCGAAGAAGCCACGGAGACGACCTACGGCGGGGCGAACCACGTTCTCGAATGTGTGGGGATGGAGTCCTCGATGGAGACCGCGGCGGAGGTCGCGCGTCCGGGGGGCACCATCGGCTACGTCGGCGTGCCGGCCGGTGTGGAGACCACCGACTTCGTCGCCACCATGTTCGGGAAGAACGTGGGCCTCGAAGGCGGCGTCGCGCCGGTGCGCCACTACGTCGACGACCTGATGGCCGACGTGCTCCAGGGCACCCTCGACCCCTCGCCGGTCTTTACGAAGACCGTCGACATCGAGAGCGTGCCCGAGGGCTACGAGGCGATGGACGAGCGCGAGGCGGTGAAGGTGCTGGTCAAGAACGAATAGAGCCAGAAAGTCGTTTATCTATCTCCAGACCTTGATTTATTGATGTTAGCACAGCATGAACCTTCAGCGGATAGCCGACGAAGTTATCTCGTGGCTCATCGCCCACGGTTTTCAGCCTAACAATCGAGAGTGGGTGGGGCTAATCCTACTCGTGGCGTTTGCAGCATTCATTATCTGGAACACTCAATCACGTTCAGCACTGCTTTCGGCAATTAAGACGGCCACTGGCCGCAAATTGCTCGCCCTTTGGGCGATCTACACTCTGTGGATAGTATTGTTCGTGCTGGTAGCAGATGTGGTTGGTATCTGGGATCCAGTATTGACAAAGGATACCTTTGTCTGGGGAGTGTCCTCTGGTCTTGTACTACTGGGGAGTTTTACCGACGCTACAAAGGTTAGCTATCTCAAGGCCAAAGCCACGGAAATTGTCGGAGGAATCGTGGTAATCGAATATTTCATGAATTTGTCGCCCTTCTCGATTCCGATCGAGCTTGTTCTGCAAGTTGTACTGCTAATCGCCATTGCTCTTCCGGCCGGTGCAAGCAATTCTCAGGAAGAAGAGATCGCATCTAAAGTAAGACTATGGACTTTGACCATCGTATCGGCTGTCGTGGTGATCCATACCTTACGAACTGCCGACGTGTCGTGGGGTGCGGTAGATTGGCAGCTATCTGTCGTCAAGATGGTTCTGCCTATGTTGTTGGGTCTGTGGATCTTGATACTCACATTTCCACTCTCGATCTACGCAGCCTACGAAGAAGTATTTCTTCGGATAGATATCTGTAGGAGTGATAACTCAAAAGCGTGGAGAGCAAAAATTGGCGTCGTGTTAGCGTTAGGTATCCGGCTCGGACTAATACGAGAAGCAGCGAAGGGAGGGGGTATGGCGTACGATGTAGCTCACACGAACTCCGTTGGCGCTGCTTACGAGGAGGCTAAACGCCACAGGTTAGAAAATGAGCGCTGAGCAAAATTCACTCGAAGAAGTAACTATTCTGGTCAGTCAGCGTGCCCGTCGAGCGCCTCGTCGACCAGCGCGGTGACTTCCTCAACGACATCTTCGTCCGCGGGCTGATGCGGAAAGCGAACGTGCCCGGCCGGCACGCCGCGGTGGGCCATCGCGGCCTTGAGACCCGGAACCCCGTGCTTCGCGGTGATCGCCTGATTGAGCGCGACCAACTCAGAATTGAGCGCGCGGGCGGCGGCGCTGTCGTCGGCTCGCTGGTGATACACTTCCACGAGGAGGTCCGGGACCACGTTGGCGAGCGCCATGACGCCGCCGTCGCCCCCGGCGTCGAGCGCCGGTGCGAGGAGCGCGCCAGTTCCAACGAGAAGGTCGAAGTCCGACCCAGCTAAACGGCGCTCGCGCTGGAACGCGATCATGTCGCCGGTCGAGTCCTTCATCCCGGCGACGTTCTCGTGGTCGGCCACCGCCCCGACCGTCTCCGGGTCGAGCGAGACGCCCGTCTTCGCCGGCACGTTGTAGAGGTAGATCGGGGGCGGGCTCTCGTCCGCGAGCCGACCGTAGTACGCCGCCAGCGCCGCCTGGTCGTGGTCGAAGTAGTAGGGTGTGACGACCAGCGCGGCGTCGGCTCCAGCCTCGGCCGCCCGCCGTGTCTGTTCGCGCGTCTCCTCGAGGCCCGGATGGCCGGTCCCGGCGAGCACGGGCACCGAGACCTCGTCGACGACGATCTCGGTCACTTCCGCCCGCTCGTCGAGGGTCATGAGCTCCGATTCGCCGTTCGAGCCACACGGCACGACGAAGTCCACGCCGCACTCGACCACCCACGACGCGACCGCTCGAAGTTTCGATTCGTCGATCCCTCCGTCCTCGTCGAACGGCGTCACCAGCGGGACACCTACACCTTCCATATTTCACCCCTCGTCCGCCCCCGCTATAGCACTCGTGGCTGATCCTCCCTCGAAATCACTCCCCGTCGTCGTCGTTCTGCTCTACGGCCGGATCGTGCTTCTCGTACCACTCGGTGAGCTGTTCGAGCCGGTGGAGCGCGCGGTCCGGGTGGGTGACGTTGTGGTGTTCGTCGGGATAGACCACGAGCTTCGCCTCGACGCCCTGCTTGCGGGCGCTGACGTAGAGCTGTTCGGACTGGCTGGGCGGACACCGCCAGTCCTGCCCGCCGGCCATCACCAGCAGGGGTGTGTCGATGTTTCCGGCGTCCCGGATGGCGGAGGCGGCGTCGTAGGTCTCCTTGGCCTCCCACGGCAGCCCGAACTCGTTGACGAGCCCGACCTGGGTGTCGTCGGTCCCGAAGACCGACCGGAGGTCGTAGATACCGTGTTCCGGCGCGGCGGCGGTCAGGCAGTCGGTCTGGGTCACGAGGAACCCCTGTGCGATGCCCCCGTAGGAGACCCCGCGGCCGAACACCCTGTCCGGATCGGCCCAGCCCCGCTCGCAGAGCGCCTCGATACCGGCGGCGATGTCCTCGACCTCGACGGTGCCCCACTGCCCACGGAGCTCCTCGGCGAACGCCCGCCCGTAGGAGGCCCCGCCGCGGTAGTTCGGACAGACCACGACGTAGCCCCGGCTCGTCCACGCCGCGTACTCGAAGCTGAACTCCGGCGTGTCGTAGTGGACCGGTCCACCGTGGATCGAGACGACCAGCGGATGGGGCTCGGGGTCCTCGGGATCGAAATCCGATGGCAGGTAGGTGATCGCGTCGATGTCGTGCCCGGCGCTCTCGTAGCGAACCCGCTCGCAGTCGGGGAGCGGGTGTTCGTCGAGCAGCTCCTCGTTCACCGCGGTGAGCGCCTCGAAGGCGTCCCTACCATCGTTTTCGAGGGCCGAGAGGCTCGCGGCGTGGAGATCCGCGCCCTGGGAGGGATGTGTCGACAGCGCGACCAGCGTTCCCGCGGCGAGGTCGAACGTCTGGAGGGTCCGGTGCTCGACCGAGTCGGGGAAGACCCGTTCGGCGGGCGTACCGTCGGGGTGGGCTCGAACGAACCGGACGTCGGCCTCGTCGGCGATGGCCGCCAGCACCGTCCCGTCGTCCCACCGGAGCGGCGCTTGCCGGGTGGGTCGCCGGTCCAGGTCGGTGGTCAGCGAGTCGTAGTCGTCGCCGTCCCACACGTAGATCTGACCGGGAACGGCGCTGTTCTCGGGGTCGCCCCCGACGAACGCGAGCCGGTCGCCGTCGGGGTGCCACTCCGCGCCGCCGACGACCAGGTCGCGCTCGGTGAGACGGCCGAGGTCGGTGCCGTCGGGCGCGACGGTGTAGAGGTCCAGCACCGCGTTGTCGTCGGGCCGTTCGGTCCGATTCGAGAGGAAGGCGATCCGGTCGCCCGCGGGGCTCCACGTCGGCTGGAGGCCGCTCATGGGTTCGTAGGCCCCACCGCCGTAGGCGTCGTCGAGGCGCGTCGACTCGCGGGTCTCGACGTCGACCACGAAGAGGTAGCTCGTCACCGAATCCAGCCAGCCCGCGCCGTCGGCCTTGTGCTGGAGGCGGTCGGTCTCGATCGGTCCGTCCCCTTCCCGGCGGGCGTCGAGATACTCGCGTTCCTCGTCGGTCGGGTCGCGCGCCGAGACCACGACCCGCTCGCCGTCGGGCCCCCAGTCGAACTCCCGAACCCCCTCGTCGCGGTCGGTGACCTGCCGCGCGTCGCCACCGAGTTCGAGGTCGAAGACCCAGACCTGGGACTTCGGTTCGTCGCCGTCCCCGTTCGACTCGACCTCGTCATCGTCTTCGTCCGAATCGCCTGCCGCGACCGTCAGTCCGACGTCGCGCTCGCGCGCCGCGAGCACACCGAGTTTCGCGCCGTCGGGGCTCCACTGCGGCGACCCGGCACCCGAGGCGCGGGTCAGTCGGTGGGGCGGTCGGCTCCCGTCGGTCGGCACCACGAAGACCGAGCTGTGACGTTCGTCGTCGGCCCGACTCGACTCGTGGGCGACGAACGCGACCCGGTCGCCGTCGGGCGAGAGCGCGACTCCCGTGATCGTCGTCACGTCGTAGACCGCATCGAGCGGTATCGGGTCCGTCATCGTGGATCGTCACCACACCACGGATATCACGCTGTCCCTTCGCCGACACCCTCCGGCGACACGCCACGACGATTCGACGTCGATCCCGCGACATCTCGGCAACCGCTCCGGAGCCGACCCGAGTCCACAGTAGCCCTCCCGAGAGAAGGGAGCGTAGCTTCAAGTCGCGGGCATCGAACGGTCGGCTGTAATGGCCCAGTCCTTCCACCCACGGGTCCGTCGACCCGTCACTCGCGCTCTCGCTCCCCATGTCTCGGTCTGAACCCTCCCCATCGGCCGACGGCGAATCGCTCCACCGGGCGTACATTCTGGGTGTTCGGATCGTCGAGTGTCACCCGACCGACGCCGACGGGGTCCGATACCGGTTCGAGGCTCCACACCACACGGGGATCACCTTCGAGAACCCGGAGACGGCCGAACTCTACGCCGACGTCTACTTCGACGTCAACGGCTTCGAGGAGGCCGGCACCGGTGACCGAGGTGTTCCGCCCGAGATCATCCAGGCCGGCCGCGACACCCTCGTGGCGTACTTCCTGACCCAGCCCGGCGTCGACGTCAACTGGGTAGCGTCGTTCTACGGGGTGAAACCGGAGAAGGTCCGGCGGTACGCCTCCCGGGTCGAAAAGCGCGCGGCTGGGATCCGGGAGGGTGCGAAAGAGCACGGTATGGAGTAGTCGACGGCCGGTTTTCGTTCTCGACGTACTGATTCACGTGCTCGTCGTCCGATGCCGAGTCTCGACCGTCGCACTCGCGAGCGAACGGACCACTATGTAGCCCTCATAGCCGTTCGTTCGGAGAGGTATGTCTCCGGTGTTTATGCCGCGAAGCTACTTCCCTCGGGCCTTTGCGTGGTCATCTGCATGGTCGAATTCACGCGACGGAAGCTGATGGCGACGTCAGTCGCGGCCACGCTCGGTGCCAGTGTGGTCGGCACGGCGAGCGCCGCGCACTCTGAAGAAGTGGAGGAGACGGATACGCCGGGGGCCCCGAGCGTCAAGGGCGAACTCAAGCGTTTCTCGACGACCGCCTTCGGGGCCGAGGTGACGGGTCCGTTCGTCTTCGACGACGGTGGATTGCTCTATAGCCTCCAGCACCCGAGCGAGGAGAACCCCGAGCCGTTCAACCGGTCGGGTGTCGGCTACTTCAGCGGTTTCACCTTCGACCTCGACGGCGACAACGACGACTTCGAGGAGGTCTCGACACCCCAAACCGAGGACGAGCAGGGGCGCGTCCGGTCGGGTAACGGCGAGTACACGCTGCTCGCACAGGGCCGCGAGCCGATCAACGGCGGCACGGAACGCCTCGGCGTGACTCAGACGCCCGATGGCACCGACATCGTTCGAGCGGACACCGCCGACGCCGAATCCAACCGAGAGAACCAACCCTACTTCGCGGGCACCCAGTACGGCCTGGCCGCGAGCAACCCCGACTGTAACCAGTTCGTCCCCACGGACGACGGCACTGCAGGATATCTCTTCACCAACTGGGAGAACAGCCCCGGGAACATCTCCCGGATCCCGATCAGCCAGAACGACGACGGCGAGTGGGAGGCCGACCTGGAGAACGCGATCAACCTCGCGAACACCGACGCGCTTCGTGACCTCGGCGGCACGCGCATCAACTGCTACGGCGACCTCAGTCCGTGGAACACGATGCTCTCCTCCGAGGAGAACTACGCCCACCCGCGCGTCTCGCTCACCCACACGGTGGGCGACATCGTCGAGGCCGGCAGCGGGAAGGACCTCATCGGTGGCTGCCAGTTCTGGAACCGGCCGAACCCCAACGGGATCGGCGAGGCGATCGTCGAGTACTACGGCGAGGACGAGGCGTTCGAGCCGCAGGGCTACTGGGCGCTGACGGGCGTCGAGTTCCTCGCGTACTACCTGGGTGCCGAGCAGGTCGACCAGCCCGACGCCGACCAGCCCGACGAGGAGACGCTCAGCGACACGACGCCGATCGGCGACGTCTACCCCAACCCGTACCGCTACGGCTACCACGTCGACGTCCGCGAGCCGACGGCCGACGAACCCCAGCCGGTCAAGTACCACGTGATGGGCCGGGCGGCGTGGGAATCGCCGAACGTGCAGGCCGACGAACGAACCGTCTACGGCTGTTCCGACGGCGACAGCAAGGGTATCTACAAGTTCGTCGCCGACGAGCCGATCCCGAGCTACGAGGACCCGATGGACGTCGCGGGCACCCTGTACGCCCCGAAGATCACCAACGACGCCGCCTCCGCGGCCGAGGCCGGCACGCGCAACTCCCCGGCGAACACCAATCTCGAAGTCGAGTGGATCGAACTCGGGCACGCGACCAACGCCGAGGCCGAGGCGTGGATCGCCGAGTACGACGACGTGACCCAGGAGGACTACCTCGCGCACGCCGAGACCGACTGGCAGGACGACCCCGAAGCGGCGCTCGAAGAGGCCGACAAGGAAGTCATCGAGAACGGGAACCGGAACTACATCACCAACGAGGAGATCGTCGAGTGGGCCGCCCAGTACGAGGCGAACGGCCCGAACGGGGTCGACGAGGACCTCCGGAAGGTCCCCTTCCTCGAGATGCGAGCGGCCGCCAAGGAGATCGGGGCGTCCATCGAGTTCAACAAGGCCGAGGGCGTCGACAGCGTCGACGGGGCGCAACCGGGCGACTACGTCTACTTCGGGATCTCCGAGTTCAACGACGACATGGCCGACAACACCGGCGACATCCGGATGGACCGCGTCGACGGCGGCGTGGTCTACCGCGCGGAACTCGAGGACGACTACAACGTCTCGACGCTCGAACCGGTCATCGTCGGTCCCGACTTCACCGACCCGCCCGCGGACGCCGACGACGCGCTCCGCAACGTCGACAACGTCTACGCGATGGACGACGGCCGGCTGATCTGCTGTGAGGACGGCTTCGGCGGTCCCGCCCGCTCGTACCCCAACGACGGGCTCTACGTCTACGACCCCGACCCCGATGGTGAGAGCGGTGACGGGGACGACGCGGGCTTCCACACCCCGCCGGCGGACGACCCGCTGAACGCCCGCTTCCGGGATTGCTGTGCCAACACCGTCGACACGCCGCCGGAGAACGGGATCCTCAACCTCGACCTCGTCTACGGGGCGTACAAAGGGCCGTACGACGTCGAGATCACCTCGCCGGAGCTCTCCGCCGCGGAGCTCGACGAGATCGTCTTCGACAACGCCGACGACGACCGGCACGACCTCACCCGCGACGACATCGTCGGGATGGACTTCTCCGACGTGTCGGCCGGCGAGTACGAGTTCACCATCAGCGTCGTCGACGCGGACGCGACGGCCACGGTCTCCCTCGAAATCGCCGAGGACTGAGCACCAGCCCGTCGACGCGCCTCGAAACTCTCACTTTTTGTGTTCACGAGTGGGACCGAGCGCGGCGACGTCCATCGATCCGTCGGCCATACCTCGACGAACCCCCCGGGTATCGGATAACGTCGGGGGCGAACCGATGCCGTCAGGAACCGCTCCCGTCAGCGGCCGCTGGGCGGACCCGACGCTTCGATCCTACGCGATGGATTCCGACAACCGTTTTAGTCACCGGCCGTTGCCTCCGGTAATGGGTAGCTGTATCATCTGCGGCACCTCCACGGATGGCCACATCTGCGAGAGCCACCAGGAGGACGTCGTCTTTGACTTCGAAGGATCGCACGCCAACCAACTCACCGCCGGCCGCTTCTACCGCGGCTCCGTCGACGGCTTCGCCGACTTCGGCGTCTTCGTCGACATCGGCGACAGCGTCACCGGGCTCCTCCACCGGAGCGAACTCGACAGTCGGCTCGAAAGCCTCGACTGGGACTCCGGCGACGAGGTCTACGTCCAAGTTACGGATGTTCACGACAACGGCAACGTCGACCTCACGTGGTCGATCCGCCAGTCCGACCGCGAGTTCCGGGGCGCGCTCGTCGACACCCCGGAGGGCGACGAACTCCCCGCGGAGGCTGACGACCCAAATGAAGACGCGGCTGCCGGGCGTCCGGTAGCCGACACCGCCGACGAAACCACGGAGACGTCGACCGCCGACGCGGAATCGACGACCACCGAGACGGAACCGACGACCGACCGGACCCGCGCCGACGGCGACAGCCCGGTCGAGACGACGTCGACCACCGATACAGTCGGTTCGACGGCCGATGCCGACGGTTCGACTGCCGATGCGGGCGGCGCGCAGCTCGTCGACCCCGAACCGGAATCGACCTCCGAGACCGACTACGAGACCGTTCGCACCGACGACCTCGACGAGCACGTCGACGACCCGGTTCGTATCGAGGGCGAAGTCGCGAGCGTTCGCCAGACGGGCGGTCCGACGGTGTTCACCCTCCGCGACGAGGCCGGAACCGTCGAGTGTGCAGCCTTCGAGGAGGCGGGCGTTCGAGCGTACCCCGGCATCGAGGCCGGCGCGTTCGTCGCGGTCGAGGGCCACGTCGAGCGCCACCGGGGCGGTCTGCAGGTCGAATCCGACGACCTCTCGGTGCTCGACGAGTCGGGGCGCGAGGCGGTCGAGACGCGGATGGCGGACGCGCTCGCCGCGGAAGCCGAGGTCGAGTCGGTCGACCTCCTCGCCGAGGACGGCGTGGTGGCGGACCTCGCGGACGAGATCCGCGACCTCGCGGGGACGATCCGACGTGCGGTGTTGGAGTCCCGACCCGTCGTGGTGCGCCACGACGCGAGCGCCGACGGCTACCTCGCCGCGGCGGCCATCGAGCGCGCGACGTTGCCGCTCGTGGAAGCCGAACACGCCCGGAGCGACGCCGCCTACCACTACTTCGACCGGCGGCCGCTCGCCGAGGGCGTCTACGACATGGATTCGGCGACGCGCGACGTCACCACGATGCTCGACGCCCGCGAGCGCCACGACGAAGCGATCCCGCTGTTCGTCTTCTGCGGCGTCGGCGGGACGAGCGCCTCGGCCGACGGCCTCTCGCTGCTCTCGGTTTACGACGCCGAGCGCGCGGTGCTCGACGTCGGTGTCGAGAAACGGGCGGACGTAGACGCGTTCGTCGGGACGGACGGGGACGGGACCACGACGGCCGCGCTCGCGGCGAACGTCGCGGTCCACATCGACCCCGAGGTCCGCGAGGACCTCGCGCACCTGCCGGCGGTGAGCTTCTGGGAGCACACCCCGGCGGCCTACGCCGACCTCGCGAACGAGGCGGGCTACGACGCCGAGCGCGCGCGGGAGGTCCGCGAGGCGGTCGCGCTGGTCGCGAACTACCAGTCCTACGAGGACAAACGCGAACTCGTTCGCGATCTCGTCTTCGAGGGTGGCGAGGCGCTCGCGGCGGCCTTCGCCTCGCGCTTCCGAACCAAGCGCGACGCCGCCATCGAGACCGCGCGCGCTCACCTCGACTACCGCGAGACCGACGCGGGGACGATCGGCGTGCTCGACACCGACGCGTTCACCCACCGTTACGACTTCCCGCCGACCGCGCTGCTCTGTGACGAACTCTATCGTCGAACTCGCGAGGCGGCTTCGGTCCTGGTCGGTGTCGGCGAGGACGAGCTGTTCGTCCGCGGCGACGTGGACATCCACGCCATCGCCGAGGAAACCGCCGAGCGCGTCCCCGACGCCGACGTCTCCGTTGGCGCGGCGCGCGACGACCGGTTGGAGTTCCTGCTCGGCGAGCGCGATGCGGTGCAGGAAGCGGTCATCGACGTCGTCGCCGAGCAGATCTGATCCGAGGCAGTTCTTCCGAACACACTGCTTTCGACGGCGATCCGTTCGAGGGCTCGATTCTCGTGCTTAGACCGAATACGGATCGGTATCGGTGTTCAACCGGTCGACTCCATCGACGCTATCGAACCCATCGTCGAACGAGTAGATGTATTCGGTCTCTGTTGTTCGAGCGTACGCGACGAGGACCGAATCCACGAACGAGAGATGGGCCTGCGCCTCGTACACACCGAGGCCAGCGGTCCAGACGTCGTCATCCGTTCGCCGGATCTCGAATCCGGCACTCGCTCGAAGCATCGAGAGTGCCTCGATCGTCTCGTCGTGGGCGATATCTAACGTCAACGCGTTCATCGTCTCGGCGAGGACGAAATCGAGCACGACGCAGACGGGAAGCGCCCGACTGTCGGCACCCCTGACGATCGCCAGACCCTCGTCGTGAAACTGATCACGTCTCTGAAACGCGCCGTACAGCACGTTGGTGTCGACGAGCGCGTGCTGGGCCATACTACTCCTCGCCGGCGTCGAATTCGCCCGCGGGTTCGAGACCCGCGTGGTCGTGGTCGAGGGATTCGTGTTCGCCCTCGAAGCCGTCGAAATCCGCGAAGACCCCGGTTCGCTGACGAACGACCTCCACGGAGAGTTCACCGTTCTGCCACCGCCAGCGGATCGTATCGCCGTCCTCGATGTCGGCCCGTTCGCGGATCGACGCCGGGATCGCGGCGCGGTCACCGGAGACAGCGCTTTCGCCGACCGCCTCGGTACCCGCGTCCGATTCGCTCATACGGGAACGTTGTCGATGCAGGTATCTATCTTTTGTCGTGGCTGTCGTCCGTGCTGTGTTCCTGCTCGGTGAACGCGATGCGGTCCAGGAAGCCGTCGTCGAGATCGTGGCCGAGCAGGCGTAAGGCTCGACCGACCGCAATTTTGCCTGCGAGAAGACATATTTCACTTACACCGGGCTAGCATTCGATTTATACCGGCAATTATCGTACATCCACCTATGTCCGTGAGATGACTCGAACCGGGTCACATATCTCAGAAGGATACGGGAGGTGAAATCAAAATGGCATCAGTCAAATCACAGATGCGTCGCGAAATGAAGAAAGAGGGGCGGCGACAAATCCGAGAGTACAAAAAACAACTCCGGAAACGGGGTGTTCCGTCTAAAGAACGAAATCGGTTGGTTCGAGAGTTCAAGAAACAGCTCCGAAAGCAGCGGCGGAAAGTGCTCAGAAACGTCTGAGCATTAACTCGGGATTCTCGGAATAAACGAACTACGAAACTTCGAAAACACGCAACGTATCGCGTTTCGTACGTTCGGAAAACCGCTGGACGAGTCCGAGGTCGGTGAATATCCCCTTCCAGTTCCGGTAGTAGAGCGGGAAGTCGTCGTTGACGTAGTTCACGTCGCCGTGGTCGTCTGAATCGTCCCCCTCGTTCTCGACGGTGACGAGCAGGTCCGCCGTGACGCGGGCCACCTCCTCGAAGACACCAGTGTTCTCCGGCGGGACGTGCTGGAGGGTCTCGACCGAGTAGACCACGTCGAAGGCGTCGTCGGGGAACTCGGGGAGGACGTCTTCGATCGCGCCGGTGTGGAACGTGCCCGCCGCGGCCAAGTCGGGGTACCCGTCGGCCATCGCCGCGAAGGACTCGTCGTTGATGTCGATGCCCGCGAGGTTCGAAAAGCCCGCCTCCTGGAGGTGGGCGAGGTGTCGACCGGCGCTACAGCCGAGTTCGAGGATCGTCGCGTCCTCGGGGACGGCAGCCGTACAGACTTCGGCGAGGCGTTCGCTCGTCGCGTTCGGGCCCAGGTGTGCGTAGTACGCGGGTGAGAACTCCCCGGAACGGCCGGCCCAGCAACGGTGGTTCTCGGCCGGATCCATACCCCGCCCTTCGGCGAGGGTAGTTAAATACTCGTCAGGATCGAGTGGTGTCGGCGGCGGTCGAGATTACCAGAACTTCAGGTTGTCCTTCACGGCCTCGCGCTTCAGCTCCTGGATGTGCTCGGTCAGCGGGATGTCCTTCGGGCAGACCTCCGTACACGAGAACTGGGTCTGGCACCGCCAGACACCGTGTTCCTGTTCGAGGATGTTGAGGCGGTGTTCCTTCAGGTCGTCCTCCTCGCGCTCGTCCATCGCGAAGCGGTAGGCTTTGTTGATCGCCGCCGGGCCGAGGTACTTGTTGTCGCCCGCCGCGATGTTGCACGAGGACTGGCAGGCACCACACCAGATACAGCGCGTGCTCATCTTGATCTTCTCGCGGTTCTCGCGGCTCTGGAGCTGCTCCTCGCCGTCGGGGGTCTCGCCCTGGAAGTAGGGTTCGACCGCGTGCATCTGGTCGTAGAAGTGCTCCATGTCCACGACTAGGTCCTTCTCGACGTCCTGGTGGGGCAGGGGTTCGACCCGGACGGTGTCGGCGTCGAGGTCCGCGATCTGGGTCTGACAGCCGAGGCGCTGCGAACCGTTGATGAACAGCGCGTCGGAGCCACAGACGGCCTGGCGACAGGAGTGCCGGAAGGTCAGCGTCGAGTCGTAGTGGTCGCGGGCGTAGATCAGGGCGTCGAGCACCGTCATGCCCTGCTTGAGCGGCACCTGGAACTCGTCGAACCGGGGTTTCGTCTTGCCCTCGACCTCGGGGTCGTAGCGGTAGACGACGAGGCTGACGTGCTCACCTTCCTCGTCGGCGGCCGACTCCGCGCGCGCCTCGCGCTCCTCGGCGTCGACCCGCTTGCGTTCGAGCCGGCGTTCCTGCGGGGAGTCGCCCTGTTCGCTCTCGGCGTCCGATTGCTGTATCTGTGTACTCATTGGTTGTGTCGGTTAGCTCATTCCCGTCATCGCGAGCGCGAGCCGAACGCCCTGGATTATCAGTGCCGCGCTGGCGACCACCAGCACGCCGGCGACGACCTTCTTCTGGGTTCCGTCGAGGCCCTGGTTCACGAGCGCGTTGTAGACCCCGTTGACACCGTGGAAGGTCGCGGTGATCAAGAACAGGATCATCGTCGCGAAGTAGCCCACCTGGCTCATCCGGGCGCTCGACCCCATGAGGGTGATCTCGTAGGCGTGGTTCACGAAGTGGAGGAGCATGAAGTGGAAGGCGAGCACGACGATCAGGAACGCCGCCGTGACCCGCTGGAGGAACCACCGCCAGCCCCGTCGGTCGAACGAGGAGTACTGTTCGGCCATCTAGAAGGCCCCCGAGAGGAAGGTTGGGACGCTGGCTACGGCGATGATCCCGGTCAGGACCAGCGACGCGTAGAAGCTCTTGTCCTGGGATTCGAGCCCGACCCCCAGGTCGACGAACAGTAGTCGAATGCCGTTCAGGATGTGGAAGGCGGCCACCGCAAGCAGGCCGACCTCGAGGATGCGAACCAACAACAGCCCCTCCAGACTCTGGAGGGTCGTGTTGTAGGTGTTCGCCCCCGACATCGCCGTGCTCAGAACCGAGATGTGGACGAAGAGATAGCCGATCAGCACCCAGCCCGTAAACTTATGAAAAACCCAGGCCCACATCCCGGCGGAGAACTCCCGCCACCGGCCGAAGTCCTCCACGAGGCCCCGTTTGTACGACTGACTCATGCGTTCGGACTCTCGTACCCGCCGGGTTTAGTCGTTACGTACCCGGCACACGTTCCGTCGGGATCGCGTTCGCAACCACTAAACCCGACTCGATCCTGATCCACGCAATGGACTGGACCGAGACGTACCGCCCGTCGACCCTCTCCGAAGTCCGGGGCAACAACAAGGCCCGCGACGCCCTCCGGGAGTGGGCCGAGACCTGGGAGGACCACCGCGAGGCGGTCATCGTCCACGGCGCGCCGGGCGTCGGCAAGACCAGCGCGGCCCACGCACTCGCGAACGACATGGGCTGGCCGACCATCGAGCTCAACGCCTCGAATCAACGGATGAAAGCCATCATCGAGCGGGTCGCGGGCGAGGCCGCCAAATCCGGCACCCTCTCGGGCGGCAGTGCGGGCCGGCGGCTCGTCGTGATGGACGAGGCCGACAACCTCCACGGGAACGTCGACCGCGGCGGCTCGCGCGCGATCACGAGCCTCGTGAAGGAGGCGGGCCAGCCGATGATACTCATCGCCAACGAGTTCTACGAGATGTCGAACGCGCTCCGGAACGCCTGCGAGACCATCGAGTTCCGCGACGTCTCGGCGCGCTCGATCCTCCCCGTGCTCCGGGACATCTGCCGTCAGGAGGGCGTCGAGTACGAGGACGACGCCCTCGAAGCCATCGCCGAACAGAACTCGGGGGATCTTCGTGGCGCAGTCAACGACCTCCAAGCGCTCGCCGAATCCACCGAGAGACTCACCGTCGACGACGTGGTGACCAGCGACCGCGACCAGACGACGGGGATCTTCGACTTCCTCGACGCGCTGATCAAGGAGGAGGACGCCGAGGGCGCGCTCCGGATGTCCTACGACGTCGACGAGACGCCCGACGACCTCATCAACTGGATCGAGGACAACGTCCCGAAGGACTTCCATGGAGCGGAACTCGCCGACGCCTACGACAACCTCGCGAACGCCGACCGCTGGCTCGGTCGGGTGCGCGCGACCCAGAACTACTCCTACTGGCGCTACGCGGGCGACGCGATGACCGCCGGCGTGGCCGCCTCGCGCCGCGAGCCGAAAGGTGGCTGGACGCGCTACGGCCCGCCGAGCTACTGGTCGAAGCTCGGGCGCTCGCGCGGCACGCGCGACAAGCGCGACTACATCGCCCAGCGGATCGCCGAGACCGCCGGCGTGAGTATGGCGAGCGCGCGCCGCGAGGTCATGCCCTACCTCGCGACGATGACCCACCACTGCACCAACCGGGAGCTGACCGTGGCGATGACGGCCCGCTACGACCTGGAGGCGAAACACGTCTCGTTCATCACCGGCAGCGGCGAGAGCACCAACAAGGTCCAGTCGATCGTCGAGGACGCGGCCCGGCTCCGCGAGGAGGCCGCCGTCGAGGGCTCACAGGGCGCGTTCGAGGGCGCGACCAGAACGGACGACGACCCGCTCGCCGACGACCCGAACGAGGGTGACGAACCGGACGACGTCGACGAGCCGGAAGCCGAGGACCCCGCCGAGACCGAAGCGGACGACTCTCAATCCGGCCTCGCGGATTTCTACTGACCCCGCCACCTGCGAGCTTTTCCCCCACCCACGCGAGATCCGGCCATGCGTGCCGCAGTCCTCACCGAGTACGGCGAACCGCTCGACATCCAGGAGATAGACGACCCCGAACCCGCGAGCCACGGGGTCGTCGTTGACGTCGAGGCCTGCGGGATCTGCCGGAGCGACTGGCACGCCTGGCACGGCCACGGCGAGTGGGCCGACGACCGGGTCCCGCTGGGGCAGGTCCTCGGCCACGAACCAGCAGGCGAAATCGTCGCGGTCGGCGACGAGGTCACGGCGCGCGCGGTCGGCGAGCGGGTCGCGGTGCCGTTCAGCCTCGGCTGTGGCTCGTGTCCCACCTGCCACAACGGTCACGGCAACGTCTGTGCGAACGACCGTGCGCTCGGGTTCGAAGCCGACGCTCCGGGGGCGTTCGCCGAGCGGGTCCACGTCCCGAACGCCGAGTACAACGTCACGCCGCTCCCCGACGGTGTTTCACCGGTGGCGATGGCGGCGCTCGGCTGTCGGTACGTCACCGCCTACAACGCGCTCGCGCGCCGCGCCGACCTGCAGGCCGGCGAGTGGCTCGCGGTCGTGGGCTGTGGCGGGGTCGGTCTCTCGGCGGTCCAGTTGGGCGCGGCGCTGGGCGCGCGGGTGATCGCCGTCGACCTCGACGAGGCCGCACTCGCCCTCGCGACGGACCTCGGCGCGCGGGCGGCGGTCGACGCGACCGACGATCCAGTGAGAGCGATCCGCGACCTGACGGACGGCGGCGCACACGTCGCGCTCGACGCCCTCGGGAGCGCCGAGACCTTCCGCACCACCATCGACTGCCTCCGGCGGCGCGGCCGGCACGTCCAGGTCGGGCTCACGGGTGAGGCCGAACGCGGTGAAGTCTCACTCCCGGTCGACGAACTCACGCGCAACGAGATCGATCTCCTCGGAGCCCGCGGCCTCTCGCCGACGCGCTACGGCGACCTCTTCGACCTGCTCGCAGGTGGTGAGATCGACCCCGGCGAACTCGTCACTCGTGAGGTGAGTCTCGACGAGGTTTCGGACCGACTGGCGGCGATGGACGAGTATGGAGTGACGGGGATCGAGGTCGTCACCGACTTCTAGAGGATCTTCGAGAGGAACTGCTGGGCGCGGTCGGTGTCGGGGTCGGCGAAGAAGCGTTCGGGCTGGGCGGTCTCGACCACGCGACCTTCGGACATCAACACGACCCGGTCCCCGACCTCGCGGGCGAACCCCATCTGGTGGGTCACCACCAGCATCGTCATCCCCTCCTCGGCGAGCCCGCCCATGACGTCGAGTACTTCCCCGACCAACTCGGGGTCGAGCGCGCTCGTCACCTCGTCGAACAGCATGACGTCGGGCTCCATCGCGAGCGCGCGGGCGATGGCGACGCGCTGTTGCTGGCCGCCCGAGAGCTGGCTCGGATACGAACCGGTCTGGTCCGAGAGCCCGACGCTGGCGAGGAGCTCCTCGGCGCGCTCGGTGGCCTCTCCCTTCGAGATCCCCTTCACCTTCCGCGGCCCGAGCGTGACGTTTTCGAGCGCGGTCTTGTGCGGGAAGAGGTTGAAGCTCTGGAAGACCATCCCGATGCGCTGGCGGAGCCGGTTGATGTCGGCGTCCGGGGCCGAGATCGCCTCGCCCTCCAATCTGATCTCGCCCGACTGGATCTCCTCCAGTCTGTTGGCACACCGCAGCAACGTCGACTTCCCGCTGCCGCTCGGGCCGATCACCACACAGACCTCCCGGTCCTCGACGTCGAGGTCGACGTCCCGCAGGACGTGGGCGTCGCCGAAGTACTTGTTCACGCCGTCGAACTCGAGGATCGGCGTCGACGGGGTGCTCACGAGTTCCCTCCGGCGGGGTCGGCACGGCGTTCGAGGTAGCTCACGACCCGGCCGAGCGGGATGGTGATCATGAGGTAGGCGACCGCGACGATCACGATCGGGGTCCAGGGGTCGAACGTGTTGCTGTTGACGTTCCGGAAGGCGCTGATGAGTTCGGGGACCGCGAGCACCGTCAGGAGGGAGGTGTCCTTCACGAGGATGACCTGGTCGTTGCCGATGGCGGCGAGCGCGTTGCGCCAGGCCTGCGGCAGGACCACCTCGCGCATCGACTGGATGTACGAGAGCCCGAGCGACCGCGCGGCCTCCATCTGTCCGCCGGGCACCGACTCGATCCCGCCGCGGATCGCCTCCCCGATGTAGGCCGCGTGGTTCAGCGTCAGCCCGATGATGGCGGCCGGAACCGAGAAGTCGGAGAAGGGGAACTGGCCGGCCGGCCAGAGCGTCGGCACCCCGAAGTAGATCACGAACAGCTGGAACAGGAGGGGCGTGCCGCGGAAGAACTCGATGTACCCCCGCGCGACGTTCCGCGTGAAGCCGGTCCGCGAGACCCGCCCGAGACCGACGAAGACGCCGGCGACCACCGACAGCACCGAACTGATGACCACGATCTTGAGCACCGTGATGAAGGCGTCCGTGAACTGCGGGTAGACCACCTCGATCAGGAGTCCGAGGTCGACCTGGAAGACGACGATGTAGCCGATGAACACCGCGATCAGGAGCGTGAACAGCCCCGTGACCACCATCCCGACCCACTTCAGGGTCGTGTCGTTGAACAGCCGGCTCTCGGCGGCCCCGTGCGTCGCGTTCGTTTGCGTGTCGGCCATTGCGGGGAGTTAGCAGGAGGCAGTGATAGGTGTAGGTGGTTTAACTGTCGAAGTACTCGTTGTAGATCTCGTCGTAGGTGCCGTCGTCGCGGATGGTCGAGAGCGCCTCGTTCACCCGCTTTCGGAGCTCGTCGTCGTTCTGCCGGAACGCGATGCCGTACTCCTCGACGGTGAGGGTGAGGTACGACGGCGCGTTCTTGCCCTGGTTCGCGGCCTCGCCGTCGCCCTCGACGAACCGGACCGCGTCGGAGTTCTCGTTGACGAACCCGGCGTTGACGGTGTTGTCGTTGATGACCGCGGCGACCTGGTTGTTCATCAGCGCGCTGAACGCGTCGGGGATCTGGTCGTAGCTCTCGATCGAGAGGTCGCCGCCGAACTCCTCCTTCAGCTCCGCGGCGGCGTCGGCCCCGGTCGTCCCCTTCTGGACGCCGACCGTCTGCCCCTTGAGGTCGGACTTCCCCGAGATATCGCTGTTCTGGAGGGTGATGATCGTCTGGTAGGCCGTGAAGTAGGGGTCCGAGAAGTCCACCTTCTTCGCGCGGTCGTCGTTGATCGTCATCGCGCTCATGATCACCCGGAAGTTGTTGTTGTTGAGCGAGGGGATGATGCTGTCGAACGAGGTGGCCTGGAACTGCGGGGTCATCCCCAGCTGCTCGCCGAACACCGCCTTCGCGATGTCGACGTCGAACCCGACGAGCTCGTCGTCGTTCGTCCGGTACTCGAACGGTTTGTAGGGGATGTCCGAGCCGATGGCGATGCGCTGTTGGTTGTTCGACCCGCCGCTCTCGTTGCCGCTCGCCGCGCCGCCGGACCCGTTCCCCGCCGCGCCGCTGCCGTTCCCGGCGCTGCCACTTCCGTTTCCACCACCGCTGCCGCCGCTCCCGCCCTCGCTGCTGTTGTTTCCGCCGTCGCCACCACCGATACACCCCGCAAGGGAGAGCGCCGCGACCCCCGCACCGGTCGCCTTCAGATAGCCGCGCCGCGTCGCCGAGCGATCCTTTACCATACCCCGTCTGGGGAGATGAGGCTTTTCACTCTTTCGTCACGGACCGGCATTCGGGCCGGGTTCCTCGTGTTCCCCGCCGAAAGAACGAACGAACCCGCACGGCGGGCGGGTCTTTCCGGATGAACGGTCGGTCGGGCGTCGGCGGACGACTCGGATCGGGGGTCGGGTCGCGCGAAGCGTCGCTCGGCGGTCGAGCGTCGATGGCGGGTCGATGAAAAGCGGAGGTGTCTACGCGACCGTGTAGCCCTTCTCGCGAAGGAACTCCTCGATCCGGCCGGTGTGGTTGCCCTGAAGTTCGATGGCGTCGTCCTCGATGGTGCCGCCACAGGCGAACTTGGATTTCAGGTCCGAGGACAGACTCGACATGTCGACGTCCTGTGGGTCGAACCCTTCAACTATCGTTACCTCCTTTCCGTATCTGCGCTCGTCGATGCGGATGGTGATCTGCTGGGACTCTCGCGCCACGTCTTCGCAGACGCAGAGTTCCTGAGGCAGGCCGCACGTCGAGCAGACTTCCGACATTACACTGGGAAATATGAAGTCATCGTATTAAATACTGTCGGGACCTCGCTCGCGCCGATTCCGGCGGAACCGACCCACCACCGGGGTGCGCTCGGCCACGAGCTGGTCGACCAGCCCGGCGGCCTCGTCGGCGTCGGCCCGGCTCACCTCGCCGGCGTAGTGGGCGCGCTCGAAGATCTCGCCGACCCGCTCGACCCGCTCGTCGGTGCTCACGACCGCGAGGTACTCCCGCGGGGTCTCGCCGGCCCGCCGGGGTCGGTGGTCGCGCGCGAGGAGGTATTCGAGCCGGTCGAACGACCGCTCGACCGCCGCCGCCGGCGTGCCACTCGGGTGGACCCGGAGCCAAAGTTCGCGGTAGAGCCGTTCGAGCACGCCGGTCCGGTGGGCGGCGGCCGCCAGCCCGACGAGCACGACCAGCACGAAGAGGAGTTCGCGCGGCGACGGCGAGGGGAGTTCCAGGTCGAAGCTCGCTGCCCCGTCGCCGGAATCGGCCGCACCGCCCGTGGTCGTGGTGTTCGTCGCGTTCGTCCCGTCCGGCCCGTCCCGGTTCGCGGCCTGTTGGAGCTGGTCGTCGACCCCGGCTGGAGCGCCGTCGGTCGTGTTCGAGTCGTTCGGGGTGGTCGTCTCCGTCGGCGTCGCGCCGACCGGTGTTGGTGTCGGCGTCGGCGTCCACTCGCCCGCTTCGGAGCCGTTGACGTCGACGTTCGAGTCGTTCCCCGCACGGGCGTCCTCGAGGTTCGACTGTTCGACGGCGCTTCGCGGCGCGGCCGGCGTCGGGTCGAACTTGACCCAGCCGGTCTCGGGGAAGTAGACCTCGACCCAGGCGTGGCTGTCGTAGCCACGGACCACCCACTCGTCCTCGGCGACCCGCTGGCCCTCGGTGTAGCCCGTCACGAACCGCGCCGGGATGTCCTGACTCCGGAGCATCGTCACCATCGTGGTGGCGAAGTACGTACAGTAGCCCGCGTCCATCTCGAAGAGGAACGCGTCCGCGATGTCGCCGTCGGGCCGGTCGACGTCGAGCGAGTAGTTCTTGGTGGTCTCCAGCCACCGCTCGACCGTCCGGGCGGTGTCGTAGGGGTTGTCGGCGTTCGCGGTGACGCGGTCCGTTCGGGTCGCGACCCGGTCGGGCGTGCTCTCGGGGAGCTGGGTGTACTGGCTCGCGACCTCGTTCGGGTAGGCCGTCCCGGCCGCCCGGAGCTGGGCCGGCGTCGCGTTCGGGCGCTGGCTCTCGACCGCGTAGGTCGTCCCGTTCCCGAGCTCGCCGTCGGGCTGGAGCCCGCCGAGCGCGGTCACGCTGGCGTCGTCGGCGACGTCGCCCGAGAGCTCGGTCGGCTTCCACGCCGCCGGCAACACACCGACCTCGGACCTGAGCTCGTAGGTCTGGTCCACCTCGGTGGTGTTGCCCGGCGGGCCGGCGAGCGAGCCGTCGTAGGGGTCGCTGCTCCCTGTCTTGACCCACCCCTGTCCGGTATAGCGGTCGTAGCCCGCGACGCGCCAGTAGTCCTCCCGGTCGCTCTCGACGGTGAAGCGGACCTTCGGCGAGAGGGTGATCGCGCCCTGGACGTTCACCTCGTCGCCCGCCGAGAGCAGCCCACCCTCGATGGTCGAGGCCCCGCTCCCGTCGCCGGCCCCGGAGGTGACGAGCGGCTGGGAGGTCCCACCGGGGACCACGCTCAGGAACGGCGCGACCACGACCATCGCCGCGAGCACCACCACGAGCGTCTCGGCCTGTCGCGCGCTCCCGCCGTTGCGGTCGAGTTCGCCGAAGCCGACCACACCGGCCGCGCCGGCGGTCCCCGCGAGCACTGCCCCGATGCCCGCGTCGCCGGTCAGGACGAAGAAGCCGAGCGCCGCGCTCCCCACGGCCGCCGCGCTCACGTAGTGCCGCCGGAGCGAGAGATACCAGACGAGGAACGTCGGCGTGGGCGCGAAGCCGACCGCCCACGTCCCGGCCGCCATGATCCGGAGCACCGAGAGCCCGGTCAGCAGCGCGAGGATGTCGGTCTTCACCGCGTCGAGCGACTGGAGCAGGAGCGCGCCGTTCGGCACCGCCTGGATGTAGCTCCAGATCCCGGCCCCGAACAGCACGGCCGCGAGCACGACCGCGCCGGCCGCCGGCAGGAAGCGAGCCAGCACCGTCGCCGCCACCAGACTCCCGGCGACGAACAACCAGAGCGTGTCGGTGCCGCCGGCGACGTCGGTGACGGCCGTGAGCACCCGGAGGATCGACCCGATGAGGACGAGGGTCGCGGCGAGCGCGAGCGCGCGACGCGAGCGCGGCCCGAACCCGACCGACAGCCGCCGATCCGAGCGCTCGTCGTCTCGGTTCTCGAGCGTGCTCACGAGACCACCCCGGCGTCGGCCGTGGGTTCGATCCGGGGGCCGGCGAGGTCACTGAAGGCTATCTCGCGGTTCTCGACGGTCACGCGCGTGCCACCGGCGTCGGCGACCACCCGGACGTCGGCGTCGCGCTCGACCCGTCCCGGCCCGGTCCTGGCGAGCGCGGCGAGGACGCGTTCGCGCTGGGATTCGCCGCCGTCGCGTTCGACCTCGGTCCCGGGGAGCGCGAGGCCGACCGCGAGCCCCGCGTCGAGCAGCGCGGTGACGACGCTCGCGGTCGCCGCCGCCATCTCGTCGTCGTAGCCCGCGACCGCCTCGGCCGCGACCGTCAGCCCCGTGACGTCGCTCGCGGTGTCGAACTCCATCACCACGAGGTCGTCGCGTTTCGCGCTCGACGCCCAGTGGATGTCACGCAGGCTGTCGCCCGGGACGTACTCCCGGAGTTCGTCGAACTCGTCGCGCTGGTCGACGGGGTCGGGCGCGCCGAGCGCACCGCCGGCCCCCGCGACCTCGAAGAGCGGTGGATACACCAGGAGGGGCGTCCGTTTCGGGTAGTCGTACGTCGTCGTCCAGAGCCCGAGCACGTCCGTCACTTTCAGTGTCGCCGGCCCGAGCCGCCGTTCGCCACGGGAGCCGAGCCGGACGTCGTACTCGACGGTGGCCGGCAGCCCGCGCTTCGCGCTCGAAAACGAGCTCTCGAGCCCGTCGCCGACGGTTTCGGTGATCCGCCCCGACAGCGCGTCGCCCCCCTCGACGGTGAGTTCGACGGCTCGAATCTCGTCCGGAAACCCGGGTGCGGGTCGGCTCCGGCGGACCGTCGGCCGGTCGGCGAGAACTAACTGTATCGCCCCCGCGACGAGCGCGACCAGCGCCGGTACCACCACCGCGTTGAGCGAGCGCGCGCCGAAGCGGACCGCGAGCCAGACCGCGAGGCCGCACAGCCCCGCCACCGCGACCGCCCGGCGGGTGGGTCTCATTCGACGCGAACCGTCGAGAGCGCCGTCCGAACGACCTCGCGACCGGTCTCGTCGGTGCTGGAGACCGGTCGGATCCGATGGGCGAGCGTGACCTCGGCCTCGCGCTGGACGTCGTCGGGCGTGACGTACTCCCGACCGTCGAGCGCCGCCCGGGCCTGGCCGGCGCGCAACAGCGCCAGCGACCCGCGGGGGCTCACCCCGAGCTGGGCGTGTTCGCGGGTGTAGTTCGCCAGCCGCGTGACGTACTGTCTGACGGGGGCTTCGACGGTGATCTCAGCGACCGTGGCGCGCGCCCCGCGGAGCTGGTCGAGGCTGGCGACGGGGTCGAGGGTCTCGATCGGGTGGGTGCCGGCGACCCGCCCGAGCATCGCGGCCTCGGCGTCGGGCGAGGGGTAGCCGAGCCGGAGGCGCTTCATGAACCGGTCGACCTCGGCGATCGGGAGCTCGTAGGTCCGGTTCCGCTCGACGGAGTTCTGCGTGGCGATCACCGTGAAGGGCTCGTCGAGCTGGTGGGTGGTGCCGTCGACCGTGACCTGGGTCTCCTCCATCACTTCGAGGAGCGCGCTCTGGGTCTTCGGCGGGGCACGGTTGATCTCGTCGGCGAGCACGACGTTCGCGAACACCGGCCCGGGCCGGAACTCGAACTCGCGCGACTGCTGGTTGAAGACGTTCACTCCCGTGACGTCGGCGGGCAGGAGGTCGGGCGTGAACTGCACCCGGGAGAAGGAGGACTCGAACGAGCGGGCGACCGCACGCGCGAGCATCGTCTTGCCGACTCCGGGGACGTCCTCCAGCAGGACGTGCCCGCGCGCGAGCATCGTGGTCACGATGTGTTCGATCGCGTCGTGGCTCCCGACGATCACGTCCTCGACGTTCTCGATCACGGTCCGAGCGAGGTCGCCGACCTCCTCGACCGAGAGCTGGCGGGTCGGTTCGGCGCGGGCGGTTCGCGGGCGGCTGGTATCGGTGTCGATGTTCGCGTCCGTCATGGATTGAGAGAGCGGGCCGAGGACGGGCGTTCGCGCCGACCCATTGACACGTTTGTGGGGTTGAGCGCTTGTAACGTTACTGTTTCCGTGTGTCACTGCCGCATGGAGGGCTATAGAGCGCTCCCGAGTCGGCGTCGGTGTCGACCGCGCCGTGAGGTCCCGCGGCCGGTCGATCGATTCCAGAAGGTCGATATAGCCGGTTTCCCTACCGCCGCGCGATGGCCCTCTCCGACGAGGCGACCGAGCGCCTCGCAGACGTGGTCGCCCTCCAACCGACCAAGAACAGCGAACTCGAGGACCGATGGGACATGGACAGCGGCAGCGAGGTCCACCAGTACCTCGAAGCCGAACTCAAGGAGTACTACTACCGCGACGAGAACAGCCTGATCCGCGCGACCGCCGACGCCGCCGAACTCGTCGGGGCCGAACCCGACGACGACGGCCCGCGGACCGTCCGCGTGCCCGCACTCGAAGTCTCGGTGTTCGACGTCGTCGCCGGTCAGGACGACGACCCCGAGAGCGTGGTCTCCGTGCTCCACAAACTCCGCGAGACCCACGACCTCGACCCCGAGCCCGACGACGTCCGGTCGGCGCTCCGCGGGCTCGAACGCCGCGGCGTGGTCGAGGTCGTTCAACGAACCGTCCCGGTCTTCCGGCTCGCGGTCGAGCGCGATTCGGTGGTCGTCGAGTCGATCGACGAGGACTAATCGAGATCGGGTCGATTGCGTTCGCGCTGGTCGGCGAGCAGCCGCTTGATGGCCTTTCCCGGCCCGCCCTCGATCGGCCAGCCCCGCGAGCGCCAGGCGGGCGGCTCGGGTTCGAACGACCCGCACGACCACGCGCACTCGGTGGCGCTCTGGTGGTATCCCTTCGCCGCACACCAGGGGAGGGTGGTTCCGTTCTCAACACGGAGCTCGAAGTGCCGGCAGTCGGGTCGCATCGTGTCGACGTACGACCGCCAGCCGCGTTCGTAGGCGCGCTCGGCTATCCCGAGGCGTTTCTCGGCCTTCCACTCCCGGCTCGCGTACTCGAACTCGGCGGCGTTCCCGCTCGTCGCGCGCTCGGTGATCCGGGTTCCGGGTTCGCGGGCCGCGAGGGTTCGCGGGTGCCAGACGACCTCGGCGTCCGTTCCGCTCTCTCCATCGGTGTCGACCACCAGCACGCCCGCCTCGACCGGGAAGTCCCGGAGGAGAACGGGTTCGACGGCGTCGTCGGTGCGGGCGGTGGCGACCCAGACCTCGTCACAGAGCCCGAGCGCGACGTCGCGTTCGATCTGGCCGGCGAGGGCGCGGGCGGCGCTCGCGGTGAGGTCGGGTTTGTTCTCGATCGCGACCACCCGCTCGACCCAGTCGGGGTAGGCCCACTTCCGACGGAGCTCGATCCGGTTGTTCCGGCGGCGGGTTTCGACGATCCCACGGCCCGCCGCGCGGTGGACCGCCTCCCGGACGTATCTCCAAGGATAGTCGGGCTCGGGGAGGCACTCCCGGTACCACGCCCACTCGGCCGGCGCGTTTCGAACCACACCGAGCAGGTCGCTATCGAGCCGCTTCGTGCCGAACCGCGCCCGCTCGGCGAGCTTTCGGGTGTTCGCCTCCACGACCACCGTGTCCCACCGCCGGTACTTCGTCCCGAGCTGGCGCGCGACGATGGCGGTGGTGCCGGGCGGCAGCGTCCCCTCGGGCGGCCAGTTGCGCTCGGCCCACGCGCACACCCCGAGTTCGAAGACGAACTCGCTGTCGACGTTCACGTTCTGCGTCCCCCTTCGACCGGCTAATCGGTTCGGTTTTTGGGTGATTCCACCCGACGAGCCTTTATCTGAACCCCAACCCACGCTCCACCCGATGGTCGTTCTCGAAGCGTTAGTCGTCGGCGCGGTCACCGCGCTCGTCGTCCGTCACTTCACCCACGACGGCCCTGACGACCGGGGAGACGGTTTCAGCCTCCTGAAGTTCTGGTTCTTCTGGCCTCTACAGCTCGTCGAACTGGCTGGCAAAGCCCTCGTGTGGTTCGTTCGCGGGTCGGTGCGGCTCGTCCGACGGTGGCGGTCCGATTCGGAGACGGAGTGAATCGACCGTCGACCGCCATCGGTCTCGGTCGCGACGACCGTGCCGGAACCCGGCCGGTTTAGTATCGACTGCCCGACCGTTCGGTCATGCAGGCCGACGAGATCCACCCTCAGGCGAAGGCGGCGGTCGAACGGCAGGACCGATTCTCGCTTCCGCACAGTCGCCGTGCGACGACGGTCCTCCGCTTCGTCTCGCGCGTGACGATGCGGATTCAGAACCGGCACAACCCGCGCGTCGGGACGGTCACGGACCTCACGATCCCCGGTCCCGCGGGCGACCTCGACGCCCGCCTCTACCGACCGGACGCGGACGGTCCGTTCCCCACGGTCGTCTTCTTCCACGGCGGCGGGTTCGTCTTCGGCGACATCACCACCCACGACTGGCTCTGTCGCCACCTGGTTCGCGAGAGCGGCTGTGCCGTCCTCTCGGTCGACTACCGGCTCGCGCCCGAACACCCCTTCCCGGCGGCGGTCGAGGACGCCTACGCCGCGACGGAGTGGGCGGCCGCGAACCCCGAGGCGCTCGACGGCACCGGCGACCTCGCGGTGGCGGGCGATTCGGCCGGCGGGAACCTCGCGGCCGTCGTCGCCCTCCTCGCCGCCGACCGTGACGGCCCCGAGATCGACCATCAGACCCTCCTCTACCCCGGCGTCGGGTTCGCCGACGACCATCCCTCGATGCGGGACCACGCCGGCATCGTGCTCTCAGAGGCAGACATGGCGTGGTTCAACGAGTGTTACTTCGTGAACGACATCCACATGCGGAACCCCTATGCCGACCCGATCAACGCCGCCGACCTCTCCGGGGTCGCGCCCGCGACGGTCGTCACCGCGGGCTTCGACCCGCTTCGGGATGGCGGGCGGGCCTACGCCGAGAAACTCGTTCACGACGGGGTCTCGACACGCTACGAGAACTATCCGGACATGGTCCACGGCTTCATGACGATGCGCGAGGTCGACCGGGCTCGCGAGGCCATCGCCGCCGTCGCCGACGACCTCGCGGGCGCGCTCACCGGGAACTGATCCGTCCCTCGAGCCGCCGACTCAGTAGCCCTTCTCGTTGAGGAAGTCGTGGGCCTCGACGAAGATGTCGCGCGGGCCGTCCTGGGTGATGGTGTTCACCGCCTGTTCGTAGTCGCGCCACTGGTGGTCGTGGTGTTCGTTCGAGAGCTCGGCACTGGCCTCGTTCGACTCCGCGACGAACAGGTGGACGGTCTTGTGGATGGTGTCGCCACCGGCCTGGAAGACGTAGTCGTACTCGCGCCGAAACCCGTCGATCAATCTGAAATCCTGAATCCCGGATTCCTCCGTTACCTCTCGAATCGCCGTCTGCTGGAGTTCCTCGTCCCCCTCGACGCCGCCTTTGGGGAACTCCCAGTCCCCGGGACGGCTCTTCAGGAGGAGGTACTCGCGGCGGCCCCTCGTATCGCGAAAGAGGATAGCCCCCGCACTCGTCGCTTCGACTGCCATTACCCGGTTTATTCGGGCCGCCTTTAATTGGGTGTTGTTTCAACTCCCACCTTTTGCTGCGGTCGCTCGCTAGCGCTCGCTCCCTAGCAAAATGTGGATCAAAAGCCCGCGTCACCCCACTCGCTCCGCTCGGGGGTTCCTCGGCCCGCTCGCTCCTTTCAGTCGCTCGCGGCACAATCACTACCGACTCCCGCTCCGCCCCGCGGCGGCCACATGCCTCCCCAGCCGATTCGTTCGCTCCCTCCAGTCGCTCACTCATCCCTCGCACAGTGTCCGCAACCGGCCCTCACTGTCGTTCGGACCGGTCGCAAGCGCGCGCCACAGCATCCGTACCGCTACCCCACCCGCACCGCCACACCATCCGCATCACTCGCACCGCCCTCACAACCGAGCCACCCGTGCTCGACACACACACCGACTCCACACGGGTGCGTTTTTGGTGCGTGGCCTCCCAGACCGGACACCAATGCCTTTCGTCACGACACTCGAACTCACGAGCGGCGACCGGGGCGCGCTCGACCGCGTTGTCGAGGACATCAAGGAGAGCGCCTCGCGGAAGGGCGTCGAGTTCGGCGGCCCGCACCCGGGCCAGCCCCACGAACAACACGCCCCGCAGTCCAAACGCCTCTCGGCGACCGGCGACCGGTTCGCCGACTGGACCTACACCGTCTACTCGCGCACCATCGAGATCGTAGGCCACGACGAGTTCGCCCGGAGCGTCGCCGGCGGGGCGTTCCCTGCGGGCGTCCACGTCGAGGTCGAGATCGACCAGGTCCGACAGGCCGGTCACTGACCGAAAGGTTACGTCACCGGCGGTCGCCACACCCCTCATGCAACGGACCCGCCACGACCGACTCGTCGACCTCCGCCGCGACCTCCACCGTCACCCCGAACCCGCCTGGCGCGAGTTCTACACCACCAGCCGGATCGTCGAGGAGTGCGAACGCATCGGCGTCGACGACCTCCTCGTCGGACCCGCGATCCTCGCCGACGGCGAACGCACCGCCGTCCCGGACGACGAGGAACTCGCGACGTGGTACGAGCGGGCCCGCGCCGCCGGCGCGCGTGAGGACGTCCTCGGAAAATTGGAGGGGGGCTACACCGGCGCGATAGCGGTCCTCGAACGCGGCGAGGGTCCGACCGTCGCGCTCCGGGTCGACATCGACGGCCTGCTCCGCGAGGAATCGGATTCCGAGGCGCACGTCCCCGCGAAGGAGGGCTTTCGCTCGGAGACCGGCGCGATGCACGCCTGCGGCCACGACTCACACGCAACCATAGGCATCGGCGTGCTCGAAGCGGTTGCCGAGAGCGACTTCCAGGGGACGTTCAAGGTCGTCTTCCAGCCCGGCGAGGAGATGGTCGCGGGCGCGAAGCCGATCGCCGAGAGCGGCCACCTCGACGACGTGGACTATCTTTTAGCTACCCACATCGGCCTCGATCATCCCACCGGCGAGGTCGTCGCGGGCATCGACGACTTCCTCGCGGTGCACCACTTCCGAGCCGACTTCTCGGGCGAACCCGCCCACGCCGGGGCCGACCCCCAGGAGGGGAAGAACGCCGTCCAGGCGATGGCGGCGGCGATCCAGAACCTCTACGCCATCCCGCGTCACGACGACGGCCCGACCCGGATCAACGCCGGGATGGTCGGCGGCGGGAGCGCGACCAACATCATCCCCGAGGCGGCGTTCATCGAGGGCGAAGTCCGGGGTCAGACGACGGCGCTCATGGAGTACATGCGCGAACGCGCCGAGCAGGTGGTCGAGTCCGCCGCCGAGATGCACGGCTGCTCGGTCGACCTCTCGACGGTGGGCGGCGCGCCGAGCGCGACCAGCGACGCCGAACTCGTCGAGATCGTTCACGAGGTGTCGACCGAAGTGGAGGGGGTCGACACCCCCACCGAACGCGACGGCCTCGGCGGGAGCGAGGACGCGACCTACCTGATGCACCGGGTTCAGGAGCGCGGCGGGCACGCGGCCTACGTCTGCATCGGCACCGACCACCCCGGCGGCCACCACACCGCGACCTTCGACGTCGACGAACGCTCGATCGACATCGGCGTCGACGTGCTGACCGAATCGGTGCTCCGGATCGCCCAGGAGACGCCGTAGCCACCGACCCCACGTCGTCTGCCGGCGAACATCGAAGACGCGTTTCGTATCGCCTACCGGCCGAAACGCTTGGCGACCGTCTCGCCGATCCGTTCGCCCACGTAGAAGCCGTAGAGGCGGGACAGTCCGAGCCAGATCAGAATCACGCCCAGCACGAGCCCGACGAGCCCGGTCCGAGCCACGATGTCGAATATTCCCACGAGGATGAACAGTATCGAGACCGTGAGATACACGATGTCCCGCTGGAAGAACGCCCGCACGCTGTCGAGTGTGCCCATCGTTCGGGCTTACACCCCCTCCCTCATAAGGAATGCACAAACGACCGGTCGAGGGGTGGTCCCGACCGGAACGGAGCCCGGACCCTACTCGGACTTCGACGTCTCGAACTCCTCCTCGCAGTCGAGGCACTCGTAGTGCGACTCGTCGGCGTCGGCGGTGGTGTCGGCTATCTGGACGTTGTTGGACTCACAGCTCGGACAGGTGACGTCGCTCGATGTCGGTGTGGAGCTCACGTTCGCCCGTGTTCGTCGTCGTCTATAAGCTCCCACCACGCTGCTGCCTGCTCGTCCGCTCGGACGGACCGGTGTGTCGGCGTGCTCGAAGGGCGTGCAGTCCTCGCCCCCTCCCTCGACTACGGCGAGACACCGGCGGGGAGCGTACACTCCGTCCCACACCGCGAACACCGCCAGCGCATCCGGAGCGGATAGCGGTCGTCGCCGAGGCCGATCGCGTCCATCCTGACGACGTACTGGGGTTCGTAGTCGTGGTGGCCGAACCGACAGAGGGGGACGAGGAGCGACCCGAGGAGTTCCGTTCCCGTCTTATTCATGCGACACCACTGTTGGTTTCACCTCGGCACGCGTTCGCAAAAGCGTTCGTACCCCACTCCCGGTGTGACCTGACCGATTCCGGTCCGACCACGACCGTCTCGGGCGCGTGCGACGGGTTTATGGGTGGCGGTTGCCGTGTTGGAACCGTATGCGTATTAACGAATCTTCGTCTTTTGTTAATTCCGGGAGGCCGCCGTGGGTCGGAGTCGGGGCGACGGCCGCGTTCGTCGTGTTGAGCGGGCTCGGGGCGGTCGCGGGGCTGTGGAAGGTGCTCGTGATCGGCTGGGTCGCCTTCGTCGCGATGGCGGGTGCGGCAGTCGTGGCACGGGTTACGGTCGCCGACCCGCATCCCCGTCGGGTGGTCTGGAGCTACGGGCTCGCGAGCGGCGCGATGGTGACGAGCGCCGCGGTGTTTCTGGTTCCACAGGCGGTCGGCTACGACCCGCAGGTCGGCGGGTTCGGGGTGGCGGCGGGGCTGCTGGCGGGCTACGCCGGCCACGTCATCGGCCACCGGTTCAGCCACCGCGACCTCCCGATCGAGACCACGACCGCCCAGCTCACCGCACACGCGCTCACGGCGGGGCTCGTCATCGGCGCGGTCTACTCGCTGCTCCCCGACCTCGGGTTGCTCCTGGGACTCGGGATCGTCTCGCACAAGGGGCCCGCGGGCTACGCCGCCGCACGCCGGCTTCGGACGAAGGGCCGCTCGGTCGGTTCGCTGTTGCTCCCGGCGGCGGGGGTCGGGATCACGGCCACCGCCGTCGGCCTCCTCGACCCGTCCACCTCGATGGTGGCGAACGCCGCGGTGTTCGGGTTCGCCGCCGGTATCTTCCTCCACATCGCGATGGACTTCCTGCCCGAGTGCGAGGTCGGCAGCGAGGTCGCGGCCCTCGTCGGCAAGGGCGAGGACGACCACGCGCTGCTCGACCGCCTCCGGATCCACGGCGTCGCGAGCACCGCGGTCGGGGCGGGCGCGGTCTTCCTCGCGTGGCTCGTCGTTGGCTGAACGGATGTGGGTTGTGAGCACGTCTCTGTGAGGAGCCGTGGGTTCTTGTGGGCCGACCCCCAAACGCGCGCATGGTATCCGAAGGCGATTCCGCGCCCGACTTCACCGTCACGCTCGCCGGCGACGACCCCGAGGCGTTCACGCTCTCGGAGCACCTCGACGAGGCTCCGATCGTGCTCGCGTTCTTCCCCGGGGCGTACACGCCGCCGTGCACCAACGAGATGGTCGCCTTCCAGGAGGAGTACGACGGCTTCGACGGGGTCGGCGGCACCCTCTACGGTGTGAGCGCCGACTCGGCGTTCAGCCAGGCCTCCTTCGCCGACGAGTACGGTTTCGAGTTCTCGCTCCTCAGCGACATGGACCGCGAGGCGATCGGTGCCTACGACCTCGAGATCGACATCGGCGACCTCGGCCTCTACGGCGTCTCCCAGCGCGCGGTGTTCGTGGTCGATTCGGATGGCGAGGTCACCTACGCGTGGGTCGCCGACGACCCGACCAACGAGCCGGACTACGACGAGGTTCAAGAGGCGGTCGAGGCGGCGGCCTGAGAAGCCAACTCACACCGATTTTCGCACACTATCCTGAGTAGCCCCGGCTACGGCTCGATCGCGGTCTCGGGGTTCGCGATCGACCAGAGCCGTTCGGGCAGGAAGTCGTCGAGGTGGTCGATCACCCGGCGCTCACTCACGTCGAGGCCCTCGCAGTGGTCGTGGGCCTCCTCGCGGATCGAGATGTGGAGGTCGTCGTCTTCGAGTTCGACGGAGAGCGGAAACACCGAACAGCGGACTGGCTTCCAGTCGTGTTCGGCGTGGAGCGCACAGAGGCCGTCGTCGCGGAGGAAGAAGCAGGCCGCGCCGTCGAGGGCCACGTCGTTCTCTCGGTCCTTCGGCTCGCGTTTGACGGCCTGCTGGCCCCGAAAGTCCACGGTGGCCTCGTTGACGTTCGCGCGTTTCGCGAGCCCCACGAGGTCGGGGTCCGAGAGTAGTACGCCGTGTTGACAGCACCAGGTACACGAATCGATGCACTCGAAGGTGAGGTCGGGGTCGAGCTCCACGACCGCCTCACAGCCGGGATGCACCTCGATCCGCTGTCCGTCGGTCACGAGGGCTCTCCGCGACGCGCCCGCCAAAACCTTCCGGTTGATGGCGATTACTGTGCTATTCTGGTGAATTATTGGGAAAGAATTTTGATAGCGTGACACGCCTGTTAACAATATGGGGCTATTCGACCGAGGAAATTCTAATGACGAACTCCTCGTCGTAACGGAACTTCTCGAAAATGGAGAGGGCAACTCCGTTACGAAGAAAAATCTCACTGGTAGAGAGGTCGGAGGAGAATCGCTTCTATCCTACATTCGAAATGGCGAACAGCCACACTACATTCTCAACAACCGAAACAAGGGACTCACCTACAATGAACGAGGGACAAAGGATACCACTCAACCTTCTAGTAGTGGCTGGGCGTTTTGTCTGTTCACTGACCAGCGCGTTCTATTCATAATCGATACCGACTCTGGGATTGACCAGCGAAGTATCGAATATGATGATGTCGAAAGTGTCGAAGCATCCACAGGCTTTCTGAAAAATCAGATCACGATCAAAACCCTCTATGCGAATTACCGATTCTACGTGAGTGGTTCTATCTCTTCGGATGAATTCGAGAATTCTATCGCGTTCGTTCGACGTCAGGCGGGTCTCGAAAAACCAGCGGTAATGAACACACCAACTACCACGCCCACACAATCGGCAACTCCCTCTCTGTCGGAAGATCGGGACAAAAAGACAGTACTACAACGACTCAGGAGTATGGACCCGTACGAGTTTGAACATTTCGTCGCGGATCTCTGGGAGGCTCAGGGATGGGAGGCCGCGGTTTCGCAGGCGTCTGTTGACCAAGGGGTGGATATCGTTGCGACGAAGCAGAATCCGTTTCCGCAAAAGCAAGTGATCCAAGCGAAGCGATACGCAGCGAATAATACGATCGGTAGTCCGAAGATACAACAGTACTCTAGCCTTCGACAACAAGAACCTGGAGCGGACGTTTCTGTAGTCGTTACGACCAGTGGTTTCAGTCGCCAAGCCGAAGAACTAGCGCAGAACCTGAATGTAAAGCTGGTCGATGCTGAAGGGATCTATCGATTACTGAAAGAAGTCGATCGTTTCGATCTTGTAGCAGAGTACTCACCGGTCCAGATCGAATCCGTATCGGGGCCAGCGATCGGGCAAGAACAACAGACGTTCCAAGGAGAGAGGGATATAGAACGGAACATAACCGATGCGGAACCGTCTTCTGTTATTGTTGATTCGCATTCCGAAGCGGATTCCTTCTTAAAAGAATATACTGAATGTCCTAACTGTGGAGAATTTGTGCCCATGAAGCGAATTTGGCGTAAAGATTTGATTTTTCCGAAGCTGCAATGCACTCAGTGCCAGACCGTGTTCGCCGAGGATGATGATGTACTCATTCTGCTGAAGAATATCCGAACAGAGAGGACACAGAGCGCGAGTAAGTACGGTTACTACGGCGTTGCAGTTGGTGTCGTACTGGCAACTATTGGTGTCGTCACACCGACTCTTGCCATTCTGACATGGCTCGCTCTCCCGATCGCGATCAGCAGAGACACACGCTATGTTCGCGCTAACAGCAGCAGAAATCCCTCAACTGGATATTGGGTGTGGGGAGCTGTGGCTCTCCCACTCATTTCTGCAGTTGTTATCGGAGGTATCGGTATCGGGGCTGCATCACTCATTACGGGCGGGGCTTATCTCGTTCAGAGGCATCGAAACGATACTACGGAATCTGGAATTCATCAAAAAGGAATCAGATCCTATATCACTCAGAAGCGTAGTTAACTGTAGCCCCGCCAGCGATGCCCGCACTCGGTGCACTTGAAAAATCGCGTCGGAGGTTCGTCGGCCGATCCGGTTTGCTTGATGGTGTACCACGCCATGTCGTTGCCGCACTCCTCGCACTCGATCTCGACTGTCGGTTTCCCCTCGTCGGCGGCGTCCTCGGTGGTCTCGATCACGTCGTCGAAGGTCTGGTCCTCGGTGCTCACGAACGCCGCCGCGCGCTCCTCGTCTTTGGCCACTCGCGCGCCACAGCCCGCACACACCATCTCGTCGCCGTCGGCGTGCATCATCGACCCGCACTCGTCGCAGAATTGCATACTGGAACTCGTCCCTCCGGCGGCAAAAGCACCCGGTCGGCGGTCGAGCTATCGCGACTCGGCCTCGAACTCGTCGAATAGACTCGCCACGCGCTCGCGGACCTCCTCTCGGATCGATCGGACGGTCTCGACGTCTGCGCCGTGCGGGTCCGGCAGGTCCCAGTCGCGAACGTCGATCCCCGCGTCGAGGTCGAGCGTCGAACAGCCCATCGTCGCCACGTAGTCCGCCGAGTCGAGTTCCTCGTCGGTGATCTCGCGGGGGGTGCGGCCCGAGAGGTCGATCCCCGCCTCGTGCATGACCTCGACGACCTCGTCGTGGACGCCGTCGGCGGGGTGTGTGCCGCCGGTGAGGATAGTTATCTCGTCGAGCCCTCGCTGGTCGCGCTCGCGTTCGGCGAACGCGCTCGCCATCTGGGACCGCCCGGCGTTCTGGACACAGACGAACGCGACTCGGGGCCCGTCGCTTCTGTTGGACACGGCTGCTCGTCACGGGGTTGGGTCGCAGCGAGAATGAACGTTTGGGCCTTTGGCCCCTCCGGCTATCGCTCGCCGTACCACTCCGCCTCGAAACGTTCGACGAAGCGCTCGGTGAACGCGTGGCGTTCCTCGGCGAGCGCCCGCGCCGCCTCGGTGTTCATCTCGCCTGGGAGGTGCTGGAGTTTGTCGTAGTAGTGTTCGATCCCCGAGTACCCACCGTCGGGGTCCCAGAGCGGCGTGCCGTGGACCCCGCCGTAGGCGAAGTTCCGCGCGACCCCGACCGCGCCGATGGCGTCGAGGTTGTCGGCGTCCCGGAGGACCTCGGCCTCGACCGTCTCGGCGGATCGTTCGATCCCTCGAAATTCGTACTCGTCGTGGACCGCGACACAGTGACAGACCGCGGGGACCTTGCTCGGCGGGAACTCGGTCGCGCCGAGCACTTCCCGTACGTCCGGGAGGGTCTCCTCGGGATGGACGTCCTCGCCGTCGGTGCCTACCGTCCGGTGGATGTCGTGGGTCAGCGCGGCCGCGCCCACCACTTCGACGTCGGCCCCCTCCGCGTCCGCGAGGCGGGTCCCCAATCGAAACACCCGCCACGCGTGGTCGAGGTCGTGGCCCGATGAGTCCCCGTCGTACCACGCCACCATCTCGTCGGCGATGGCCCGAAACAGCGCCCGCTCCTCGTAGTTCTCGTCCGATTCGTCCCTCGAAAAGGCGTCGAGATTCGTCACGAAAGTTCCTCGGTCGGGACGAGGTAGCTACAACTCAAGTGGGTTTCGGCGGTCGGTCCCGCTCGACGTGTGCGCCCTCGTTGCGCGGCGCACACACGAGCACGTCGCCGTCGACGCCCGCCGCCGACAGCACCTCGTGGGCGACCGTCCGTGCTTCGTCGGCACGCGCCTCATCGGTGAGACCGTAGACGGCGGGGCCCCAGGACGACTGGCCCGCACCCGCGACCGCGGGCGAGGCCGACAGCGAGTCCACGATGTCGCCGAGCGGCGGCCGGTAGACCCCGCCCTGTTCGTCGGCGTACCAGGTGCCGTTGAGCCGGCTCACCGCGGCGACCGCCCCACCGAAACCCGCCCAGTCACCTTCGGCCGCGGCCGGAAGCAACCGCTGGGCGACGAGTCGGGCCACCTCGTCGGCGATGGCGGGGTCGGCGCGCTCGACCACCCGACCGATGCTCTCGGTCTCCTCGTCCCCGCATCGGCCCGACTCGATGTCGGGGATGACGACCACGAACCGCCACGAGCCGGGGAGCGCGTGACGTGCGACCGGTACGGGGACCGCCCACTCGCCCTCCGCCGGTGGCTCCGTGGTGAAGCGCTCGGCGTGGTGGCCGGCGTCGGCGACGAATCCCCCTTCCCGAAACGTCGCACAGCCGACCCCGCTCCGGCCGCCGCGGCCGAGCGCCGGCGCACGCTCCCTGACCCGTGGTTCGCGGTCGTGGGCGCGCGCGACGGCCGTCAGGACGGCGAGCGCGAACTGCGTGCCGCTCCCGAGCCCAACGTGGTGGGGGATGCGTTCCTCGACCGTGAGTTCGACCCCGGGAACGTTGAGGAGGTCGACGACGCGCTCGGCATACGTCGCTGCTCGCGCGTCGTCACAGCGGACCGTGTCGGCGGGTTCGGCCACGAGCACGACGCGCGGCGCGTCGAGCGCGACTCCGAGCCCGCCGTAGAGCCGCTCGCGAGCGAGCGAGAGGTTCTGGAACCCGAAGTGAACCCGCCCGCCGGCCGCGACCCTGACTCGCGTCATGTCGGGGACTCCGTGGGAAAGAGGGAAAGGTCGTCGTTACTCGATGCCGTCGAGGACCGCCGCCGCGGTTCGTGCTGCACCGTTCTCGTACTCGGGGGCGTCGAGCGGCTGGCCGACCGCGCGGACCACGTGGCGGATGGAGTGTTCGACCTGGAAGCCGTCCAGCCCCGTGCGCTCGATCACGCGCGAGACGCCGTGTTGTTCGTCCGTGAACGGGTAGACGACACAGGGCGTGCCCGCGACGGCGGCCTCCATCACGGTCGAGTAACCCGAACACACTACCTTGTCGGCGGCCCGGAGGTAGGGGAGGAGCGCCGGCACGCACTCCCAGTCGGGACCGCCGACGAGGGTGACGTCGTGCCCCGCCTCCCGAAGGCGTTCGGCGAGCTCGCCGAATCCGGTCGAGTAGGCGCTCGGGACCACCAGCACCTCGGACGGCTCCGGCGTGCCGGCGTCGTTCGGTACGGCGGCCGACCCGTCGGCGAGCACGCGCGTCGGCTCCCCCGTCGGCGACCGCACCCGGTCGTCAGACGAGAGGTCGAGCGCGATGGGCGGGACGTGGGTGATGCCGGGCGGGTCGCCGTGGTCGGGCGGCCAGATCGCGGGATAGAGGAACGCCTCGGCGGCGTGGATCTGGTGGCGGTGTAACAGCCAGGTGAACCCCTGTTCGATGACCGCGTCGTAGTACGACGAGGCGTTGTGCGAGCAGATGTAGAGCGGGATGTCGACGAACTCGCTGGCCATCGCGGCGAACATGTCGTCGGTGATCAGCGCGTCGGGGGACTCACGCCGGAGCCAGCCGACGTAGTCGGCGACGCGGCGGGCGCTGTTCGGGAGGCTGTGAACGAGGACATCGAGCAACGACCCGCCCTGGTAGTCGCCGATGAAGTCGACGCCCGCCGGCTCGAACTGGTCGTAGTCGTTGTGCTCGACGAAGCGTGCGCCCGGCCCGCCGCCGGCGAGCGTCACCTGCGCGCCGCGGGCTTCGAGCGCCGCTGCGACCGCCAGCATCCGGGTCGCGTGACCCGCCCCCTCGGGGTAGTATGCGACGGCCACCGTCGGAATCATCGTCCCTTTCTGTCACCGGAGGCCTCAAAACCTATTCGAATCGGCGGGAGAACCGCTTTCGGTCGGTCGCTCACACCTCGACGTACTGGGTCTCCCACTCGCGACGCGCCTCGATCTCGCGCTGGCCCCGCCGCGTGATGTTGTAGTAGTTGGTCCGTCGGTCGATCTGTCCCTTCTCGACCAGCCCCTTCTCGACCAGCGTGTCGAGGTTGGGATACAGCCGACCGTGATGGATCTCGGTCTCGTAGTAGTCCTCGAGCTCCTCCTTGATCGCCAACCCGTGTGGTTCGTCCTGACCCGCTATCGCGTACAACAAATCGCGCTGAAATCCCGTGAGGTCGTACATCGTCGTCCAACCCACGTATGTGTTTGAATATCATAAACATAACGGAGCTGTCGCTGTCGGATACTCGACTGGTTTCGGCGTCGTCCCGACGACGGTTCGTCTCACGGTGTCGCGCCCTCGAGATCGGGAGTTGGGATACTCACGTCTCGTTGAGATGTCGTGTTCGAAGGATGGAAAACGCCCGCGCGGGAGAAAAGCCCGCGGCGAGCGTTTGCCGCCCTGAATTGGTCCCCGCTGACGCTTCGGCCCTCCAAGCGAAGCGTCACTCGTATGCAACGGACAGTCACACTTAACCCTATCGACTGTGGGTTACATGTGCTCCTCTTCGAGCACCCAGCCGAGCGCCCGCCGGTAGTAGGTGAACATCCGCCGGACGCCCTCGTGGTTCATCGCCTCGTCGTCGAGCTCTTCGGCGAGGAACTCGTACTGCTCGCGGATCTCGGACTCGTCGCGCATACACTCGTTTCGTCGTCGGACGGGTATCAAACCGGCGGCCCACGACCCATCGCTCGGTAGGTCGTCGCCTAATGGCCCAGAGGTGGAGCTAAGCTCACTCGACGCGAACGAACGGTATGACCGACAGCGACCTACAGCGCGGTCTCGAGGGCGTCGCGGTCGCGGAGACGCGACTGAGCCGGGTCGACGGCGCGGCGGGGGAACTGGTGATCGGCGGTTTCCCGGTGGCGGAGCTGGCGACGCGCGCGACGTTCGAGGAGACGCTTCACCTCCTCTGGACCGGTGACCTCCCGGACGCGGACGAGCTCGACTCGGTGCGCTCGGCGCTCGCGGCCCACCGCGACCTCCCCGAGGAGACGTACGCGCTCCTCCGGGCCGCCGCCGAGGGTGGATCGACGGCGATGGACGCCGCCCGCATCGGAGCCGCCGCCGCCAGCGTCGCACGGACGGACGCGGCCGACCCCGAGCGTGACGCCCGGCTCGTCGTCGCGCAGCTCCCGACGGCGGTGGCCGCGTACTGGCGATACTGGAACGGCGAGGAACCGATCGCGCCCGATCCGAGCCTCGGTCACGCCGCCAACTATCTCTCCATGCTGACCGGCGAGGAGCCCGCCCCGGAGACGGTGCGGGGGCTGGAGACGTACCTCAACGCCGTCGTCGACCACGGATTAAACGCATCGACGTTCGCCGCGCGGGTCGTCGTCTCCACCGAATCGGACGTCGTCTCGGCGGTCACCGCCGCCGTGGGTGCGCTGAAGGGGCCGCTCCACGGCGGCGCGCCGGGGCCGGTGCTCGACATGCTCCGAGAGGTCGGCGAGTCGGGCGACCCGGCGGGATACGTCCGTGCGAAACTGGACGATGGCGAGCGGCTGATGGGGTTCGGTCACCGCGTCTACCGGGTTCGGGACCCGCGGGCGGCGGTGCTCCAGTCGGCGGCCGAGCGATTCTACCGCGACCGCGGCGACGAGGCGTTCCTCGACCGGGCGCAGGAGCTGGAGTCCGTCGCCGTCGACGCCCTCGCGGCACACAGGCCCGACCGCCGACTGGAGACGAACGTCGAGTTCTACACGGCCGTGCTCCTCAACGGACTCGGCGTCCCACAGGAGCTGTTCACCGCGACCTTCGGGGTCGCTCGCGTCGGCGGCTGGACGGCACACTGTCTCGAACAGTACGCCGACAACCGAATCGTCCGCCCACGGGCGGTCTACGTCGGCGACGAGGGACGGACGTGGACGCCGATCGAGCAACGCTGAGACGCACCCGCTCGATCGGCTGACGGTGCTCGCGAGCTCACTTCCGATCGAGTCGGGACAGCCCGTGCCAGACCGCGTTCACTAGACGGTCCTCACTGGTTCCGTCGGCATCGTCCCAGCCGCGCGCGAGCGCGTCCTCCAGCGCCCGAATCTCGTGGTTCTCGAAGTTGTTCGCGCCGCTGAAGGCCGCGAGCGCCGTGTCGCCCTCGCCGAGCGCTGTCGACGTACCCTCGCAGAAACCGGCCTCGTCGAGCGCCGCGGTGACTGCTTCGGCGGTCTCGTCGTCGAGTTCGTGGTACTCGTCGGGTGGTTCGCGTTCGAGCAGCGTGACGTCGTAGATCCGGAAGACGCGTTCGAGTTCGTCGATGGGGTGTTCGTGGTCGTCGACGCGGACGTCGATCCAGCGGTCGTTGCCGCCGTCGTAGCCGCCCTCGGGTTTGACGACGTAGAGCGCCGCGGCCTGCTCGCCACGCGCGTCGCCACCCGCCTCGTTACCGGCGTGGAGCGCCGCGAGGAGGCGGTCGGGGAGACCGCCGTCGGCCGATTCGTAGGTCTCGGCCATCGCCTCGATGGTCGCGCGGTTCTCGAGAATGTTGCCCTGCACGGTATAATTCTCGCCCTGAATGTCGCCCGCGAACTCGAAGCAGCCCGCGCCGGTGAAGCCCGCGACGGAGCCGTCCTGGCCGACGACCCCGACCTGGCGCTCGTCCGAGTCGTCGTCCGACTCGGTGAGTTCGGCGACGACCTCGTCGGCCGAGCGCCCCGCTCGGAGCAGGTCGAGACCGTCGGGGCCGTAGGCGACGTTCGCGAAGCTCTGGGTGGCGACCGCGCCCGCGTCGGCGCTCGCGAACGGGACGACCGAGCCGACGCTGACGAACTTCGACTGGACGGCGACCCCCACCGCGTCGGTCGCGGGGTCGCGCGCGACGATGGAGAACGTGCTCGTACGTGGTGGCCGGGCTGGCATACCGCCCGCTCCGCTCTCCCGACAAAAACCTGCTTCGCACGGCCGCGCACCGGGATCCTTTCGGGAAATCGCTTCGATGGCGTCTTCGGGGCGGTGCGGTTGCGGTGGGAGTGGTTGGCGCGCGCTCGCGGTCGTGCGCGAGTGAGACGAGCGCCGACCGCGGAAATTGTGCGAGGGATGAGCACCGCAGGGTGTGAGCGAACGCGAACGACCGAGGAGCGCAGTCGGCTGGGGAGGCGTGTGGCGCGTTGCGGGAGCGGGGCGGTGGCGGTCGCGGTGCGGTGGCGGTCTCTCGTTTGCACCGGGCTACTGGTGGTCATCGCTCGCTACAGCTACCCCCATTCCACCCGTTGTACCCCACATTCCAACACTCGTATCCGAAACGAAAGTCGAACTCGGACGCGAACCGGTCGGTCACTCACTACCCAACGAACCGACATCCCCAGCGTTATGGTCGTACCCCGCCACCACCGACCAATGGGCGTCCTCGAAAACAAGGCTCGGGCGCGGGTGTTCTACAAGTACCTCTCGCGGGTCTACGACGAGATCAACCCGTTCGTCTGGAACGAGGCGATGCGCGACGAGGCCCTCGATTGGTTCGACGTGCACGAGGACGACCGCGTGCTCGACGTGGGCTGTGGCACCGGCTTCGCCACCGAGGGGCTCCTCGAACACACCGACGACGTCCACGGGCTCGACCAGAGCCCCCACCAGCTCGAACGCGCCTTCGCGAAGTTCGGGAAGAACGACCGAGTCAAATTCTACCGCGGCGACGCCGAGCGGCTCCCGTTCGACGACGACGCCTTCGACGCCGTCTGGTCCTCGGGTTCGATCGAGTACTGGCCCGACCCCGTCGAAACGCTTCGGGAGTTCCGGCGCGTGGTGAAACCCGGTGGCCCAGTACTCGTCGTGGGTCCCGACGCACCCCACACCTCGGTGTTCGGCGCGCTGGCCGATTCGATCATGCTGTTCTACGACGAGGACGAGGCCGACCGGATGTTCGACGCCGCGGGCTACGAGACCTTCGAACACCGCATCCAGCAAGCCAAGCCGGGGAGCCCGCGCGCCATCACGACGCTCGCCCGCGCGCCGGAGTGAATCGCGACGAGTGTTCCTGATCCCGAGTTCGTGAGGTCTTCCGTCGTGCAGAGGACAGCGACCGTAGTGGTTCGTCACCGCCAAAAAATTCCGCCGAGAGGGTGGACGACCGCTGGAAGGGCGTGGTGACCGCCGAAGGGCATGGTGACCGCCGAAAGACTCCGAAGGCCATCTTGACCGCCAGTAGCCCGGTGCAAACGAGAGACCGCCACCGCCACCGCTCCCGCAACGCGCCACACACCTCCCCAACCGACTGCGCTCCTCGGTCGTTCGCGTTCGCTCACTCCCTGCGGTGCTCATCCCTCGCACGGTGTCCGCCGTCGGCGACTCGCGGTCGCTCGTCACCGACGACGAGCGCGCGCCACGGTGGATGGTTCGGATTCGTCGAGCGCGCTCGTCAGGTCCGTGCCGTCGCGACCGCCTCGCCGTCGACGGAGATCCGGACGGTCACCGTCGACCCGGCGGTGGGCTGTGGCGCGTTCGTGGTCGTCGCGATCGTCACCGACGCGACCTCGCCGGCGCTCCAGATGTCGTCGCTCCTGCTGTTGAACGGGCCGCTCGGCGCGCCCCTGAAACCCACCATCCCCGCCGCCGGAACCCGCGGCTGGTGGTCGAGCGCCCGTCCGTCGACGAAGAGTCGAACGGTGAGGTCGTTCACGTCGAGGCTGTCGCCGCCTACGTGGGTGAGGATGACCTCGTTGCCGTTCCGGTCGGCGGTGATGGCGGCCGTCGGTGTGTGGTCCGCGCCCCCGAGACCGATGACGAAGGCTCCGACGACCGCCGCGAGCACGAGGGTGACGACCACCAGTACTGCGACACCGACGACCGGGGCGACGCCACGCCGGGACACGCGACGGCATGGCTTCGTGTCCCTACTTCAACCTTCGGCGGGGCGGACGGCGGTGCTGGCGACCGCGGCCGTGGCCGTTCGCTCGGTCGTGCTGTTCCCACCGGTCGCGTTCGTCTCGGCGCTGGTGTCGGATCCGGCGGTTGCGTCGGTCCCGATGGTGCTGTCGGTCCCGACGGCGATGTCCCGTCCGACGGTCGCGTTGGTGGTCACGGTGACGGCTCCCTCGCCCGTTCTCGCGGTCACCGAGAGGTTCCCGTGGGGCGCGACCGTCCAGAGCCGGCCGTCGTCGCCGGTGGCACCGACCGACTGGTTGTCGATCGCTATTCGGCCGTCGGCTGGCTCACCGTCCGCGGTCGAGAGCGAGAGTTCGAGCGGGCCGGTGGGGTAGGTCCGGTTCACCTGCAACCGAAGGTCGTCGGTTCGGTTTCGCACCGGGCTCGCGGTCGGGACGCTCGATACGTCGATCCGCTGGTCCTCGGCGAACACCCGCCCGGAGGTTCGGTTGAGATAGGTCGTCAGCACGCCCTGGTCGTGATAGAGCGTGAACGCGTAGATCCCCGCGCGGCGGTCCCCAGTGGAGGTCGTCGAGGAGGAGTGGTTCCAGGCCCACGGGTAGCTCGCCTGGACCCGATCCAGCGCGTCCTGGATCCCGGTGAGTTCGCCGGCCGTGGTGTTGTTCCGCTCGCCGGGGAGGGAGGCCTCCCGGAGGTAGGTACCGTCGTCGACCGTCGCCAGCACGACCCCGACGTCGGTGGTCTCGACGTAGACCTGGAGGGGTTCGAGCCGCGTGGCGCGGGTCGCGTTGACGCCGTCGATCCCCACCGGCGCGTTCTCGATCCGGATCGTGTTCTCGCCGCGGAGCGCGCTCGCGATCCGCTCGCGGACGGGTCCTTCGAGCGCGCCGAGCTGGACCTGACGGTTCTGCGCCCAGTTGTCGACGGGTTGGCCGTCGATCTGGGCCCCGGCGAGCGAGTCCGCCCGGTCGGCCACCCGGTCCGCCGCGGTTCCGAGCCGTCCCGCCGCGGTGTCGATGTACGCGAGCTCGACGACGAACTCACGGTCGGTGAGCGTGCCGTTGTTGTAGCCACGAACCGCCGCGGCCTGGCGGGCTCGGAGCCGGGCGATGCCGGTCTCGACCCGGGCGGCGCTGCGGTCGAGCTGCGTGCGGCGGGCGCTCGCGGCGTCGAGTTCGTTGGCCCGTTCGTCGAGCACGCGCTGTTCGAACCGGCCGTCGAGGCTGCGTGTGGCGAGGGTGAGTGTGGCCGAGACGTCGAGGGTCGCCCGTCGGTACGACGCGGTTTCGAGCGCGTCGGGATTCACGGTGAGCGACCCCGTGGTGTTCGACGACGGTGTCACTCCCGCCACACTCGGTGACGCGGCTCCGTCGGCGACCGCGAACGCGGTTCCGGAGAGCAGACAGCAAACCAGCACCAGCGCGAGCGCGCGACGCATCCATCGGGACGGGTGCGCCGAACGCACAAAAACCATCGGGCCGGCGGTCGGCGGACACTTCAAGGATGGAAAACGTTTTCGCCGCGGCCCGAACAGACGGGGTATGCGCTCCCGGGCGGTGTTGGGGCTGGCGATCGCCGTCGTTGCCGTCGTCGCGCTCGCTGCACCTGTATCCGTCGCCGCGCAGTCCTCCGCGGACGAGCCGACGGCGACCAACGCCACGTCGACGACCACTATCGTCATCCAGCCCCAGCCCAACGGCGACGCACGGTTCAGCTTCGAAACCCGGTTCGTCCTCGACGACGCCAACGACACCGCGGCGTTTCGAACCCTGGGCGAGGCGTTCGAAGCCGGCGACGCCGGCATCTCCGCCTCGACGTTCCGGCGGGCCGCGAACACCTCCAGCGTCGCCACGGGTCGGTCGATGAACGTCACGAACGTGAGCCGAAACGCCACGATCGCCGCGAACGGGTCGGGCAGCGACGTCGGTCGCCTCACGCTCGGGTTCACCTGGGCCGAGTTCGCCCGGACCGACGACGGCCGAATCATGGTCGGCGACGCGTTCAACGGGACCCAGGGGACGTGGCTCCCAGGGCTGACCGAGCGCCAGACGCTGCTCGTCAAATCGCCGTCGGGCTACGGCGTCACCCGGTCGCCGACGGGGGCCGGGTTCGCGAACGGCACCGTGCGGTTCGAGGGCCCGGCATCGTTCTCCGAGGGGACCCCGGTCGTCTGGTTCGAGCGTCGTGGGAGCCAGCCCGCGACGTCGACACCGGGTTCCGACCCCGGCCTCTTCGGCTCGATCCCCCCGATCGCGGTTGGGAGTGCCCTGGTCGTGGTCGGTGCGGTGGTCGTCGGTGCCTACGCCATGACGCGACGCGACGATGACGAGCCGACTGGGTCGGATGACGGCACGGTGGAGGCAGCGCCGGCGGGGGCCGCCGACCCACCCGACCCGCCGGACGAGCCCGACGAGACGACCGTCCTGGCCGACGTGGACGAGGAGCTCCTCTCGGACGAGGAGCGCGTCGAGCGGCTGCTCGCGGCGAACGACGGCCGGATGAAGCAGGCCTCGATCGTCGACGCCACCGGCTGGTCGAACGCGAAGGTCTCACAGCTCCTCTCGGCGATGGACGAGGACGGCCGGGTGAACAAACTCCGGATCGGGCGCGAGAACCTCATCAGCCTCCCCGACGAGGAGTGAGGCTTTCGGAACGGTTAACATCCGCGCGGCGACTGGATTTTTCATGAAGATCCTCGTGACGGTGGCGGAGGTGGCGGAGGTCGAGGACGACTTCGAGGTCGACGGCCTCGCTGTCGACGACCGGTACTTGACCTACGACCTGAACGAGTGGGACGACTACGCCGTCGAGGCCGCAGTCCAGATACAGGAAGCCGGTGAGGACGTCGAGGTGGTCTCGGTGACCGTCGGCCCCGAGCGCGCCGACGAGACGATTCGGATGGCGCTCGCGAAGGGCGTCGACCGCGCGATCCGAGTCTGGGACGACGACCTCGCGGGGACCGAGTACCTCGACAGCGCGACCAAAGCCGAAATCCTCGCCGCGGTCGCCGAAGAGGAGGACCCGGATCTCGTACTGACTGGCGTCCAGTCGGGCGATTCGGCCTTCGGGGCTACGGGTGTGAGCCTCGCCGAGCGGATCGGCTTCGAGTGGGCCGCGGTCGTCAACGACCTCGACTACGCCGCGGGCGACGACGAGGCGTCGGTCCGCCGCGAGCTCGAAGGCGGCGTCGAGGAGCTCACCGACGTCGAGACCCCTGCGGTGCTCACGATCCAGACCGGGATCAACGACCCGCGCTACGCGAGCCTGCGAGGCATCCGCCAGGCCCAATCGAAGGAGATCGCGCCGAAGAAGCTCGCCGACCTCGGGCTCGATGCCGACGTGACCGAGGGCGCTGTCTCGTTGACCGAACTCTACGAACCGGAGACCGTGAGCGACGCCACGGTCTACGAGGGGAGCCCCGAGGAGACCGCCGGGCAGCTCGCCGACCTCCTCCGCGATAAGGGGGTGGTCGAGGGATGACAGTGCTTGGGATCGCCGAACACCGCCGGGGCGACCTCCGCGACGTGAGCTTCGAACTCGCCTCGGTCGGGCGCGAACTCGCCGACGCCACGGACAGCGAACTCCACTTGGCCGTCATCGGCGGCGAGGTCGAGGCTTTCGCCGATGACCTCGACCGCGAGGGCGTCGACGTGATTCACACGATCGACGAGGGCGAGGAGTTCAACCACGATATCTACGTCCAGGCGGTCGAGGCGCTCCACGACGACCTCAGTCCTGATGTACTCCTGATGCCCCACTCGGTGAACGGGCTGGACTACGCGCCGGCGGTCGCGAGCCGGCTCTCGCTTCCGCTCGTGACCGACGCGATCGGCGTCGAGCGGGACGACGGCCTCGCGGTCACCCGCGAGATGTACGGCTCGAAGGTCGAGACGGTCGTCGACGTCGACGCCGACCGGGTCGCGCTCACCGTCCGGCCGGGTGAGTGGCCACCCGTCGAGGGTACCGGCGATGCCGACGTCTCCGCGTTCGCGGTCGACATCGACGAGTCACAGGTTCGTTCGACGGTGACGGGCTTCGAGGAGGTCGGCGGCGGCGACGTCGACATCACCGACGCCGACGTGCTCGTCTCGGTGGGTCGGGGTATCGAGGAGGAGGAGAACCTCGCACTGGTCGAGGCGCTCGCCGACACGCTCGGCGCGACGCTTTCGTCCTCCCGCCCGATCGTCGACAACGGCTGGCTCCCGAAGAACCGGCAGGTCGGCCAGTCCGGGAAGGTCGTCACGCCGGACGTCTACATCGCGATCGGTATCTCGGGGGCGGTCCAACACGTCGCCGGGATGAAAGGAGCAGAGACCATCGTCGCGATCAACGACGACCCGAGCGCGCCGATCTACGACCTCGCGGACTACGGGATCGTCGACGACCTCTTCGACGTCGTCCCCGCACTGATCGAGGAGTTCGGCGGCGAGCCGCCCGAGATATAACTCAAAAGACAGTCGTTCTCTACATCTCAACCGTTCTTCTCTGAAAGGTACAGTTCGTTCGGAAGGTCGTTCTGTGACGGATAGTATTCTGTGAGTTCTGCAACCAGCGCCGCGAGTTCGTAGGCCGGGATCCGGTTGTTCGTATAGAAGCGTACCGTCCGATCGAGGTGCAATGACGGATCGAGGAAGTCGGTGTCGTTGGTGAGGACCACCATTTCATTCTCGTGAGCGTAGGCCGCGACTTCATGATCGTCGACACCCAGTGCAAGCGCCTGTCCAACGTGGATGGCTTCGTGGCCCTCGCGTTCGAGATACTGAACGGTATGTGGGTCGACGTTCTCGTCACGGAGTATTCGATAGGCCATTGTTCGACCGTCTCCCGATGGGATGTTTTGCGTGGCCCGAACGCGTGCCTGCGCTGGCGCGTGGATTCATTCGTCGGTTGCTCCAGCGTGCTCCTCGCGGAGCTCACTCAGCGTTTTCATGCCCCTCTCTCGTGCGGCACTGATTCGTTCTCGACGACGACGCCGTACTGCGGCCATCTCACCGGGGTGCTCGTGGTAGTACGTCAGCGCGCGGTAGACGTCCGCGATGTCGAGGTCGTAGCGGTCGGCGACGGTCTTGGCCGACAGGTCACCCTCCTCGACCCAGTCGGCGACCTGACGGACGCTGATGCGGCGACCCTCGATTCGGGGTTCACCACCCATCACGTCGTCGTCGCGGACGATGTGGGCGGTTCGCTGGGACATCTCGGTAGCTCTACCCTCCGCTTCGGATTTAAGCCTTCGGCGCAACGGGTCCATCGAGTTCGGTCGTCGAATCCGGGACCGTCACCTACTTTCACGCGCCGTTCGTACCCCAGCTATGGCGATGGAGTACCTCGAACACCGCCGAGGGATGGTCGAGGAGCGCCTCGAAGCGGTGTGCGAGGTGGTCGACCCGGACGAGCTGAGCGAGCGGATCGCTCACGTCGCGCTCTCTGACGGCAAACGGGTTCGGCCGACCGTCACCGTGCTCTCCTGTGAGACGGCCGGTGGCGAGGCGGCCGACGCGGTGGACTTCGCCGTGGGGATCGAACTCGTCCACAACGCCTCGTTGGTGGTCGACGACATCATCGACGACTCCGCCGTGCGGCGCGGGACCGACAGCGCGTGGGCCGCCTTCGGCTACGGTCCGGCGCTGATCACCTCCGACGGGTTGCTCGGCGAGGCGTTCGCGCTGTTCCTCGACGACGAGCGCGCGACGGAGGTCGTGAGCGAGGCGATGGTCGAGCTCGGCGAGGGCGAAGCCACCGAGCTCGTCGCCCGGCCCACGAACGAGGAGGAGTACCTCGCGCTCGCCCGCCGGAAGACGGGAGCGTTGTTCCGGGCCGCCGCCGAGCTCGGGGCGATCGCCGCCGACGCCGACGCCCGCACCGTCGAGGCCTTCGGCGAGTACGCCGAGGGCGTCGGGGTGGCCTTCCAGATCCGTGACGACGTGCTCGACGCCACCGCCGACGCCGACGACCTCGGGAAACCAACGGGCCAGGACAGCGCGATGGACCGGCCATCCCTCGTGGAAGTCACCGACCTCACGCCCGAGGAGGCCAACGCGTTGGCGCGCGAGACGGCGGACGGGGCGCTCTCGGCGCTGGAGTCGGTCGACGTGGCCGACGAGCGGGCCGCCGAATACCTCCGAGACCTCGCGGAGTTCGTGGTGGTTCGCGAGCGGTGAGCCGCCGCTTGCGGCGGCGGTGCGGATGCCGCCGCGGGTGCGGTCAGCGGTGCAGCTGCCGTCCGGCGGTTGTGGCGCGGGTTCGGTTTGGGCCTGGCGTCTCGGTGAGCGCCGCAGGCGCGAACCGAGGCTCAGGAGAGCTGTGCTCTCCTGGCGGATGAAGGGCGAGCGCCGCAGGCGCGAGGGCTTCGGCGGAGGCGGTGCGGTTGCGGTGCTGTGCGGCTGTGGGTAGTGGTTGTACTGCGAGCGCCAGAGGCGCGAGCAGCCCTTTTTAGTCCAGGTTTTTGGACGGGGGTTGAGCGAGCCGAAGGCGAGCGATTCCCCCGTCTAAAAAAGTGGTTGCTTAGAGCTCGACGCGCTCGACGAGGCGTTCCTCCGGGTCGCGGGTGGTGACCGCGACGATACGGACGTCGTCCTCGAGCCCCGACGCGTCGAGTTTGGACTTCAGGAGGGTGTCGACCTGGTAGACGCCGGCGGCGTCGGTCATCTCGATCTCGACCAGAACGGGAACACCGTCGCCTTTCTGGAGCGAGACCTTCCGGATGGCCTGGCTGGAAACGGTGTTGATGCCGCGGCCACCCTCCTCGTAGGGGCGTCGCGACCGGCCGTGTTCCATGTCGAGGGCGTCCGAGACCCGCACGATCCCGGCTTCGAGCGTCAGCGGCGTCTCGCTGGTGTCGTGGGCGACGATGGCGTGGAGCACCTCGCCCTTCATCCGGACGCGCTCGCCGACGTCGTACCACTCGAACTCGGGGAGGAGGCGGTCGAGGAGGTCGGCGGCGAGCGGGATCGAGTAGTAGGGGTGGTCGGTCCGGTGGACGACGTGGCCGATGTCGTGGAGCGTGGCGGCGAGCGCGATGATGACGGACTCGTCGGCCTCGTCGAGTCCTTGGTCGGCCGCACCGTTGAAGGCCACGTTGCCGGCCTTGAGGAGGTCGTAGAGACAGAGCGCGCGGTTCCTGACGATCGAGATGTGCTGGGAACCGTGGTCGTTGTAGCGCTTTCTCGCCACCGGGTTGACGTTCTGGGCGTCGAGGTAGGCTTGGATCTCCTCGTCGGATTCGATGACGTCGAGCACCCGATTCAGGCGTTCGTCGGGGAAGGCGTGGTCGGCCTCGGGGTCGTAGACCCGGCCGTTCGCGCCGGGATCCGCGTCGTCACTCATGGGATGGGGTTGGGTCCGCGTGGGAAAACCGATTCTGGTTCCTACGCGTCGCGCACGGCGTCCTCGATCGCGTCGTAGTCCGGCTCGACGCCCGGGTTCTCGCTCGTCCACGCGTAGGCCACCGTCCGCTCGCCGTCGACGACGAACACCGCGCGCTGGGCTACTTCGTCGATCCCGAGGTCCTCGAAGCCCATCGTGGCGTCGTAGGCCTCGACGACCTCGTGGTTCGGGTCGCTGATGAAGTCGAAGTCGAGCCCTTCCGCCTCGCGGAAGGCGTTGAGCGCGAACGGTGAGTCGACGCTCACACCGTAGACCGTCGCGCCCGCGTCCTCGAAGCCGTCGCGTCGTTCCTGGAAGGTGTTCATCTCGCCGGTACAGACCGACGAGAACGCGCCGGGGATGAACGCGAGCACCAGCGGAGCCTCGTCGAGGCGGTCGGTGAGCGTAAACCGCTCGCCGACGTCGCCGTTCGCGAGTGGGGCGGTGAACTCGGGGGCCGTGTCGTTCTCGGAAAGCATCGTCTGCGGGTCGTTCGCCGTAACGAAGACGCTTCTGCTCGCTGAGCAAAAAGCCTATAACTCACACATCGTAAGCTGGAGACACAATGGTTGGACTATCGCTGCTCCAGATCCCCGGTATCCCGGGTGGACCGGAGGTGTTGATCGTTCTCGTGATCATCGTCCTCCTGTTCGGTGCGAACAAGATCCCAGAACTCGCCGGCGCGCTTGGACAGGCCCGTGGTGAGTTCGACAAGGGCCGAAACGAAGTCGAGGACGAACTCGAGGAGATGCAGACCAGTAACGTCGACGCCGACTCGGGTGCGGCCGGCGACTCGACCGACGCCGCCTCGCAGGACAACGACGTCGATTACGACCCACCCGAGGTCAACGAGCGCAACACCGAAGTCGAGAGCAACCAGTAACGGAACGGTACGGTTTTTCACCTCGCGCCCACAGTTTCCGTCGGGGGCGTGTGGCCTAGCGGAGAGGGCGAGAGGTTCCTAACCTCTAGACCGCGGGTTCGAATCCCGTCACGCCCGCTGTCCACCCGAGCGCAGCGAACCGCGTCCGACCGCCGTCCGGATTCGCTTCACCTTCGACGGTCTTCAGTTGCCGTGTTCGTCCGGGTACGCGTTCGCGAGCAGCTCCGGCTCCGCCTCGAACCGCTCACGTACCGGCGCGATCACCGACGAGATGGCTTCCGCGGCGGCGTTCTTGAGGTCCTGTGGGTGGAGCTCCTCGCTCACGAAGTCGGCTTCGAGGTCGTCGTACGTCTCGTAGGTCAGGTCGCCGCCGTACTCCGCGGGTCGTTCGACGACGAACGACTCGCCACGCTCGTCGAGCACCGGGAAGACGAGGTACTCGAGGTATTCGAGCACGCCGTTGCCCGTGACCTCGCCCTGCGGGCAGTAGGCACCCTGAAGCTTCTCGGCCACAGTGCTGGAATCGTCGGAGAGGTTCACCTTCGAACTCGCGTCGGAGGCACTCATCTTCCCGCCCGCGAGCCCCGAGAGCAGCGGCGCGAACACGCACACAGGAGGGGTCTCGCCGCGGTCGGCGAACAGCTCGCGGCTCAGCATGTAGATCCCACGCTGGTCGATCCCCCCGTACGCGATGTCGGCGTCGAGCGCCTCGATGTCGAGGGTCTGCATCAGTGGGTAGATCAAGCCACCGAGTTTGGGGTTGTCCGACTGGCGGACGACCTCGCTGCCGGCGCGCTGGACGCGGGAGATTGTGGTGTCGGCGGCGGTTCTGAGCAGGTCGAGCGAGTAGTCGGGGTCGAGTTCGAAGTCGCGGCCCTGCGAGAACTCGATCTCCTCGGGGTCGGCCCCCGCCGCCTCGACCATCGCCTCGATGGCCTCGCGGTAGTAGGTCGCGCGCGCGTCGAGCAGGTCGAACGGGCTCTTCTCGTCGTCGAGGTGGGCGTGGAGGTCCGCGATCAGGACCTTGACCTCGAGCCCCGCCTGCAGGAAGTCGGCGAGCTTTCGGATCGTGGTGAAGTGGCCGATGTGCATCTCGCCGGTGGGCGCGTAGCCGATGTACACGGTCGGATCGTCGCCCAGGAGTTCGTCGAGTTCGTCGTCGGTGACGACCTCGGCGGTGTTGCGCCGTACGAGGTCCGCGCGCTCGGCGTCGTTCATACCCCTCCTGTCCCGTGCGCGCTGTTAAGCGATTCCCTTCGGGCCACGACGGCTGCCGCAACGAACAGCTCCATGCGGGTTCGACACGTAGTCAGAACGTGTACACCGGCAAGACCGAACAGCCGTGCTGTCTCTGTGCGAACCCCGAGACCACGTCCCGGCTCGACCTCCCGCCGCGAGCGGTGCGGGAGATGAAGCACGCCGGGTCGATCGCGTGGCGCGACATCGTGGGCGAGGTCTCGATCCACTTCTGTGCGAACGACTGGGCGCTCGTGCGGGACCTCGTCGTGGACCTCGACCAGAACCCGCTCTCGCGGTGTAACGTCGCCTACGCCTCCTTCGACATCCGCGAGGACTTCGAGGCGCTGTTGAACGACGTTCGCGACGAACCCGACCACACCGAGGCGGACGCCGAGATGATCGCCGAGAGCCGGCGGGTCGTCGAGGCGTTCGACGAGGACGACCTCATCGAGACCCGCGACCTCGTGGAGGCGAAGATCACCCTCTGGACGCTGCTCGACCTCGACGCGCCCGCATACGAAGAAATCTCCCGATAGTACCTCCGCCTCACGCCAACTGCTCGGCGACGAGCGCGTCGGCGCGCTCGACGAACGCCGCCTTCGAGTCGGTTGGGATCGTGGCCCCCGCAGCGACGTCGTGGCCACCGCCGTCGCCGTCGAGCGCCCGCGCGGCCTCGCCCACCACCGCCGAGAGGTCGAGCCCGGACCGGACTAATCTGTGGGTGCCGCGGGCCGAGACCTTCGTTTCGGTCTCGTTCTTCGTCGCGAACGCGATCACGGGTCGATCGCCACGAACCCCGTCGGTGCCCATCGCCATCCCGGCGACGATGCCGACGATGGTATCTCGAATGGTGTCGCCCGCGTCGAACCACTGGAGGTGGTCGGCCTGGGTCACGCCCTCGCGTTTCACCCAGTCGATACCGGTCGCGAGGTTCCGGCGGTGGTTCGAGAGCAGCGTCTCGGCCTCCGCCAGCGCCTCGTCGCGGTCGCCACAGCAGACCGCGAGACCGACGTCGGCACGCTCGTAGCGCGCGGTGGCGTTGAGGAGGGTCGAGAACTCACTCGCGTCCCGGAGCTGGCTGCCCGCGGGTTCGTCCGTGAGGAGGTAGGTCGTCCCGACGAGGTCGTCGATCCGGTCGGCGGGCACCCCGCGGGCGACCGCACGCTGGAGCAGTCCGCTCGCCACCCGCTGGCGCTCCTCACTACTGAGGTCGACCCACCGCCGCCAGCCGTTCTCCCCTTCGAGATCGATCTCGAGCTCCGAGAGGAACGCGGTCGCGCCGCGCTGGCTCCCCGAGATCCCCGGGATCCGCACGTCGTTCGCGTATTCGAGGAGTTTCGGGAGCGGACGGGTCTGCTTGCCGTAGAGCGTGAGGTCGGTGGTCTCTTCGAGCACGCCCGCCGCGACGCCCTCCGCGACGATGCCGCGGTTCGCGCCGACGAGTTCCCCCGTCGAGTTCTGCATGTCGCCGACCGCGCCGACCACGGCGAGGGCCGCGAGGTCGCGGTTGTCCGCCCCCATCTCGTCACCCTGTGTTTCGCCGAGCGCCCGCGCGAGGACGTAGGTCGTGCCGGCTCCCGAGATCTCGGTGGAGCCGTCGAGGTCGAACAGCAGCGGGTTCAGGTGAAACTCGGTCTCCGCCTCGGCTGGTCGGTGGTGGTCGGCGACCACGGGCGTGAAATCGCCGTCGGCTTCGTGTTCCGTGATGACGTCGAGCTGGCCGCTCCCGAAGTCGGTGAACAGGACCGTCTCGAACTCCCGTGCCGCCATCCCCGCTATCGCGTCGGCGTCGAGCTGTTTCTCGAACACTACCTCGTGGTCGATCCCGGCGCGCGAGAGCGCCGTCGTCGCCACCGCGGCGCTCGTGAGACCGTCGGCGTCGATGTGGGAGGCGAGGAGGACCGACTCCGCCGTGCGGAGCGCCTCCGCACACGCCGTCGCGCGCGTCGTGAGTTCGGGGACCGGACCAGCCATTCGTCGTCGGGTACGACGGGATCGGATTTAAGCTTCCGGACGGCGGCCCGACCGCCGACGGACTTCCGCCGTCGCTCGGTCCGAACCGTGATGCCGAAAGCGTTTAAGCTACTGGACGGCTACTCACGCCAACCACTGACTGTACAGTCAGTATCGAACGAACACGATGAATCACGAACTCACCTACACCCAGACATCGCTCGCATCGGTTCCGACGAGGAACGGCGGGCGGCGGACCGAATCGACCACGAACCACGACCGCCCGTCGGACGATGAGGTCCGGTTACGGTCCCGTCCGGGAGGCTTCGCGGAGTGAGCCGCAGGGGCAGCCTGCGGGGACTGTTCAAGACCCGTGACGAGTTCGACCTGACGTCCGGTGGCATCGGCCGACCGCTGTTCTATCTCGCGCTGCCGATCGTCATCACCAACCTCTTCCAGACCGCCTACAACCTCGCGGACACCTTCTGGCTCGGCCAGTACAACACGAACGCGCTCGCGGCGATCAGCTTCGCGTTCCCGATGGTCTTCCTCGTGATCTCGCTCGCGATCGGGCTCTCGGTCGCGGGCAGCGTGCTGGTGGCGCAGTACGTCGGTGCGGGCAAGGAGCGCCGCGCCGAGTACGCCGCCTCGCAGACGATCGCCTTCTCGATACTCGTCTCGTTGGTCCTCGGTGTAGTCGGCTACTTCTCCGTTGACGTGCTCGTCGACCTCCTGGGCGCGAACGACGCGATCGCCCCGCTCGCGGCGGGCTACATGCGGGTGTTCATGGTCGGCCTCGTCTTCGTCTTCGGCTTCGCGATGTTCATCTCGCTGATGCGTGGCTACGGCGACACGGTGACGCCGATGGTCGTGATGTTCGTCTCGGTCGTGATCAACATCGTGCTCGACCCGTTCCTGATCTTCGGCTTCGAGTCGAACCCGCTGTTCGGCTTCTTCGGGCTCGGCGGGCTCGAAGCCAGCCTCTACGCCGCGACCGGCTACGCGGGGAGCGGTATCCAGGGCGCGGCGGTCGCCACGATCGGTTCGCGCGCCATCGCGTTCGTGATCGGGCTCTGGATCATGTTTCGTGGGGATCAGGGCGTGCGGATCCGGCTCTCCCAGATGGTGCCGGACCTCGACTACGCCCGGAAGATGCTCGCGCTTGGCGTACCGGCCTCGGTCGAGGGGACCGTTCGGGCGGTCTCGATCAACCTCCTGCTGGTGGTCGTGGCCTCCTTCTCGACCACGGTGGTCGCCTCCTACGGGATCGGCACCCGCATCTTCTCGGTCGTGTTCCTCCCGGCGATCGCGCTCTCACAGGGCGTCGAGACCATGACCGGCCAGAACATCGGGGCCGGGAAGGCCGACCGCGCGGACCGAACGAACCACGTCGCCGCGGCGGTGCTGTTCGTGATCCTCTCGGCCGTGGGCGTCGTCGCGTGGCTCTTCGCCCGGCCGATCGCCGCGGTGTTCACGACCGATCCCGCCGTCGTGGCGACCAGCGCGACGTTCATCCGCTACGCCGCGCCGACGTTCGGCTTCATCGGGATCATGCGGGTCTACACCGGCGGCTTCCGCGGTGCGGGGCTGACGATGGTCGCCGCGGTCATCGCGGTCGGTACCCTCGGACTGATCCGGCTCCCGGTCGCCTGGTTCGGCGCGGGCCTCCTCGGCGTGAGCGGGCTCTGGCTCTCCTTCCCGGTCTCGAACGTCCTCGGCGCGCTCGCCTCGTACCTCTGGTTCCGCCGCGGGACGTGGCGCGACCGCAACCTCGCCGCCGACGACCAGGCCCCCCACCAACGCACCACGAGTTCGACGACCGACGACTGAGGGCCGAACCGAACCCGACGGAACGTTCAAACCGATTCGCGGCCGCCGTTCGCTATGGAGAAGACGCCCGCCGGCACGTCGGTCGGCGTCGCCGACCCGTACGCGTTCGTCGAGCGGTGTGACCACCTGACCGACGACGGCCGGTGTCGATACGCGCTCGAACACGGCTCCCACGACCCCGGGTTCGCCCGCGAGCGCGAGGCCGACGACTTCGCCTGTCCGGTCGTGACGGAGGCGGGCCCCGACTGGGATTGGCGGGACTGCCTGCAGTTCCGCGCCCGAAACCGCTCGCGCGAGTGTGTCCGGTGTGGCCTCGACGAGCGCCGGATGGCACATAGTACGGATCGCCCGCTGCTCGAAGAACACCACCTCTCCTACGCCGACGACGACTCGCGCGAGGTGAGCCACGAGATCACGGTCTATCTCTGCCGGTGGTGTCACGCCAAGATCCACTCGTCGTGGGCGCGGATCGACGACGACGCCACTCCCGATCCCGAGGCGCTCGCCGCCCGCGAGGGCCGCCGAAGCCAGGAACAGGCGGAGTTCGGGTTCGCCTCGGCCGCCGAGCGCCGCGAGTCCTCGGGTGACGAGACGTGACGGAGCCGCACACGTTTCGGGGGATTTTAGCCGGCGCGTCGCCAGCCTCAAGGCATGACCCGGATCGTCGTCGTCGACAACCACGGCCAGTTCACCCACCTCGAAGGCCGGGCGCTCCGCGACATCGGCGTCGAGACCGAGATCGTCGACAACACAACGCCCCCCGAGGAGATCGAGGCCGACGGGATCGTGCTCTCCGGCGGTCCCGACTCGGCCGACGACCCCGACGCGGGCGGGCGGTGTGACGAGTACCTCGACATGGGGATCCCAGTGTTGGGGATCTGTCTCGGGATGCAGATGATGGCGGTCGAGCGCGGCGGTCGCGTCGAACCCGGCGAATATGGGGGGTACGCCGACGTCACCGTCGAGATCGACAGTCCGGAGGACCCGCTGGTCGGTTCGCTCGCGCCCGAGACACGGGTGTGGGCGAGCCACGCCGACCAGGTGGTCGAACTCCCGCCGGGCTTCGAACGAACGGGGAAGAGCGACATCTGCGGGATCGAGTCGATGAGCGACACCAGCGAGGACCTCTTCGGCGTCCAGTGGCACCCCGAGGTGGCCCACACCGAGGAGGGTGAGGCGGTGTTCGAGAACTTTCGGGCGGTCTGTGACGCCACCGAAAGAGGGATTTAGCCGCCACTGGGTGGTTCTCCCGAATGACCGAGACCCAGGGCGACCTCGCGGCGCTCTCGCGGTTCATCTTTCGCGCCCCGAAGTGGTACGCGAGCCTCGGCTTCGCCCTCGTGGTCGCGGCGCTCGCGGGTGCGGCGGCGTTCGACTCGCAGTTCGTTCTCGAGGACGCCTGGCAGGGTGTCTTCTTCATCGGCGTGCCGACGGTCGTCGCGGCGGTCGCCACCCCCCCGATAGACCGACGGCTCGGCGGCCAGCTCACGCCGAACCGCGCCTCCCTGCTCGCGCTGGTCTGTGAGGTCTTCCTGGTCGCGGTCCTCGTGGTCGCGGGGACGATCGCCGTCCTCACGCCGCTCGGCCAGCGGTTCGTCTTCGACGCGCTCACCGTCGGGCTGGCTGCGGTCGGCGGCATTCGATTGGCGGTCCTGCTCGCGGTCTCGCGGAAGTCGCTCGTCGTCACGGCGATCCCGGCGGGGATCCAGACCGCGACGGCGGCGTTCCTCGTCTTCGTCTACAGCGGCACCGCGCGCTACGTCGAGGTCGGTGGCCCGCTCGTTCAGTCCTTCCTCTCGCGGCCGAGCCGCGGCCCCGCCGAACTCGGGGCGGTCAAACCGCTCGACTTCGCCGTGCTCGCGCTGCTCTGTGCGCTCTACGCACTCGCCGTCGTGGTGTTCGTCCGCGTCATCGACCGGCCGTGGCGACGGAGCCTCGGCGTGAGCGTCCTCGACTTCGGTCGGGGGTTCGTCGGCCACATCGCGGAGGGCTCCGACGAACTCGAGGAGTTCTTCGCGGCGCTCGGCGAGGAGGCGGTGGTGCCGGTGAGTGTGCTCTCGGCCCGCCGTCCCGACGGCTCCGAGAAGGCGCGGTTCGTACTTCCCATGATCCACCCGGGCCCGATGGGCGAGATCGGCGGCGGCAACCTCCCGAAGCGCGTCGCCAGGAGCGCCGACGGGCTCGGCTTCCCGCCCCACGCGACCGCGGGTCACGACTTCAACCTCGTCTCCGAGCGCGAGGTCGACACCCTCCTCGACGCGGTCTCGCGTGCCCACGACCGGATCGAGTACTCGAAAACGGGGACACCGCCGGTCCGACGCCGCGTCGGCGAGGCTACCGTCACGGGGCAGGCGATGGGCGACGGTGCGATGGTGGTCGCGACCTACGCGCCGGGGCTCGCCGACGACATCGACTACTCGGTGGGGCTGTCGGCGGTCGCCGAGGCGCGGTCCCACGGCGTCGACGCGATGGTGGTCGACGCCCACAACGCGAACGACGGGCTCGCGGGCGACGACCTCGGCCACGTGGTCCCCGGCAGCCAGCGTTCGTTCGACCTCATCGAGGGCGTCGGCGAGGTCTCGGCGGCGCTCGCGAACGCGCCGCACGGTCGGCTCGAACTCGGGGTGGCGTGGGACGAGACGCCGTGGACGGCGAGCGAGGGTATCGGCCCGCTCGGGGTCCGGGTCGCGGCGTTCACGGTCGCGGGCGAGACCGGGGTCTCCGTACTGATCGACGGCAACAACATGGAACCGGGGCTCCGGGAGGCGATCCTCGACCACATCGACGCGGACCCGGCGGAGGTGATGACGACCGACACCCACGTCGTCAACACCGTCGAGTCGGCGAATCAGGTCGGCGGGGCCATCCCACACGATGAGCTCATCGCGCTCGTCGCGTCGCTCGTCGAGGAGGCCCTCGCCGACCGCGAGCCGGTCGAGGCGGGGATGGCGACCGAACGCGCCCGCGTCACCGTGTTCGGCAACGACAGAACCGAGACCCTCGCGAGCCACGCCAACGCGATGCTCGGGATGGGGAGCGCGCTCGCGGGTGCGTTCGCCGTCGCGCTGCTCGCGGTGAGTATCGTTGTCTTCCTGTTCACCTAGCTCGCGGCCTGCTCCTCGTCCCCATCGAGTTCGACGGTCTCGACCACCGAGAGCGGGACGTCCCGGAGCGCGCCGCCGACCTCGCTCTTGGCGATCCGCTCGGCGTGCTGTTGGCCGTCGGCGTTGAACACGTCGATCTCGAGGACCAGTCCCACGAGTGCCGTGCCGGCGGCGACGTAGGCCGAGTCGAACGGCTCGCCACAGGCCGGACAGCCCGTCGCGCCGACGTTGACCTCGACGTAGGACTTGTCCTGGTCGTTGAGTCGTTTGCCCGCTTCGCTCACCGCGACGCCGATCGCGTCGTCGATGTTGTCGACGTCGCGAACCAGCCACGCGGCCTCCATCGCAACGAGGTAGTCAGTCATAGCTGGTCGTCGTTGTGTAGAGGGTCGAACCTTGTGGTTTCGAGTGACGCACGGAAGGACTGGTCTTTTAAGCGTCGGGCCGGTAACGGTGGTATGCAAGACTTCCCGAACAGCCCGGATCTCGGCCGGCCGGGACAGGCGGAGACGGAGGGTCTCTACGGTCCGGAACTCGGCGACCTGCCGACGCACGACATGTCGGACGAGCAGATCACCAAGACCGGTACCACGACCGTGGGCCTCACCACGACCGACGGCGTCGTGCTCGCCACCGACCGCCGCGCGAGCGCGGGCAACCTCGTCGCGAGCAAGCGCGCCGAGAAGATCGCGGAGATCCACCCCCGCGGCGCGCTCACCATCTCCGGGGCCGTGAGCGCGGCCCAGGCGCTGATCAACAACCTCCAGGCCGAGGTCCGCCTCTACGAGGCCCGCCGCGGCGAGGAGATGTCGATCAAGGCGCTCGCCACGCTGACCTCCAACTTCCTCCGGAGCGGCGCGTTCTACATCGTCCACCCCATCCTCGGTGGCGTCGACGACGAGGGCAGCCACATCTACAGCATCGACCCCGCGGGCAGTATCATGGAAGAGCCCTACAACGCGACCGGCTCGGGCTCCCCGTTCGCCTACGGTGTGCTCGAACAGCGCTTCGAGGAGGGCCTCTCGAACGAGGAGGCCAAGACCGTCGCCACCGACGCCGTCAAGAGCGCCGTCGAGCGCGACACCGCGAGCGGTAACGGCATCATCATCTCCGAGATCACCGACGCGGGGGTCGACATCGACGTCCACGACGATTTCGACGACCTGCTCTGAGTCAGGCCGACCACTATCTCTTCCTCGCCACACCCCGTAGCCGCACGGCCGTCGTCCGGCGACCCCGTCACTCGGGCTGTTCGCTCGGCTCGTCGGCGATCCCGGTGCCGATGCGGGCGGCGACGCCGACGCCGACGAACGTGACCAGCACCCCGGCGAGCACGAACCCGAGGAGTCGGGTGTCGGCGGTGACCGCGAAGCCCCGAACCGAGATCACCCCGAGCGAGAGCGCCGGCACCTGGAGCGGGGCGGTCACGCCGGCGCGTTCGAGGAAGTAGGCCGCGAAGCCACGGACGACGAGTGCGACGGCGACCGCGACGAACGGCAGGTTAAGCGCCGAGGTCCGAACGCGGTCGTTGGCGAGCCACTCGTCGGCGGCGAGGCCGATGCTCGCGGTCAGCGCCGCGGTCGCGAGCCACGGCACGCTCGCGAACAGGAAGGCCATGACCGTGACGAGCGGGCTGGCGGTTCGCGCGAGCGGCGAGGCGTTGATCCCGCCCGCGACGACCCCGACGAGCGCGAGCCCCACGGCGATGACACCCGTCACCACCGACACCCGACCGGTGTAGAACCCGCCGCGGAGCCCGCGGGCGATCGCGCCGAACGCGTCGTCGACCCCGAAGCCCTTATAGAGCAAGAACAGCCCGGTGACGGCGGCGACGACCGCGACCGCGACCGCCGCGCTCCGGGCGAGCACCACCAGCACCGGGGCCACGAGCAACGCGATCCCGATCGGCACGAGCACCGTCTGCCGGAGCTCCTCGTCGTCGAGGAACTGCTTGAGGTAGTGGTAGGTGGATTCGAGGTCGCGCGACTGGCGGACGACGACCCGCGAGACGCCGTCGACGCGAACCCGGCTCTCGACGACGTGGACCAGGCCCTCGTCGGCGCTGTCGGTCACCACGACCGACGAGTCGATGTCGTGGGCCGCGAGGAGTTCGTCGACCTGGCGGGCGACCGCCCGGTCGGCGTCGACCGAGTCGTCGGCCCCCGAGACCACCGCGACCACCGGGTCCTCGCCCGTCTCCCGGAGGTCGCGCGCCACCCGCAACCCTTCGAGGAAACAGTTGGTCCGGCTGCTCTCCGGATCGTGTAGGCCGGCCTCGGTCACGAGCGACCGGACCGCGCGCTCGCCGACCACCGGCACCTCGTCGGCGACCGCCGCGACGGTCTCGCCGCGGTCGAGACAGACCACGAGCGTACTCACGTCCCGATGCACGCCACGATGGAATAAAAACGCTCGTCATGGCCGCCGTTCGGTCTTACAGTCGGAGCTGGAACTCCTCGTCGACGTCGAACGCGCTCGCCGCGCCCGCGCCGACCGCGTAGGCCATCCCCTGGGAGCTGTTCCGGAGGCGCTCCATCAGACTGCGTTCGGGCTCGAACTCCTCGACCTCGACCTCGTGGCCGAGGCGGTCTTCCAGTCGGTCCTCGACGTCTTCGCGGGTGCCGAGTTCGTCGACCAGCCCGTTCTCGGCCGCGTCGGTCCCAAGGTAGACGCGCGCCTCGGTCTCCCTGATGGTGGCCTCGTCGAGGTCGCGGCCCGCCGCCACCCGCTCGACGAAGGTCTCGTAGTAGTCGTCGACGATCCCCTGGAGGTAGGCCTCGTCCTCGGCTTCCGGCTCCTTCAGCGGGTAGCCCGCGTCCTTGAACTCGCCCGCCGTCATCGGGCGGTAGTCGAGCCCGAGCTTGTCGGCCAACCCCTTGGCGTTGACTTGGGAGCCGCGGACGCCGATGGAGCCGACGATGCTCGCCTCACGCGCCCAGAGCTCGTCACAGCCGCTCGCGATCCAGTAGCCGCCGCTCGCGCAGGTGTCGGTCGCGTAGGCGACGGTCGGCCCGTCGAAGCGCTCGGCCGCGATCCGGATGTCCTCGCTCGGGAGCACCTCCCCGCCGGGGGTGTTGAGCTTCACGATCAGTGCCTCGACGTTCGGGTCGTCGTCGGCGTCCTCGATCTGTTCGACGACCTTGTCGGCGGGTATCGACCCCCGACCCGCGCCCGGGACGCGGCTCCCGTCGCGCGTGATCGGCCCTTCGACGGCGACCTCGGCGACGTTGTAGCCGTTCGTCGCCTGAGCTCGGAATCGTTTGACGGTACCCCAGAGGCTCGCCCCCGCCGTCGCTCCGACGACCGCACCCGCGAGTCTGTCTGCGTTGGTCGGCATGGGCGCTCTCGGTGCGGAACGCGGATTAAGGGTTCGCTCGCGGAGCGCTGCCGGAACGATGTCGCTTGCGGTTTAGAGCTTGCCGGCCTTCTGGAGCTTCATCAGGTCCTCGGTGTCGAGGGTCTCGCCGTCGAGGAACTGCTGGTAGATCTCGTCGGCCTCCTCCTCGGCGGCCTCGCGGCGCTCGTCGCGCTCGGACTTGCGCTCCTGTTCTTCCTCCTTGTCCATCTCGCGGAGGCGCTTCTGGACCCGGACGAAGTCCTCGTGGTGGCGGTCGGCGGCCTCCTGGGCCTCGACGAACTTCTCGTGCCACTCGTCGGCGTCGTCGCGGACGTCGTCGGCCTCGCGGTAGGCCGAAATCATCTCGTTGTGGTGCTCCTGGGCCTCGTCGGCGAGCTCGGTGACCTTCTCGTGGTGCTCGGAGGCTTCGGCGCGGACCTCCTCGGCTTCGGCCTTGACCTCTTCGAGCCCCTCGGTGTCCTCGAGGGCGTCCTGGCGCTTGCGATACTGCTCGCGCTTGTCCTCGATCTTCTCGATGAGCTCGCGCTCGTCCTCGGCCGAGAGGACCTCGGTCTGCTGGCGGAACTCGAGGTCCTCGATCTCGGATTCGAGCGTGTCGAGGTCCTTGCCCTCGTCGAGGTCGAGGTCGCCCTTCATGTCGTCGACCTCGTCGAAGAGCTCGTTGGCCTTCGCGTTGAGCTCGTTTCGTTGCTGTTTGTGTTCTTGGACCTTCTCGTTCAGCTCGTCGCGTTTCTCGCGGTGCTCCTGTGCGAGATCGACCTGCTCTCGCGTCTTCGCGTTGAGCTCGTCGCGTCGCGAGGCGCGCTCGGAGGCCGCCTGGTTCAGCTCGTTCCGGCGGTCGCGGAGCTTGCCGGCGAGCTTGATGAGCTTGCCTTTCGAGTCGCTTTCGAGGTCGTTATCGGTGAGTTCGACGTTCGCTGATTGGTCTATTGTGCTTGCCATGGTTCGGTTGCGATCCCAGTCGCGCCGGATGGTCGCCGCTCCTCGTCGGTCGCTGACTGCTCGGAGGAGAGGCCCGTATCATTCGTTTGCGATACCACAGTGATGCCGGCGGCTTCTGGCATCTGCGCATAGTGGCAGAACCACTTTAAACGTTGCGATGGTGAGAGGTCGTCACACGGTCTCTCGGCCCGGTCTACCGGGGATAGCTGGTTTCGACCGTCCGCTCCCCGACCGAGAGCACGAGGTCGACGCTATCGGCCTCCGCGGGCGGGTCGACCGTCCCGACCGTCGCCCGCGCGGCGGGTCCGAGGTCGACCGCGACCGTTCCCGACCGCTCACCCGCTTCCCACTCGACCTCGCCCGCGACGGGGTCGGCGGTGTCGTTGCTCACCACGACCGCGGGTTCGGGTCCGGTCGGGTCGTCGAGGAACACGGTCACCGGCTCGAACCCGGTCGCGAGCGTGGCGTCGACCGACGCGGCGTTCGGCGGCGCGAATACGGTGAGGAACGGTATCCCCGACCGGCGGAGCGCCGCGACCGTCCGTTCCGCGTTCGTCGCCGCCGCCGCGTCGGTTCCGGCCACCGCGTAGCGGGTGTGGGTGCCCGGGTCGAGGTCGCCGGCCGCCCCCGTGTAGCCGTCGACCACCCAGCACTCGGTCCCGTCCTCGACACCGGCATCGAGGCCGGGAACGGCGAGCGCGGGGATGGAACCCGGCAGCGCACCCGCGGCCGCCGTCGCGGTCGCCGCGTGCTCGCGCCCACCCACCGCGCGAAGCACCCGCCACGAACCCCGGTCGGTGGCCGTCTCGAACTCGTAGGCGTCGTCGTGGACCCCGAAACACGTGAGGCTCGCGTGGTGGCCGTAGGCCCCCGAGAGCCGGCGTGCAAGCGACCGGGCGCGTTCGGCGTCGAGCGCGCCCGGACTCATCGGCAGGTCCTGCACGAGGAGCACGCCCGCCTCGTCGGCGGCGTCGTAGGCCGACTCGGGCGGGACGTGGCCGTACCATCGGACGAGGGTCGCGTTCGTCTCGGCCGCGTGTTCGACGGCCTCGACCGCGTCCTCGGGGTCGGTCGTCGGAAGCACGACCCGGCCGCGAACCGGGATCCGGGTTCCGTTGACGACCAACCCGTCGGAGCCGTACTCGACGGTCCGAAAGCCGGTCGTCGCGGTGCGTTCGTGGTCGCCGAGGGCGGCCCGCACCGTATAGCGCCGTTGCGAGCCGAACCCGCGCGGCCACCACCGGTCGGGGTCGCGAACCGAGAGCCGCCCCTGCACGGTGACGCGCCCACCCGCCTCCGCCGCGACCCCGACGGAGGTCATCGCGCTCGTGGCCTCGCCGTCCGCGGGGTGGAGCGTGAGCCGGACCCGGCCCGAGAGCTCCGTCCCGGCGTCGACGGTGACGATAGCGTTGATCCCCGTCTCGTCGCCCTCGGCCGGTCGAACCGTGAGGTCGGTGAGCGCGATCTCGGGGACGGGTTCGACGGTGGCGTCCCACCGGATCCCCGGGACGCGGTCCCGCGGCGGGAGGCGATCCGTCTCGAAGACACCGCCGAAGCGGTCGTCGGACGCCCGACAGACCACGACGAGTTCGTTCTCGTCCGCCGGGTCGACGACGGCGCTGAACGGTGTGAAGTAAGCGTCGTGCTCCCCGAGGAACTCGCCGTTGAGCCAGACGCGCGCGTGGGCGTAGAGCCCACCGAGGCGGAGTTCGGCGCGCTCCCCACCGGGGTCGGCGAAGTGGGTTCGGTAGGCGACCGTTCGCTCACCGGTGAAGCGCGCCGGGCTTTCGGGCCCCTCGACGGCGACCCACTCGTCGGGCGTCGGTGGATCGCGCCCGTCCGGGTCGACCGCGGCCGCGCTCCACTCGCGGAGGTTCATGTCGACCGAAGTGGGCGCGCCGGGCATAGCCCTTCCGTGTGTTTCTTTCAGTTTCACTCCGAGGTTGCCGCCGGTTCATAGTCCCTGCGGGCGTTCTCCCGGTATGTTCGAAGAACTCACGCTGACCTGCGAGGCCGAGGGGTGTGGCCGCGACCTCGACCCGGAGCCCGCGTTGGTCTTCCGGGACGCCGGCGGCGAGCGCCGGGCCTACGAGTGCGTCTGCGGTGCCGTCACGGTGACCGTCGCGAAGACGTAGCCCTAAGTGCGGCTCCCGCCGACGACCGGCGTGGAAGAAATCGTCCGCGCACGCGGCCACGAAAACGTCACCGCCCGCCACGCGAGCACGCTCGAACTCACCGCCGACGACTACCTCACGCCCGCCGGCGACTGTATCCTCGGGATCGAGGCCGACCGGACACCCGCCGACTTCGACCCCGCGTTCGTCGACGCCTGCCGCGACGCCGACGCGACCATTAGCCTCGAACTCGCCGTTGACGGGCTGACCCGAACCGTCCGTGGACGCGGCCATCCCGACCTCGACTGTACGAACGATCGGAGCCTCGTCTGTCGGACCAGCGACTACGTCGACGATCGGACGGTGATGGTGGGTGCGGACCGGGCGGCCGGCGATCTCGACCGGGAGCTCGTGACGGCGCTCGCCGACGGCGGCTCGCTCACCGCGACGCTCCGGGTCGAGTGACCGCCGAAACGACCGCTTCCTCGACGATCTAGGTCGATCGATCTTCGTGGATACTTCGCCGATACGCCACGTTTAGGTGTGTTTGTCACCGACCACCACCCGAGGCGATACTCGCCGAATGTCACCCGAGACGGAGGGAAGTTGGTCGTCGGTCGCCACGGTCGCGGGCTGGCAGGTGGCGGCGAGTCTCTGCTATTATAGTATCTTCGCCGCCACGGGAGTCGTCAGGGACGCCTTCTCGCTGTCGGCGACCGAGGTCGGGCTGTTCACGACCGCGGCGCTGCTCGGCTACACGGTCGCGCTGGTGCCGAGCGGTGCGGCGGTCGACGGCTACGGCGAGAAACGTGTGATGGTCTTCGGGCTGGTCGGGCTCGCGGTCGCGACCGTTGGGGTCTCGCTCGCGCCGAGCTACGGCCTCCTGCTTGTCGCGGGTGCGGTGCTCGGGGGCGCGTACTCCTCGGCGATGCCCGCCTCGAACCGGGGGATCCTCGCGAGCGCGCCCGCCGGCCGGGGCAACTTCGCTATGGGACTGAAGCAGGTCGGGGTCACGGCGGGCAGCGCGATCGCCTCGCTGGTCATCACGGGACTGGCAGCGGTGGTCGCGTGGCAGGCCGGCTTCTGGGTGATCGCCGCGCTCGCGGGCGGCTACGTCGTCGGCTTCGTCGCGCTCTACGACGGGACCCGCGGCGAGGGGACCCTCTCGGTACCCGACTTCTCGGTGCTGCGCTCGAATCGGGCCTATCTCGTGCTCATCGGCGTCGGGTTCTTCATGGGGGCGTCGATCTTCGCGATGCTCGGTTACATCGTGCTCTACGTCGTCGACGACCTCGGCCACACCACCCTCGTCGGCGGCGTCGTGCTGGCGCTCACCCAGGTCATGGGGAGCGCCGCACGAATCGGCGCGGGGGGCGTCGCCGACCGCCTCGGCGGCGCGCGCGGGGCGGCCACCGTCGCGTTGGTCCAGATGGCCGGCGCGGTGGTCCTGTTCGCGCTACTCGCGACGGGCCTCCCCTCGTTCCCGGTAGCGCTCGTCGTCTTCGCGGGCCTCGGACTCACGGTCTACGGATCCACCGGGGTGTTCTACTCCTGTCTCGGGACCATCGTCGACGACGACGACATTGGGGCGGCGACCGCCGGCGGCCAGACCGCGATCAACGTCGGCGGCCTCCTCGCACCGCCGACCTTCGGTCTGCTCGTCGAGCATGCGGGCTACTCCGTGAGCTGGGCGTTCCTCGGGGCGCTCTCGGTCGCCGGTACCGTGCTGCTCGTCGTGGTTCGACGACGGCTCGGCTCGCCCACCGGGTGACCCGTTCCGCGAACGACGTTTTGTAGTGTTCCGCAGCCGACGACCCAGTATGAGCGAGGACCCGGAGCCCACCGAGAACATCAGTGGCGGGCCCGACGGTGGCGGACTCGCGAGCGAGTTCGACGAGCGGACGGCCGAGACGCGTGCCGAGCAGGTCGTCGACCGCCTCGGCGAGCGCTACTGGCGCAAGACCTACGGCGGCCAGGACGCCTTCGAGTGTCTCGTCCGCACGATCCTGAGCCAGAACACGTCCGACAAAGCAAGCCAGCCGGCCCACGACGCGCTGATGGCGCGCTACGGCGAGAGCGAGGACCTCGCGGTGGCGCTCGCGGAGGTGGATCAGGACGACCTCGCCGAGACCATCCAGCCCGCGGGGCTCTACAACCAGAAGTCCGAAACACTGGGTCGGATCGCTGGCCGTGTGGTCGAGGAGTACGGCGGCGCGGCGGGATTCGACGAGTACGTTACGGGCGAGGAACCCGACGAGGTCCGCGACACCCTGCTTGACTTCTCGGGGGTCGGTCCCAAGACCGCCGACTGCGTGCTCCTCTTCTCCGGTGGCCGCGCAGGCGTCTTCCCCGTGGACACCCACGTCCATCGGATCTATCGGCGGCTCGGGGTCGCACCGCCCGATGCCGACCACGAGAAGGTCAGGGAAGTCCTCGAAGACCAGATCCCTGCCGAGAAGTGTGGGTTCGGCCACACTGCGACGATCCAGTTCGGGCGGGAGTTCTGCAAAGCCCGCAAGCCGGCGTGTCTCGACGACCCCGACGCGTGCCCGATGGCCGACCTCTGCGACCAGGTGGGTGTCTATCCCGCGACGGACGAGGTGGTCGACCCCGCCGACGCGCCGGCCGAGTGAACCGAACTACTGGCTCCGGACCGTGACGACCAGTATGACGGTGATCAGCACGAACGCGATCAGCGAGAGGTTCGGAATCGAGAGACCGACTATCTGATACTGGATCGCGCTACAGCCGCCGCCGACCGAGCAGGTGCCGGTAGTGTCGCTGACCTGGAGCCACGAGTGGTAGGCCGCGACGACGGTCCCGAGAGCCGACAACGGGAGCGCGGTGAGGAAGACCCGCCGCCGGTTTTCGAGGGCCGCGACACCGAGCACGAGAACGAGGGGGTACATCAAGATTCGCTGATACCAGCAGAGTTCGCAGGGGACGAGACCGAGGCCGAGGCTGAAGTAGAGGCTCCCGGCAGTGGCGACGAGCGCGACGAGCGTCCCGAAGGCGAGCGGGAGCCGGGCCTCGAAGCGGCGCATACGTGATCCCCGGGAGAAGAGCTATGTAGCGGTTGCGGTCCTGCGGTGGGCACGGCGGACATCGAGAACGATCCGGTTCGCACGATCATCACCAGATTTAATAGTGTAATCTCTCTGAGGAATCCTGTGAGCATATCAGCGCTCGCTCGACGAAGTGTTGAGATCGCTCTCGACGAAGGATTGCACGGACTCGTCGCTCGGACGACCACTTACGCGAAGATGCGGCTGTTGTCGCTTTTCGAACGGACTGAGCCGACACGACCCCTCTACTATCGGCTGTTCGATTCGACGCAGTACTGGGAACAGCGCTACTCTGATGGTCGGGACTCCGGGCCAGGCTCGCGAGGTGGGCACAGACGGTTCAAAGCGGATTTCCTGAACGCGTTCGTCAACGAACACGATATCGACTCCGTTCTCGAATTCGGCTGCGGGGACGGTGACCAAGTAGCACTCGCGGAGTACCCGGCGTATCGCGGGCTCGAAATATCCGAATCCGCCGTCGAAGCGTGTTCGCGACGGTTCGCCGACGACGAAACCAAGACGTTCGCACACTACGACCCGGGCGAATACCACGGCGAGCAGCGAGAACGGTTCGAGGCCGAACTGGTGCTCTCCCTGGAGGTCGTCTTCCACCTCGTCGACGACGAGACGTTCGAGAAGACGATGCACGATATGTTCGCGTCGGCGACTCGGTACGTGATAGTCTTCTCGAGCAATCACGACGAAACGACCCCCGAACTCCACGTCAGACACCGGCGTTTCACCGACTACGTCGAAGCGGCGTTCCCGAACTTCGAACTGATCGAGACGGTCGAAAACGAGTACGAGTCCCGTCACGCCGATTTCTACGTCTACGAAAAGCGCTGAACCAGCACCACGGAGAACGGCCCCGAGTCGGCCACTCGCCAGCGAGAACGACCGTCGCCGCTACTCGTTCCTCTCGACCGTTCAGTTCGGGTCGGCGTCCTGCACCCAGACGGTCTTCCGGTTCACGAACTCGTGGGCCCCGTGCCGACCGAGCTCGCGGCCGTAGCCCGAGTCCTTGACCCCGCCGAACGGCAGTCTGGGGTCGGATTTCGAGAGCTGGTTGACGTAGCTCATCCCGGCCTCGATCTCGCGGGCGACGCGCTCGCCGCGCGCGAGGTCGTCGGTCCAGACCGAGGAGCTCAGCCCGTAGTCGGAGTCGTTGGCGAGTTCGATGGCCGCTTCTTCACTACCGACCTCGAACACCGCCGCCGACGGCCCGAAGACCTCCTCGCAGGCCGAGGCGGCGTCGGTGGGCACGTCCGTGAGCACCGTCGGCGGGTAGAAGAACCCGTCACGATCGAGCGGTTCGCCACCGACCTCGACCGTCGCACCGTCTTCCACTGTACGCTCGACCTGGTCGTGGAGTTCCTCCATCAGGTCCTCGCGGGCCTGCGGGCCGACGTCGGTTTCTTCCTCCGTTGGGTCTCCGATGGTCAGTGAATCCATTTCGTCGACGAACTTCGAGACGAACTCGTCGTAGACGTCCTCGTGGACGATGAAGCGCTTGCTCGCGATGCACGACTGTCCGGAGTTGAGGGTGCGCCCCTGTGCGCCGACTTCGGCGGCGGCGTCGAGGTCGGCGTCGTCAAGGACGATGAAGGGGTCGTTGCCGCCGAGTTCGAGCACCGTCTTCTTGAGCTCGGCCCCGGCGGTCTCGGCCACCGCGCGACCCGCGGGTTCGCTTCCGGTGAGTGTGGCGGCCACGATCCGGTCGTCTTCGAGCATCCCCTCGATCGGGTCGGAGTGGATCATCAGCGACTGGAAGACCCCCTCCGGGTAGCCCGCTTCGAGCAGGATATCCTCGATGGCCTGGGCACAGCCCGGCACGTTCGAGGCGTGTTTCAGGATCCCGACGTTGCCGGCGGTGACGTGCGGCGCGATGAACCGGAAGACCTGCCAGAAGGGGTAGTTCCACGGCATGATCACCAGCACCGGCCCGAGGGGTTCGTAGGAGACCAGGGTCTTCGTCTCGGGGTCGCTGCCGATCACCTCGTCCTGGAAGAACTCGTCGGCGCGCTCTGCGTAGTGCTCACAGACCCACGCGCACTTCTCGACTTCCGCGACCGCCCCCGAGATGGGTTTGCCCATCTCGCGGGTCATCAGCTCGGCGTACTCCCGTTTGTTCTCGCGGAGTACCTCGGCCGCGTTGGTGAGGAGCTGCTGGCGCTCGTTGATGGGTACCTCGCGCCACTCCTCGAAGGTCTCGTCGGCCGTCGCGAGCGCGTTCTCGATGTCCGCCTCGGTGTCGTCCTCGATGGGGTCGAGCGCCTCGCCGGTGGCCGGGTTGGTTCTATCCATGCGCCCCGTACGGGCGGGATGTCAGTTGTAGCTTTGGCTTGCCCGAGAGGGAGGGGAGTTCCTCTCACCGAAATCGATCGACCGTGGCTTTCCGGCCGACGACTTCCCTACTTGTCTTCCCTCACGCTCGTCCAGAGTCCGAGGCCGACAATTATCGGGAAGAATCCAAGGAACCCGAACAGAAACATACTGATCCCTCAGTTGAGGGGATGCTCGTTGCCGCGGCGTTTGGCATCCCTGTAGGTCCAATACGCCACGACCAGCGGGATAATGAGGGTGAACAGCACGGCGACTCCCTCACTCCCACCCGGGATACCGGGTAGCTGTAGCGGCAACATATTTCGAGTGTCACAGGTGCCGAGAAATAACCACTCATGTCGGTCGATACGAGAATCGACCCGGAGCGAACGTATCCGTTCGAGCCGCGACGCAGCGCTCAGTCCGCGAGTTCGAACCCGCGTTCTTCGAGGAGGTCGGGCAGGCGGTTGCGGTGGTCGCCCTGGAGTTCGATCCGACCGTCCGAAACCGTGCCGCCGGTCGCGAGTTTGCTCTTGAGGTCGGAAGCGAGGTCGGAGACGTCCGTCGTGGAGTCGTCGAACCCCTCGACGATGGTCATCGCCTTGCCGTAGCGGCGCTCGTCGACGCGGATCGAGACCCGCTGGTCGGCGCGCGCGAGGTCGCCGTCGATGTCGAGTTCGTCGGGCAGTCCCGTGATCGAGTTGAAGTCGCCTGACACGGGGTCTAATAGGCGCTCCCGACGGATAAGGGGTCCGGCGCGAACGGATTTATCCCCCGATACCGAACCCCTACCATGACCGAATTCGACCTGATCGTGTTCGGCGGTGGGACGGGCAATCGGGTGGCCTCGGCAGCGGCCGAAGCGGGCATGGAAACGGCGCTCATCGAGAAGGGACCGATCGGCGGGCTCTGTCTGAACCGGGGCTGCAACCCCTCGAAGATGCTGATACAGCACGCGACCGTCGCGAATCGGGTCCGGGAGGCGAGCCGGTTCGGCATCGACGCCTCGATCGACGACGTTCACTTTCGGGGATTCGTTCGCGAGGTCAACGACGAACTCGCCGCGGTCGCGGACCGGAAGGCGCAGGACAAACGCGACCAGGTAAACCTCACGCTGTTTCAGGAGGAAGCCCGATTCGTCGACGACAGGACGATCGAACTCGTCGAGTCGGGCGAGACACACACGGGAGAGGAAGTCGTCGTCGCGTCGGGGAGTACACCCGTGGTACCCGATTCGATCGACGGGATCGACGAGGTCGACTTCCTCACCAGCGCCGACGCGCTCCGGCTCGAAACATCCCCTGAGCGACTCGTCGTGCTCGGCGGGGGCTACATCGCCGCCGAGCTCGGCTACTACTTCGACGCGTTCGGCACCGACGTCGCGCTGATCGACCGCAACGAGACCCTCCTCCATCGCGAGGACGCGGACGTCGCGCGAGCGTTCACCGAGGTCGCCGAAGAACGCCACGACGTCTACACGGGCCACAGCGCCACGGCCGTCGACGAATCGAACGGTGAGTTCGTTGTGACCGCCGAGACCGAAGAGGGTGGATCGGTCGAGGTGACGGGCGACGAACTGCTGGTGGTGCTGGGTCGACGGCCGAACACCGACGGGGTCGGGCTCGACGCGACGAACATCGAGACGGACGACCGGGGGTTCGTCGCGACCGACGACCGGTTGCGGACCTCCGTCGATGGTGTCTGGGCGATGGGCGACGTCGCGGGCAACGCGATGTTCAAACACACTGGGGACTACGAGGGCGAGATCGTCGTCGACAACGTGGTTCACGACGCCGGTCGCGAGGTGGACTTCACCGCGCTGCCGCACGCCGTCTTCACCGAGCCGCAGGTCGCGGCGGTCGGGCGGACGGAAGCCGAACTCGACAAGAGCGGGACCGAGTACGTCGTCGGTCGCGCCGCGTTCACCGACACCGCGATGAGCCGGGCACTGAAGCTCGATCGTGGGTTCGTGAAGGTGCTCTGTGACCTCGAGAGCCGGGCGGTCGTCGGTTGTCACGTCTTCGGTCACGAGGCATCGATCCTCGTTCACGAGGCGGTGCCCGCCGTCCGGTACGGACTGACGGTCGACGACCTCGCGAACACCCTGCTCCACGCCCACCCGGCGCTCAGCAAGCTGGTCCAGAAGGCGTGTGCGGACGCCGTCGATGCCGCGGACCGGACCACCGAGTGAGGTGCGCCGGACGGCCCTCGCCGACGGGTACAAATACGCCTTGCACAGTCCGGTATGAACTATTCTTCGGCGGCGATACCACCTCCTCCTACTTCCAATGCCTAACTGCCTGAACTGCGAGTCGTTCGTGACCGAACAGTACGTCCGGGTGTTCGCCCCGACCGGGATGGAGACCGTCCGGGTCTGCCCCCGATGCGAGGACAAACTCCGCGACGGGGCCGAGGTCCGCGAGGCCCACTCGCCCCGACACACCAACCGATAAACGTCCGTTTCGAGCGACGATGTACCGAACCGACGTGCGAGCGGTGCCCTCCGAGGAGTATTTGACGGCCACGGCGGTAGTCGACCCATGATCGACCTCCGGAGCGACACCGTCACGCGACCGAGCGACGCGATGCGCGAGGCCGCCCGTACCGCCGAGGTGGGCGACGACGTCTACGGCGAGGATCCCACCGTCAACGAGCTCGAAACCCGTGCGGCCGAAGCGGTCGGCATGGAGGCGGCGCTCTACGTTCCCACCGGGACGATGGGCAACCAGATCGCCGCGCGTACCCACACCGACCGTGGCGAGGAGGTCCTCTGCGAACGCGAGAGCCACATCTACAAGTGGGAACTCGCCGGCCTCGCCCAGCACTCGGCGCTCCAGGCGCGGACGATCGACGGCGGTCCCCGTGGAACCATCACCCCCGAAGACATCGACGCGAACTACGTCCCGGCCGACGGCCACCGGGCGGGCACCGGGCTCCTCGCGCTCGAGAACACCCACAACAGCAAGGGTGGGGTCGCGATCCCGGCCGAGGCGCTCGACGCCGCGGCCGAGGCCGCCCACGACCTCGAAATCCCCGTGCACGTCGACGGCGCGCGGGTGTTCAACGCCAGCGTCGCGCTCGATACGCCCGCGCCGCGACTGCTCGAAAGCGTGGACTCGGTGCTGTTCTGTCTCTCGAAGGGGCTCGGCGCGCCCGTCGGGTCGATGCTCGCCGGGAGCGCGGACTTCATCGAACGTGCACGTCGGAACCGAAAACTGCTCGGCGGCGGGATGCGCCAGGCGGGGATCATCGCCGCGCCGGGGATCGAGGCGCTCTCGAACGTCGACCGGCTCGAGACGGACCACGCGAACGCGAAGACGCTCGCGGCGGGCCTCGACGAAGTCGACGGCGTGACCGCGGCCGAGCCCGACACGAACATCGTGGTTGCGGAGACCGACGTGCCCGCCGAGGAATTCATCGACGCGGTCGACGAGGAGGGGATCCGGGCGTCGGCGTTCGGGGACTATCGGGTTCGGTTCTGTACCCACTGGGACGTCGACGAGGACGACGTCGAGGAAGCCGTTGCGGGCGTGCGGCGGGCGGTCGCGTAGTCGCTATCGGCGGCCGCGCTCCGCGCCCTCGCGGAACGCCATCGCGGTCCGTCGAAAGAGGAGGAAGAACGCGAAGATCACGAGGAGGAGCACGATGATGACCGCGAACAGCGCCGGACTGATGCCGAAGGGCATGGGTGGCGTATCCGGCGGTGGAGTATAGTCGTTTCGGGGCTACCGTTCGAGCCGGAACGTCTCGAAGACCTCGCCGTCTGGTTCGCGGAGTTCGCCCTCGATACCGGTCTCGTCGACGTCGAGTTCGGCGTGTCCCGGTCGGTACCAGCGCGGGTCGGCGTGGCTGCCAGGGTTGAGGAGTCCGATTTTGCCGGCTTCGACGAAGTCGGGGTCGTGGGAGTGCCCGAAGACCACGAGGTCCGCGTCGGCCTCGCGACCGAACAGGGAGAGGGTGGTCTCGTCGTGGCGGTCGCCGTGGGTCATCGCGATCCGGATCCCGTCGTGCTCGACGACGCGCTCGGTGGGGAGGCGGTCGCGGACCCCGCGCGTCGCGTTGTTGCCGTGAACGGCCCGGAGGTCGCGAGCTTCGTCTTCGAACGCATCGAGCACCACCTCGGCGGTGAAATCCCCGGCGTGAAGCGTCAGGTCGGCCTCGCGGACGGCATCGAGGGTCCGGCCGGTGAGCCGATGGCCGTCGGTGCCGTGGGTATCGGAGACGACGCAGATCATGGTGCGGGTTGCGGGCCGGGGCTGAAAACGCCGCCGACTGCGGCGGTCGCGGCCGCGGTGCGGTTGCGGTGCTGTCGGTGCGGTCGTCGGGCGGTCGCGATGCGGTTCGGTGTGATCCCTGGAGGATGAAGGGCGACGGCGCGAGCGAAGCGAGCGCCGGAGGGCTTCGGCGGTGCTGTGCGGTGGCGGTTGCTGAATTCGGTAGTGGTCCCACCGCGAGCGAACAAAGTGAGCGAGCGGGCGCGAGGGTGACCAACGGGAACCCGACGCGCTTTTGATCCACATTTTGCCAGCGAACGAAGTGAGCGCAGCAAAAGGTGGGTGTTTCAGATGAAGTCGCGAACCTCGGAGTACCACATCTCGTGGTGGTCGAGGGCGTCGACCCGGCGGGCGATCTCGGTCGCGAGGACGTGCCAGCATAGTTGGTCGGGGTCGTCCGGCGCGAGGTTGTAGGCCGAGTCCTTGCAGGTACAGCTGCCGTCCTCGACGACGTACTCGTCGGAGTGGCCCACGACGACGGTGAAGTCGAGGTACTCCTTGACGCGACGTTCGGCGACGGCCTCCATGGCGCGTACCCCACGGTCGCCGTGGACCTCGATGATCCGCCCGGCGATCTCGGAGTCGAGTTCGCCGCGCTCGTCGAGCGCGCGCTGCCAGGACGTCGCCGTCACGACGGGGGGTTCGGACCGACCGATGAAAACCCGTTCGGTAGCCGGTCCGACGACTCCGCTGGTGTGGGAATCGGCCGATGCCATCGGACGCGGTGCACTCGTTCCGTCGTCGGCCGGTTCGCGCCGTCCCGGTTCGGGTCGAGCGAGCCCGAACCACACGAACGTTTTTGTCGTCGTACCGCCGACTGAGCGGCGTGAGTACCGTTCGCGAACGGGCCGTCGAGAACGTCACCGGCATCGTTTCGATGCTGGTCCTCGGGCTCGGGTTCGTCGCGCTGTTCGCGGGAGTCGAGTATTTCTTCCTGGTCTGGGTCTTCGGCTTCGCCGTCGTGGTGCCGATCGTCGCGATGCTGTTCGAGGAATCGGGGACCGAATCGGCTACCGTGCGTACGGCCCCCGCAACCCACCGTTCGAGCGACGACACGAGCGATGCGCTCACCACGCTTCGCGAACGCTACGCCCGCGGCGACCTCACCGACGAACAGTTCGAACGCAAACTCGACCGACTGTTCGAGACCGACAGCCCCGAAAACGCTGCCGACTGGCATGCCAGCGACGACGACCGCGAACGGCTCGACGAACGGACCTGAGCCGGCCGACGTGGGGTTGCCGGCGCTACCGTCCGTCGAGGATCTCGGCGAACCAGCCCGCCCGCTGGGCCACCCGGCGGGCGGTTTCGAGCCGACTCTCCCCCCGGATCGGCGTGTTGAACCACTGGCGAACCAGCCAGTAGCGTGACTTGCCGTCGAGCCGCCACCACTGGACGTCCGCGCGGCCGAGGAGGTAGGACTTCCGCAGGAAGTGGCGAAACGACTCGACGTAGGTGTGTTCGACGACGAGTTCGGGGACGTACTGGATCGTGTAGGCCTCGGCGATCCGCTCGGCGAGTTCGGATTCCTCGTGGCCCCAGCCGAAGGTCTCCGCGTCGAATCCTCCCACCTCATCGAGCACCTCGCGTCGGATCGCCATGTTGCAGCCCGGCAGCATGTCGGTGGGTTTCGACTCGTCGCCCTGGTCGTACCACGGGAGGTCGAGGTCGGCGAACGGGGCGTCGTCGGGCTGGAAGACCCGACCGGCGACGGCGGGGTAGGCGTCGAGCGCGACGCTCGCGACCCGGAGGTAGCCAGCACAGGGGATCGAGTCGTCGTCGAGGAAGACGAGCTTGTCGCCGCGCGCCCGCTCGATACCGACGTTGCGGGCATGGGCCGCGCCGCCCTCGCGCTGGATCAGGACCTCGTAGTCCTCGAAGTCGTCGCTGGCGAGCCGCGCGGCCGATAGCACGTCGGCGTCGTCCGGAAGCGTCGTCGGGACGATGACGCTTATCTCGACCATGGAGCGGGTTCCGCGAGCCATCGGAAAGTCCTTCCGACGCGGCGGTGTCGGTCCGTTATGGCTGCGAACCGAACCGCTGATACGCGATACCGTCCCGAAGAGGGCGCGGTCAGCAACACTTAATGTTCCCGCTGGCGTCGCCGGTTTCAATGGCCGGACCGGTCGCCGCAGCGGTGCCTGTGGTGCTCTCAATCATCCTTTGGAGTATTGCCCTGCTTTCGGTCTGCTCCATCGCCTACTGGACGTACCTCGTTCTCTTCGTCGTTCGGGGCTCCGAGTATCCCGAACCCGAGCACGACCCGAGCGAGGTCCAAGTCAGGATCCTGACCGTCGACTCGCCCCAGATCATCCAGAAGAGCGTCAGCGCCATCCCCGATACCGTCACCGACCGCCACGTGATCGCCGAGGAGCCGATGGACATCCAGGGGGCGACGGTCCACGTGGTGCCCGACAGCTTCGACTCCGAGGCGATCCGGAAGGGGCGGGCGCTCGAGTGGGCTCGGCAGAACGTCCCCTGTGAGAAGGAGTTCGTGCTCTACCTCGACGAGGACAGCCTCATGTCCGACTTCGAGGGGGTTCCCGACGCGGACGTGGTCCAGTTCCGCGAGCGCCCCCGCCGGAGCCGGTCGTGGCTCTCCTACCTCGCCGAGGTCTTCCGGATGGGCTTCCAGATCGAACAGCGCGCGTTCCCCTCGCTCTCGGTGCCGCTCTACGCCTGGGGTGGCGGGATCGCGATCCGATCCGACCTCGAGAACCGCGTCACGTGGGAACACCACACCATGATCGAGGACACCGCGTTCGTCTGGAACGCGGTGGCGATGGACGGCGCGGTCGACTTCGACATGGCGCGCACCAAGTTCGACACCCAGGCCCCGCCGACGATCCGCGCGATGGTGAGCCAGCGAAGCCGGTGGCTCGCGGGCTCGCAGTCCGAGAGCGACCTGCTCCCGCTCCCCTATCACCTCCTCACGACCGTCCGCAACCTCGCGTGGGCGCTCTCGCCCGCGGTGCCGTTCCTGACGCTCGTCCCGCTGCTCGTCCCCGGCACCATCTTCTTCGAGACCGCCTTCCAGATCCTCTCGGTTCTGGTCTTCAGCTTCGTCGTGGTCTGGTCGGTCATGGGGGCCGTCTACTACGACAAGTCGATCCTCCTCGGACTGGCCGTGGTGGTGTTGTCGCCGCTCGTCAGCCTGCTCCACTCCTTCGGTGCGTTCGTGGGGCTGGTCGCCCCGCCGAACGACTTCTCGGTCACCCGGAAGATCAGCCCCGAACACGTCGAGACACCCGAACGCGAGATCGAGGGCGACTGACGCCCGCGACCCTCGTCACGTCCCGACCGTCGGCGGTCCCGCCGCGCACATCACAATGTTTAACCGGAAATCACGGTAAGGACCGACCGATAGATGGATCGTCGGACCTTTCTTCGCACGACAGGGGTGGCCGGCGTCGCCGGGCTGGCGGGCTGTTCGACCCCGTTCGACCCCGTATCGACCCCGGAGTCGTCGAACGGTAGCGGGAGCGCGCCGACCGACGGGTCGGGTGCCGGGAACGAGAGCACGGGCGAGCTCACCGAAACCCCCGAAGCACCTCAGACCCGCTCCGGCGCGGCGCTCACGGGCGTCTATCCCGGAAGCGAGGAGCTCGACGCGACCCTCTCGGCGTACTCGAACTGGATATCGAAGAAGCCCGCCGTCGTCGTGCTGTTCGTCGACGCGCTCGCCGAGCCGAGCGCGACACGGGGGTTCGTCAACGACGCACTGACACAGGTCTGGAACGCGGGCCACGTCCCCCTGATATCCTGGCAGCCGCTCGTCAACAACGGACAGACCCCGGAAGCGGTCGAGCGCCGGATCGCCGACGGCGACTACGACGACCAGATTCAAGCGTGGGCGACGGCCCTCGACGACTGGGCACATCCGCGGGGCGGACAGACGCGGGGCCGGCGGTTCTACTTCCGGCCGGCCCACGAGATGAACGGCAACTGGTTCCCCTGGAGCGCGGTGGATTCGACCCGCGTCTCCGCCAGCACGGACAGTCCGGGCACCGCCGAGGACTACGTCTCGATGTGGCGACACGTTCACCGGATGTTCGGAAACACCGACCTCGACGAGACGAACGTCCAGTGGATGTGGTCGCCGAACGCCGACGAGCCGAGCAACAGCGTCCGCGCCGAGCAGTACTACCCCGGCGACGAGTTCGTCGACTGGGTCGGCCTCGACGGCTTCAACTTCGGCGGGAGTCAGGAGTACGACAACGACAGCCGGTCCAACTGGCGCTCCCCGAGGGGGATATTCGGGTCGATGCTCCAGCGAGTGCGCGACCTCACCGACAAACCGGTGGCGCTTGCCGAGTTCGCCTCCTCGTCGGTGCCCGAGTCCGGCGACGGCCACCAGCCCCAACAGAAGGCCCAGTGGATCCAGGACGTCTTCGACTACGTCGCCGAGAACGACATCAAGATGGCGTGCTGGTTCAACGTCGACCAGGAGGGCCAGGACGAGTCCGACTGGGCGGTCTTCGGCGGCGCACGCGGGACCTCCCAGGTCACGATCGACGGGACGCAGTACCCCGTCTACGAGGCCTACAACCGGTCGGTCTCGGGCTCGGACTACCTCGGCGCGCTGCCGAACTACCCGCCGCTGCTGACCGACGACGAGTTCGCCGGGGACTTCTGACTCCCCGAACTGCCTCACGGCTGCCGGTTCGGCCCGTCAGTCGCCACGAAACGTCGCATCGGTCACGACCCCCGACTCGGGCGATCCGGTCCCTTCTCCATCCCCCGTCATCGCGTCGCGGTAGGCGGCGTATCGCCAGTGTGGAACCGTCCCGTCGGGTGAGTCCGTCCCGCGCATCCCGTCGAAGACCGCCCAGTCGGTCTCCTTGTCCTCGTTGAACCAGCAGTGGAGCGCCACACGGTCGTCGAGATAGTCGAACGCCTCGCGTATCCACGCTGCCTTCCTCGACGGGTCGTGGCCCGATGCCGTGACCGACGAACTCGCGACCTCCGGCACGCAGACCGGGTTCTCCGCGAGCGCGTCGAGCCGGTCGAGCATCTCGTCGAAGACCGCCGACGGGGAGGTCCACGACGACCACTCCTGACTCGCCCCCCAGTTGAAGCCGTCGACGCCGACCCAGTCGACGAACTCGTCGCCCGGATAGCACGTCTCGGCCGCGTGGGGGCCGACGTCGACGTGGTTGACACACCAGACCCACTGGAGGCGCTCGGGCGGGAGGTCGTCCATCCGGTCGTGGACGCGTCGCCACATCGCGACGTACCCCTCCGGGGTCGCGTCCCCACCCGCCGGGGCCCACGGATACCAGTCACCGTTCATCTCGTGCCCGAGCCGGAGGAAGCACCGGCGGTCGTCGGCGGTCCCGAGCTCCCCGTCGGGCCCCGCGAGCCACCCGCGAAGCCGGTCCGCCCACGCGTCGAGGTAGTCGTCGTACGCCCCCTCGGCGATCCGCGTCGCGATGTCCGGTGGGGTCGCGTCCGGGGTCGGGGTGTAAGGCTCCCAGGTGAGCAGCGGGACGCGACCCGCCGCCCATATCTCGGGAAGCAGCTGGTCGAAGACGTGGTCGAGTCCATCGGGGTCCCACGGCACGAAGACGACGTGGACCGAGTGGCGTGCACCCAGCCACTCGTCCATCGCGTCGAGAACGGCGGTCCGGTCGGGACGAACGTAGGCTCCGTGGAGTGGCGGTGTCATCGTGGTCGCGTCGGACAGGATGGCGGTCGTGGTGGCGGGGCGTGCTCGGGGGACACGATTCGAACCTCGCAGGGCGGAGGATTGTAGTTGGTGGTCGGCCCCGACCGACCGATTCTTTTCCGTGGCGCGCCGAGGGCTGATAATGGACGGGCCGCTCTGGACCGACGACCACGCGCCGGCGCTCGCCGACCTCCCGCAGGCGGATGTGCGAAACTCGCTTTCGCGCGCGGTCGCGGAGCCGCTGAACCTCGTGCTGCACGGTCCGCCGGGCGCGGGCAAGACCGCCGCCGTCCGCGCGCTCGCCGACGAGACCCACACGCACGCCGACGACCTCGTGGAGCTCAACGTCGCCGACTTCTTCGGCCGAACCAAGAAGGAGGTGAGCGAGGACCCGCGGTTCTCGTCGTTCATCACCCCGAAGCGCCGTCGGAACTCCTCGAAAGCGGATCTGATCAAACACGTCCTCACCGAGTCGGCGAGCTACGCGCCCGTCGACGGCACCTACAAGACCATCCTCCTCGACAACGCCGAAGCCATTCGCGAGGACTTCCAGCAGGCGCTCCGCCGGGTGATGGAACGCAACTACAAGACCACGCAGTTCGTCATCACCACGCGCCAACCCTCGAAGCTCATCCCCCCCATCTCCTCGCGGTGTTTCTCGATCCCGGTGCGCGCGCCGACCACCGACGAGACCGTGGCGGTGCTCGAATCGATCGTCGAGGCAGAGGGTGTCGAGTACGACCACGACGGTCTCGAGTACGTCGCGGGCTACGCCGACGGCGACCTCAGAAACGCGATCCTGGGTGCCCAGACGGCCGCCGAGGACGCGGGCGCGGTCACGATGGAGACCGCCTACGACGCGCTCGGGTCGGTCGGCAACGACGACCGGATCGAGGGGATGGTGACGGCGGCCGTGGCGGGCGAGTTCACGGACGCGAGAGGCACGCTCGACGACCTCCTCGTCGACGACGGACTAGACGGCGGTGAGGTCCTCGAAGACGTCCTCCGGGTGGCGCGCTCGCGGTCGGTCGGGCCGTCCGCCCCCGAACTCCACCGGCTCGCCGGCGAGGTCGACATGGACCTCGCGGAGGGCACCAACGACCGCCTCCACCTCTCGCACCTCCTCGCCGAGCTCGGTCGATAACGCGACACGGTTGTCGTGCGCCAAGGTTGGCGTGCGACAACCGAACCCGTATGCCCGTCCCCCGCCGATTCACGGTCGGATGAACGATGGGTCCCGAGCGGTCGCGAGCGTGGCGCGGTGGTGGAGCGACCTCGACGGTGGGTGGCGAGCGGTGCTCCTCGGAACCGTCCTCGTCGCGGTCGTCCTGACCGGGATCCGGATACCGTGGTGAGGCGGTTCCTGCCCGGACTCGCGGCGCTCGCGGCGATCGGACTCCTCGCACGCGGCGTGTCGCGAGTCGTTCCCGAGGCCAACCACCTGATCGTGGCGATCGTTCTCGGCGTCGTGGTCGCCAACACCTACGGGATCCCCGACCGGGCCGAACCGGGCGTCGGCACCCACACCCTCTGGCTCGAAACCGGGATCGTGGTGATGGGCGCGAGCGTCGCGCTCGACCGGGTGGTCGCCGCCGGACCCAGGATCCTCGCCCTCGTCGTGGGGACGGTCCTCGCGACGGTCGTGGTGGTCGAACTGCTCGCGCGCGGGCTGTTCGCGATCGACGAGGAGACCGGGTCGCTGCTCGCCGCTGGTTCCGGGATCTGCGGGGTCTCGGCGGTGGTGGCGATCGCCGAGTCGATCCACGCCGACGAGACCCGGATCGCCTACGCCGCCGCCACGGTCCTGCTGTTCGACGCCGTCACCCTCCTCGTCTACCCCGTGGTCGGTCACCTGCTGGGGCTCTCGGACGCCGTCTTCGGGGTCTGGGCGGGGCTCACGATGTTCAGCACCGGGCCGGTGACCGCCGCCGGCTTCGCGTTCTCGCCCGCGGCGGGCCAGTGGGCGCTCCTGGTCAAACTCGCCCGGAACGCGCTGATCGGGCTGGCCGCGGTGGCCTACGCGATCTACTACGCCCGGCAGTCGGGTCGCACCGCCGAGGGCATCGGGCTCGGCCACCTCTGGCGGACGTTTCCGAAGTTCGTCCTCGGCTTCCTCGGCGTGATGGTGCTCGCCAACGTCGGCGTGCTCGGGACGCAAGCACTAGATTCGCTCTCGCACGCCTCCGACTGGCTGTTCCTGTTCGCCTTCGCGGGGCTCGGCCTCACGATCGACGTCGACGAGCTCCGCTCGACCGGCTACGAACCCGTCCTCGTCGTCTTCCTCGGTCTCCTCACGGTGAGCACGACCGCGCTGGTCGTCGTGACCGCGCTGTTCTGACCCGCACGCTTTTCGTCGTGCGCCAACTCGTCCCACCGATGCGGGAGTTCACGTTCGTCATCGAGTACGACGCGGGGACCGACCCCATCATGGACGTCTGTATCGAGCATCCCTCGGTTCTCGCCCACTCGCTCGACGGGTTCGTGACCGGCGACCGGTTCTGGCGGATCGAACGGATCTCGGGGCCCGAACCCGCGCTCGAAGCGATCGAGACCGTCCGGTTCGATGGGACGAGCTGCGGCGAGTCGATCACCGACCACGACTGTGAGGCCGCGCGCTACCACGACGTGCTCGAACGCGACGAGGGTGAACTCGTGCTCTACACCTACCTCGAGGACATCACGCGGTGTGAGTCGATCCACACTCTCGCGGGCAAACACCTCCCCTCGGGGTTGGTCTTCGAGACGCGTCGAGAGGGCTCGCGCCACCACTGGCGGGTGCTGATGCGGTCGGACGCCAACGTCGGGGTGCTCTACGACGAGATCGGCGCGCGGCTCCGGGACGGGCTCACCTTCCGGATGGGCCACCTCCGGGACGCCGACGGCTGGCGGCGGGACGCGTTCGCCACGCTCTCGATGCCCGACGAACAGCGGACCGCGCTCGAAGCCGCCGTCGCGGGCGGCTACTACGAGACGCCCCGCGAGACGACGCTCGACGCGATCGCCGACGACCTCTCCATCCCGCGCTCGACGCTCTCCTACCGGCTCCGTCGGGCCGAGGCCACGCTCGCGCGGCGGTTCGTCGGCGAGGGCGGGGACCGGTGGCTCCGGTGACCCTCCCCGTCGCTCGCCCGCGGTCCGCCCCGGGGTTAATACCGCTCGCGGCGAAAGGGAGAACACTGGATGAGTGATCCGACGTCCGACGCGCTGGTGTCCGCCGAGTGGGTCGCCGAGCGTCTCGACGCGTTCGGGCGCGACGACCCGTCGCTCCGGCTGCTCGAAGTCGACATCGAACCGGAGAACTACGACGCGGGCCACGTGCCGGGCGCGACCAAACTCGACTGGAAGCGCGACCTCCAGGACGCCACGACGTTCGACGTGCCGACGAGGACGGCCTTCGAGCGGCTGCTCGGCGACGTCGGCATCACGGCCGATTCCACGGTCGTCGTCTACGGCGACATGATGAACTGGTTCGCGGCCTACGCCTACTGGCTGCTGACCTACTACGGCCACGACGACGTCAGACTCCTCGACGGCGGCCGGGACGTCTGGACCGCCCACGACCGACCGACCACGACCGAGACCCCCCGGTTCACGTCGCGGTCGTACGCGGTCGACTCGCTCGACGGAACCGTGCGCGCCGACCGGCCCGACGTCGAGGACGCCATGCGCCGTGGTGTGCCGCTCGTGGACGTCCGCACGCCCGAGGAGTACCGTGGCGAGATCCTCGCGCCGCCGGGCTGGAACGAGGGCGTCCAGCGCGGCGGCCACATCCCCGGCGCGGTGAACGTGCCCTGGAGCCAGGTGGTCGACGACGAGGGCCGTTTCAAACCCCGCGAGGAGCTCGCGGCGATCTACCGCGAGGCCGGCCTCGACCCCGGGACCGAGGTGATCACCTACTGTCGGATCGGCGAACGATCGGCGTTGACGTGGTTCGTGCTCTCGGAGCTCCTCGGCTACGCCGACGTCAGGAACTACTACGGCTCGTGGGTCGAGTGGGGGAACTCGGTCGGCGCCTCGATCGAGAAGGGCCAGCGCGCCGGCGTCCGCCGGGACTGATCACCCCAACACCGCGATGTAGCGGGTGAGCGAAGCGTGTACCCGCCGCTCGAAGACGTCCTCGACGCTCCAGCCCACCTCGCACGCCGCGTCGGTCCACGGTCGGTCGCTGACGAGTACCGCCCGCGGCGCGACCCGCCGGGCCTCGGCGAGCGCGCCGGTCACGAGGGCTTCGAGGTCGCCCTCGATCCTCGACTGGCGACCGTAGGGCGCGTCGAACACCACCGCGTCGGCCGCACCGTCTTCGAGGGGAAGGTGGGTCGCGTCGCCGCGCGCGGTGGCCCACCCGTTTTCGAGGTAGTGCGCGAGGTTCTCATGCGCCCCGCGGGCCATCTTCGCCTGGGCGTCGAGGCCCAGCACGTCGGCTCCGACTAGCCCGGCCTCGACCAGCACCCCGCCGGTACCGCACATCGGGTCCACCACGAACGAGTCGGGCTCCGCGCCGGCGATGGTGACGAGCGCCCGCGCGAGCAGCGGACTCATCGACCCCGGCTGGAAGAAGGGCTTCTTCGTCGGCGCGCGCGCCCCGAACCCCCGGTCGGTCTCGATGTCGAGCCAGCCGAGGACACAGCGTTCGTCCGAGAACAGCGCCCGAAGCTCGTGGTCGGGGTCGTCGAGGTCGACCGGGAGTCCTGCTTCCGTCAGCACCCCGCCGAGTTCCCGTTCGGCGTGTCGGGTGTCGACGGTCGCCGTGGAGCGGACGTCGCGCGCCCGGACCGCGACGGTTCCATCGAGGTCGAGCGGGGCGACCGCGAGGGACGCGACGGCGGCCTCGACGGTCGCCGCGGATCGACCGACGACACGACTTACCCGGTGGGTGTACGCGAGGCTCCGCACCGCTCGACCGTCGACCGCTTCGGCGACCCCGAGCCCGGGGGCGACGACCTCGACCCCCGCCATCGCGGTCGCGGCCTCGCGGGCGGCGAACGCGTCGTCCTCGCCGGCGAACTCGACGACGTACACGGCTTCACTCCGGGCGGGCCGTCCTATGACGATATCGGTCCGGACGCCGAGACGTCCATGGTCGACCCGCGTCGGGCAACACCACCAACTTTTATAAGTCTTAAATACGATTTTTAAGACGACTCATGTCCGCTCAGGACCCAAAGGAAACCATCAACATCGAGAACGTCGTGGCGTCGACGGGTATCGGGCAGGAACTCGACCTCCAGAGCGTAGCGATGGACCTCGAAGGTGCGGACTACGACCCCGAGCAGTTCCCGGGGCTGGTCTACCGAACCCAGAACCCGAAGTCCGCGGCCCTGATCTTCCGGTCGGGGAAGATCGTCTGTACCGGCGCGAAGAGCACCGCCGACGTCCACGAGAGCCTCGAGATCGTCTTCGACAAGCTCCGGGACCTCGAGATCAAGGTCGAGGACGAACCCGAGATCGTCGTCCAGAACATCGTCACGAGCGCCGACCTCCAGAAGACCCTGAACCTCAACGCGATCGCCATCGGGCTGGGGCTCGAGAACATCGAGTACGAGCCCGAACAGTTCCCGGGGCTGGTCTACCGGCTCGACGACCCCGAGGTCGTCGCGCTGCTGTTCGGCTCGGGCAAGCTCGTCATCACCGGCGGCAAGGAGCCCGCCGACGCCGAACACGCCGTCGACAAGATCACCGACCGGCTCGACGACCTCGGGCTCCTCGACGGCTGACGTTTCGGCCTCTCCCACTTCAGGACGTGACCGAACCATGAACCGCGAGGGAATCCCGTGACGAACCCGAGAGGACGATACAGGCGATGATCGAGAACGGCCTCGTGCAGACCGCCCCGACCACCGGCGGCCTGCTCGCCTACCTCGGGACGTTCGTGCTCGCGGCGGCGGTCTACTCGCTCACCGCGCACATCGCTGCCCGGAACGTCCTCGGCGACGTGCCGGCCCGGCGAGCGCTGCTGGTCGGCCCCGGCCCCGCCGCGGTCTCGGTGCTCCTCCAGCAGTACGGCGTCCTCGCGTTCGTCGTCGCGCTCGCGCTGGATTTCGTGTTGATCCGGTACGTCTACCGCCTCCGCTTGCGGACCACGAGCCTCGTGGCGGTCATCCACCTCGTGGTGAGCGTCCTCGTTTTGTTCGTGGTGCTCAGCGCCTTCCGGCTCGTGGGCACCGCACCCGGATAGCTCAGTCGACGAGGCGTTCGATCTCGGTCACCAGAATGTCGCTCGCGCCGCGCTCCTTCACGTCGGTTATCACCTCGAAGACGTCGCGTTCGTCGACCACGGCGTGGACCGCGACCTGGTCGCCGCCCGCGATGTTCATCACCGTCGGCCCGCCGAGCCCCGGGATCACGTCCCGGATCGCGTCGAGTTCGTCCTCGGGGGCGTTCATCATCAGGTAGCGTTTGCCCTCGGCCGAGCGCACCGACGAGAGCGCGGTCTCGATCTCGGCGAGCTTCGGGTCGTCGGCGACGTCGGGGTGGACGAACAGCCGGGCGGAGCTCTGGAGGACCTCGTCGACGACCGCGAGCCCGTTGACCCGGAGGGTCGTCCCCGTCGAGGTGATGTCGATGATCGCGTCGGCCATCTCGACGTGGGGGGTGAGCTCGGTCGCGCCCGAGACCTCGACGACCTCGGGGTCGATCCCCTGCTCGGCGAAGTACTCCCGGGCGATGTGTGGGAACTCGGTCGCGACGGTCCCGCCCGCGAGGTCCTCGACCGACGTGATCGAGCCGTTCTCCGGGGCGGCGAGCACCAGTCGGCAGTTCCCGAACCCGAGGTCGAGGCGCTCGTCGAGGTCGACGCCGGCCTCGCGGACCTGGTCGAGCCCCGTGACACCGGCGTCGGCCGCGCCGTCGGCGACGTACTCGGGGACGTCGGCCGCCCGGACGAACAGCACCGTGACCTCGGGGTCGACCGTCGAGGCGTAGAGCTGGCGCTCGGTGCCGTTTTCGAGGTGCAGACCCGCACGTTCGAGCAGACCCACCGTCGGATCGTGGAGGCGGCCCTTGTTGGGCACGGCGAGGCGCATACCCGCTATCGAGTCCCCGCGGATGAACTGCCTTTCGTTACCCGCGCGACCGACCCGCCGGCTCGACCGGCCAGCGAACCGCCACCGGGGTCGGCGGTCAACAGCGTCATGACTGCGTAGCGCCACGATCCGGTATGAACTGTGAGACCGACGTCCTCGTCGTCGGTGGCGGTGCGACCGGGGTCGGCGTCGCGCGCGACCTCGCGATGCGGGACGTCGACGTCACGCTCTGTGAACGTGGCGGACTGGGGTCGGGAACGACGGGGCGCTCGCACGGCGTGCTCCACAGCGGCGCGCGCTACGCCGAGTCCGACGCCGAGGGCGCACGCGAGTGTATCGCGGAGAACCGGATCGTAAAGCGGACCGCGGGCGCGTGCGTCCGGGATTCGGGTGGCTACTTCGTCGCGCTCGACGACGACGACCCCGACTACTTCGAGGCGAAGCTCGCGGGCTGTCGGGCGCAGGACATCCCCGCCGAGCCGATGTCGGGTGCGGCGGCGCGCGAGGCGGTGCCGGCGCTCGCCGACGACGTCGAACGGGTGATCGAGGTGCCCGACGCCGTGGTCTACCCCTCGCGGCTCGTCGCGGCCACGGCCGAGAGCGCCCGTCGCCACGGCGCGCGGGTCCTCCCCGACGCACCCGTGACGGACCTCCACACCGAGAACGGGCGGGTCGTCGGCGCGACGGTCGACCACGATGGCGGGAAGACCGTTCGGACGAACCACGTCGTCAACGCGGCGGGCGCGTGGGCGGGCGAGATCGCGGCGAAAGCCGGGGTCGAGGTGTCGATGCAGCCGACGAAGGGCGTGATGGTCGGGGTCGAGGGCGTCGAGGTGACCCCCGTCCTGAATCGGTGTCGGTCGCCCGCCGACGGCGACCTCGTGGTCCCACACGACGACGAGGTGGTGCTCGGCACCACGAGCGTCGCGGTCGACGACCCGGACGAGTATTCGCGGGAGGACGAAGCGGTCGACCGGATGGTCGCCGAGTGCGCCGCGATGGTGCCCGCGCTCGAGAACCGGAACCCGGACAGAACCTACTGGGGCGTCAGACCGCTCTACGCACCGGACGAGGACGAACGCGACGGTGCGCGGTCGATCTCGCGCGGCTTCTTCCTGCTCGACCACGCGGACGACGGCGTCGGGGGGTTCTCGAGCATCGTCGGCGGGAAGCTCACCACCCACCGTCGGATGGCCGAGGCGGTCGCCGACCACGTCTGCGACGCGCTCGGCGTCGACGGGACGTGTCGAACCGCCGACGAACCGCTCCCCGGCCACGACGACCCCGCGGAACTCGACGACCTCGTCGACGCGTACGTGACCGACTCGCCCGCCGACAGCGACCTCAGGGACTGACGACGGCGCGGGCTCGGGTTTGGGTGTCGAATCGCGTGTCGTCGACCACGGTTGCCGACGGATGGTGGTGACCCGCCGCCGGCAGGTAGTTTCGCCAGACGCTACCGACCACGTTATCGTCTCACGGCACGTCCTTCCCTTTGAGGGGTACGTTACCAATTGTCAGATCCAAAACAACCGGATGGCCACGCGTTTCAACCGACCGACGAGGAGGAGGACGTCGAGACCGTTCGCCCGTCCGACGACCTCGGTGTCCTCGAGGACCGTCTCTCGCGCCGCGCGTGGAAACGGGCGTGTACGTCGTGTGAGACGCTCGTTCCGGTCGGCAACTACTGTATCGAATGCGGGGTTTCGCTGACCGAGGAGTAGGACGGCACGAGTGTAGCCACAGCAGATTGCGGCCGTCATCGAGAGCTCGCCCGGCTTCGACGGATTGAGGGTTCGGGCCGTCCCAGACCGGTCATGACCACCCTCGAGATCGTCGGCGGTCAGGTGCTTCGCCCGGACATGACCGTCGAGCACGTGGACGTGCTCGCGGACCGGGAGACGGGCGAGATACGCGCGGTCGGCGACGTTCCCGCTGGCGACGAATCGCTGGACGCGAGCGGTGGGCTCGTCATTCCTGGACTGGTCAACGCCCACACCCACGTCGCGATGACGCTGTTGCGGGGCTACGCCGACGACGAACCGCTCGAAACCTGGCTGCAGGAGGACGTTTGGCCGGTCGAGGCCACCCTCGAACCCACGGACGTCCGGGCCGGGGTCGAACTCGGGCTGGTCGAGATGATCGAGACCGGGACGACCGGCTTCTGCGATATGTACTTCGACGTCGCCGAGACCGTCGCCGCGGTCGAGGAAGCGGGCCTCCGCGCCCGCGTCGGCCACGGCATCGTCACCGTCGGGAAGGACGGGGACGAGGCCCGGGCGGACTTCGAGGAGGGGCTGCGCGTTGCCCGCGAGTTCGACGGCGCGGCGGGTGGGAGGATTTCGACGGCGTTCATGCCCCACAGCCTCACCACCGTCGACGCCGACGAACTCGACGAGTTCGTGCCGGAGGCGCGCGAGGCGGGCGTTCCGGTCCACCTCCACGCCAACGAGACGACCGGCGAGGTCGAGCCCATCGTCGACGACCACGGAAAACGCCCGCTCGAATACGCCGTCGACCGTGGACTCCTCGAACCCGAGGACTTCGTCGCCCACGGCGTCCACGTCGACGAGCGCGAGGTCGACCTGCTCGCCGAGCGGGGTGCGGGCGTGGTCCACTGTCCGGCCTCGAACATGAAGCTCGCGAGCGGCATCGCGCCGGTGCAGGACCTCCTCGATGCGGGTGTCATGGTCGGACTGGGGACCGACGGGGCGGCCTCGAACAATGACCTCGACATGTTCGACGAGCTCCGCGACGCCGCGATGGTCGGCAAACTCGGGGCCGGCGACGCGAGCGCGGTCGACGCCCCGAGCGCGGTCGGGATGGCGACGGCGGGGAGCGCCGCCGTCGCGGGCTTCGATTCCGGCCGGATCGAGGCGGGTGCGAACGCCGACCTCGCCGTCCTCGACCTCGACGCGACCCACCTCACGCCCCACCACGACCTCGTGAGCCACCTCGCCTACGCCGCGTCGGGGACCGACGTTCGACACACGGTCTGTGATGGCGAGGTCCTGATGCGCGACCGCGAGGTCCTGACGCTCGACGTGGACGAAGTCCGTGAAACGGCCGAGCGCCACGCCGCGGCCGTCGTCGAGCGCGCCGAGTAAGGAAGTTACTCGCGGTCGCCGACGAGCCGCGCGCCGACCGCCGCGAGACCCGCGAGCGTGGCGACGACGCCGAACCCCGGTCCGTTCGAGCTGGTGGTCTCGTTACTGCCGCCACCCGTTGCGCTGGTCCCGGCGGTGCCCGCATCGCTCGTGGCCCCGGATCCGCCGCCCGCTGCGGTCGTTCCACCCGCCGCACCGGCTCCGCCGGCCGCCGCACCCCCCGCCGTTCCGTTCGTCCCGGCCGCCATCCCCGTCGACGTCCCCGTCGTCCCGGCGTCCGTCCGGTTCGCGGACCCGCCGCTCGCCTCCGAGGCGGGGACGAGTCGGTGGACGCCGCCGCCGTCGTCGCCCCGGGTGAGGGCGTAGAGCTCGTCGTCGTTGTCCCGACCGATCGCGATGAGCGCGCCGTTCAGTTCGCCGTCGTCGGTCGTGGCGACGTCGAGCTTCGTGAACGACCAGAGGTCGTCGCCGTCGCTCGGCGTGGCGGCGAACAGCGCGCCGGCGTCGGAGCCGCCGAAGAGGTAGTCGCCGAAGACGTACTGACCGGCGAGCGCGTCGACCGACCCGTCGTAGACGTAGCCGCCGATGACCGAGACTCCGATCGGCTGGCCGTCCCTGACGTGTGGGTACTCGATGACGGGGTCGATGAGCGGTTCACCGCCCCGGACCGAGTCCGGGGTCGAACTCGGGCAGCTGTCGCCGCTCGTGCCGTAACAGTGGGTGCCCTCCCTGACGTTCCAGCCGTAGTTCCCGCCGTTCTCGACGATATCGACCTCCTCGTACTCCGACTGGCCGACGTCGGCGACGTAGAGCTCGCCGTTCGAGAACCCCATTCGCCACGGGTTGCGAAAGCCCCAGGCGTAGTGTTCGTCGAGACCTTCCTGTCCAACGAGCGGGTTGTCCTCGGGGATGGCGTAGGGTTTGCCGTCCGATTCACCGTCGACGTCGATCCGGAGGACGCTCCCCAGCAGGTTCTCGGTGACGTCCTGGCCGTTACCGCCCTCGTTCGCGTCGTACCAGTCCTCGGCGTGGCCGGTGCCGGTGTCGCCGCCCTTGCCGCCGTCACCGAGCGAGGCGTAGAGGTAGCCATCTGGACCGAACGCCACCGCACCGCCGTTGTGGTTGCTCTGGGGTTCGGGCTCGGAGATGAGCTGGCGTTCGGAGTCGGGGTCGCCGCTCGACCCGTCGTCGGTCGTCGTGAACTCGGAGAGCACCGCGTTGTGCGAGTAGGGGTCGGGCGTCTCCTCGGTCGGGGGTTCGCTGTAGCGGAGGTAGAACCGGCCGTTGTCCGTGAAGTCGGGGTGGAAGGCGAGCCCCAGCGCACCCTGTTCGCCCTCGACGGGGGTCATCCGGTCGGCGATGTCGATGAACGGCTCGTCCCGCCTGCCGTCGTCGTCGACCACGTAGACCTGGCCCGCGCGTTCGAGCACGAACCACCGGTCGTCGCCCGTCGGCGCGGCGAAGTCGATCGGCTCCTCGAACTCGTCGGTGACGGTTTCGAGGCCGACCGATGGACCGCCCGGTACCACCGCCTCCTGCTGTCGAGCGCGTGTCGCACGACCCGTGCCGACCCCGCCGAGACCACCGGTCACCCCGGCGAGCGTGCCGGCTGCGACGGTCCCGAGCAGGCGGCGGCGGGTCGGAGTCGGTTCGGAGGAGGAGGAGGTTTCGGGGCGGCTATCTGCGTTCATCGGGTGAGTGTCACGTTCGAGTCGCCGTCCGGGTAAAGGTCTACCGGCCCCGCGTGCCGCGGTTCGACCCCGGATCGCCGTTCGACGCTCAGCGGTCGCCGACCGACTCGCCCGGTTCGACCGTGTTCCAGGGCTCGCCGTTGACGGAGACCCGAAGCGTCGCGTTGCCGTCGTTGCTGAGATAATCGACCTCGCCCGTCGTCCGGTAGCTGTCGACGCCACCGTCACCGACGAAGCCGTTGACACCGTTGCTATCGGCGATGGAACGGCTGTCCGGGCGGTCGGCCTCGGCGGGAACGTCGGCCTCGTTCCCCAGGGTCAGTCTCTCGGTCGCCGACAGCATGTACGTCGACTCACCGCTCCCGACGGCCTCGACCCGGACGACGTTCTCAGTGTCGTTGGGCGGCGGGAGTGTCATCGGCGCGATCGTGTCACCCCTCAGTCCGTCGCCGGGTTCGAGCGTGTCGGTCCGCTCGCCGTCCTCGTAGACCGCCAGCGTCGCGTTGCCGTCGTTGACCATCACGCCCGGCGAGACGCTCGTGACGTAGCTGTCGACGCCGCCGTCACCGACGTAGCCCTGAATGTAGGTCTCGGTCTGGGAGATCGTCCGGTCCGGGTGGTCGGCACCCTCGCGGTCAGCCTCGGGCCCGAGTTCGATGCTTCCGGGGACGTAGATCCGGTAGTAGGACTCGCCGCTCCCGACCGCCCGTACGACCAGATATCGCTGGGAGTCGTCCAACCCGTCGGGCCGCTCGACGACCGACCCGGATCCGGTTCCCGTCGAGGTCGGCGTTGCGGTCGGCGTCGCGGTGTTCGTGGCGGTCGGCGTCGCAGTCGCGGTGCTGGTCGGTGTCGGAGTCGGCGTCGCTGTCGTCGTCGCGGTCGCTGTCGTGGTCGCGGTCGGCGTCCCGGTCGCCGTCGACGTTGCGGCGCGAGTCGTCGGAGTGGCCGCCACGGTCGTCGTGGCCGCCGTCGTGGTCTCGACGGTCGTCTCGGTCGCGTTGTCGCTTCCCGCTGGGGCCCCACCAGCCGCCGTGCCTTCGATCGGCGTCGACGTGGGTGCGGCGGTCTCTTCCCCACCGAGCCCGGCGAGTCCGGCACAACCCGACAACAGAACGGCCACGGCGATCACGACCGCGAGGATGGATTTCGACGTCATCTCGTCGTTAGCGTTCGGAAGCGGTTCGGGGACATATAAACTCCACCATTGTTGTGGCGGTAGGGTGTGTTCATCGGTAATACTGCGTTCGGACCGCGTTGAGGGAATATTCTCCGGGATTGAGAGATGAATAAATCGCGTGCCAAGCCATTTGTCTCTGGGTGGTAATTAAGCGACCCGTCACTCAAGCATGGGTTTTAGGGAATCGGTTTGCTCTTAGCTACTGTTTGCTAGCTCTTGTGCTCGCTGTAGCCGCTCTCGTAGCTCTTTCTTCGGGTTTGCTGTCCGGTTGATGTACCGTTGGAGTATCTTGACTTCGTCATCGTAGCGCTCTTCCTTCCGATAGACGATTCCGAGATGTTTGTAGTACCACGGCGGGAGCGTTTCATACTCGGTTTCTTTCTCGGCCTGTTCTATACACCATAGTAGTAGCTTTTCAGCCTCGTCATGACGCTTTTCACGCTTTAGTTGTTTCACTCTCTCAACAGCATCTGTATAGTGATCGAAGTCCGGTCTATCGCTTCGGAATAACTGTCTTATTCGTTTGAACATGATTGAACTACCTCAATTATGTTTATCCACAGAAATATCTACTGGTAAATAACCAAAACAGAGCTGTTCCATGGCCGGCGCTCCTTCTTTACCGTGCCTTCTCGGATGGCGGCCGCAAGGGCTTCGGTAGGGTTTTGAGCCCGCTGGCTCTCGATACGAGCATGACCGCATCTCCGATCACCGACCGCCTCGACGACCCGGCGGCGAGCCAGGAGTCGGGCCGGCAGAAGATCGACTGGGCCCGCGAACACATGCCGATCCTCGACGCGCTCCGCGAGGAGTTCGAGGCCGAGCAACCCCTCGCGAGCGAACGCCTCGGGATGGCGATGCACGTCGAGGCCACCACGGCCGTCCTCACCGAGACCCTCGCGGCGGGCGGGGCGGAGATCGCCATCACCGGGTGTAACCCGCTCTCGACCCACGACGACGTCAGCGCCGCGCTCGACGCCAACGAGAACATCACCTCCTACGCCGAGCGCGGCGTCGACGACGAGGAGTACTACGCCGCCATCGAGGCGGTCATCGACCACGAACCGACTATCACCGTCGACGACGGCATGGACATGGTCGCCGCGATCCACGAGGACCACCCCGACCTCATCGATTCGATCAAGGGTGGCTGTGAGGAGACGACGACCGGCGTCCACCGCCTCCGCGCGATGGACGACGACGGCGCGCTCGACTACCCGGTGTTCGCGGTGAACGACACGCCGATGAAACACCTCTTCGACAACGTTCACGGGACCGGCGAGTCCTCGCTCGCCGCCATCGCGATGACCACCAACCTCTCGTGGGCGGGGAAAACGGTGGTCGTCGCGGGCTACGGCTTCTGCGGCCGCGGCGTGGCGAAGAAGGCCGCCGGCCAGAACGCGAAGGTCGTCGTCACGGAGGTCGACCCACGTCGCGCGCTCGAAGCCCACATGGAGGGCTACGACGTCCTCCCGATGGACGAGGCCGCCGCCGTCGGCGACGTTTTCGTTACGACTACCGGGAACCGTGACGTGATCACCCGCGACCACTTCGAGTCGATGAAGGATGGGGTACTGCTCGCCAACGCGGGCCACTTCGACATCGAGATCGACCTCGACGCGCTCTCGGACCTCGCCACGGACGACCGTGAAGTCCGGCCCGGCGTTCGGGAGTACGCGCTCAGTGATGGGAGACGGCTCAACGTGCTCGCGGAGGGCCGGTTAGTAAACCTCGCCGCGCCGGTGGCGCTCGGCCACCCGGTCGAGGTGATGGACCAGTCCTTCGGGGTCCAGGCCGTCTCGGTTCGCGAACACACCGAGTCGAGCTACGAACCCGGCGTCCACGACGTGCCCGACGAGCTGGACCGCGAGGTCGCCGAGATCAAACTCGACGCTGAGGGGATCGCGCTCGACGAGCTCACCGAAACGCAGACCGAGTACATGGGGAGCTGGGACCACGGGACGTGAGCCACGCCGAAGGAACTCCGGCGTCATCGTTTAGTCCGTGTACGTACGTACACAGACATATGGGGACCAAGACCATCTCGCTCGCCGACGACGCCTACGAACGGCTCGAAGCGGCCAAACGCGAGGGTGAGAGCTTCAGCGACGCGGTTCGTCGGCTGACGCCGGGCATCCACCTCGCGGAGTACGTCGGCATTCTCGACGAGGGGACCGCCGACGAACTCGACACCACCATCGCGGAGCGGCGAGCCGAACGCACCGACGACCGCCGCGCTCGCGTTCGGGCGGTCGCCGACGCGCTCGACGAGCGGACGGCGGAGCACTCGTCGTCCGAATGATACTCGACACCACGTTCCTGGTCGACGTTCTTCGTGGGGACGTACGCGAGAACCCGACCGCAACCGAGTACATCGAGGCGATCGACGCCACCGGAACCGGCAAGGTCTCGTCGGTCTCCGTGATGGAGCTCTGGGAGGGGGTCCACCTCGCGGACGCGACCGAGAGCGAACGAACGCGGGTCGGCGAACTCCTGGATGGGATCCACGAACTCCCGTTCGACAGGAGCGTAGCGATGCGGGCGGGCGAACTCAGCGCCGCACTCCTCTCCGGTGGTGAGCGGATCGAAACCAGCGACGTGATGATCGGAGCCACGGCGTTGGTCCACGACGAACCGGTACTGACACGAAACGTCGAGCAGTTCGACCGGATCGAAGGTCTCGACATCGACACCTACTGATGGCATCCACACACTCACGACGCGCTCCGTCCACGGACCGATCACGCTCGCGGAGCGCCGCGCACGTAGCCCACATCGACCCACCGGAGCCTCGGTAACGATGTCGCACGCGAAAGGCGACCGGGTCGAACGCGAACTCGTCAACCGGCTCGACGGGGCGGGCTTCGCGGTGATGCGCGCGCCCGCGAGCGGGAGCGCCACCGAGCGGGAGCTTCCCGACGTGCTCGCGGGTAACGGCGACACGTTCTACGCCATCGAGGCGAAATCCTCCTCGGGGAATCCGATCTATCTCACGGGCGAGGAGGTGGAGGCGCTCGTCTTCTTCGCGCGGAACTTCGGCGCGAAACCCCGGATCGGGGTGCGCTTCGACCGCGAGGACTGGTACTTCTTCCACCCCGGCGACTGCTACGTCACCGACGGCGGCAACTACCGCGTCAAGAAGGAGACCGCCCTCTCCGACGGCATCGACTTCGACGAGCTCACCGGCCAGACCTCACGAACGCAGCTCGACGAGTACGAGGACTGACCCGCCGCCGTCACGGTGAGCGCCACCCCCGCCGATTTGTCATGCGGGTGTCTGACGCGGAATTAAGTACCGTCCGGGCCTCGTCCCGAACGGGCGCGTCGACCGGTTCCACCCCTCCCCCACACTTCCCCCGTTCGCGCGCCCGGTTTTCCCCTCTCCCCTTCCTCCACTTCCGGGGTTCCTCCACCCGGATCTCGACCGTCCGAGCCGCGCCGCCGTCTCAGGCGTCGGCCGTCCCGTGGACCTGGTCGCGGACTGCCGAGACGACGTCCGGTTCGGCCATCAGCGCTAGCCGGTCGCCGGGCTCGACTTCGGTCCTCGGCAGCGGGATCGTCATCGGCTCGCCCGCGCGACCGTGGGCGTAGATGCGAGCGTCGTCGGGGATCTCGAGCGCCACGACGCGCTCGCCAACCACCGGGGAGTCCTCGGGGACGACGAGCACGATCGCCGAGAGGTGCTCGGTGACGTCGGCGAGCACACTGAAATCGCCGCCGAGCAGTGCGGTCTTCGCCCCGGCCGCGCCGAGCTGCTCGGGGTAGATGATCTCGTCGACGCCCTCGCTGTACTTGCGGTAGACGTCCTCGGTGAACTCGTCGCTGATCCGGAGGACGGTGCGACAGCCGTGGTCGTTGCCCACCCGACAGACCTCGAAGTTGACCTCGGGGTCGCCGGTGAGGCCGCCGACCGCGTCGGCGGTTTCGAGGTCGGCCGATTCGAGCACCGCCTCCGAGGCCCCGTCGCCCTCGATCACGTCGAGCCCCGCCCCGCGAGCCCGTTCGACCTTCTCGGGGTCGTTCTCGACGACGGTCACCTCGTGGCCCTCCGTGTCGAGGATCTGTGCGGTCCGGATCCCGACGCGACCGTACCCCACCAGTACGCAGTTCATACCCCCTCTTGCGCACCGGGGATGAAAACCCTACCTGGTTTCCGACATCGATAGCCCGCCGAGTCTCACCAACCCCTATGTACTCCCCGCAGGAATGGGTGCACGATGACGAAGATCGCTATTACCGGTGCAGCGGGCAACGTTGGGCGAGTCCTCGTTGAGGGGTTCGCCGACCACGAGGTCACGCCGCTCACCTTCGAGGAAGCGGACGACCTGGAGTCGGTCGTCTGCGACATCACCGACCGCGAGGCGTTCGTCGAGGCGCTCGACGGCCAAGACGTCCTGATCCACCTCGCGGGCAACCCGTCGCCCTACGCCGAGTGGGACGACTTGAAGGACCCCAACATCGACGGGGTCTACAACGCCTACCACGCCGCGATCGAGAACGACCTCGACCGGGTGGTGTTCGCGAGCTCGAACCACGCCGTCAACATGGACGACACCTCCGACACCGCCGAACCCGAGACGATGGCCGCCGACGCGCCCACGGTCTACCCCGAGACCGCGGGCCGGCCTGACTCCTACTACGGCGTCTCGAAGGTCGCGGGCGAGGCGCTCGGCGACTTCTTCTCGAAACGCTACGACATCGAGGCCGTCAGCGTTCGCATCGGTTGGCTGATGACCGAGGACGAACTCGAAGACTCACAGGAGACCGCGGACAGCGACTACCCCGAGGACGCCGCCCGGTTCGGGCGCGCGATGTGGCTCAGCCACCGTGACTGTCGGGACGTCTTCGAGTCCGCCGCCACCGCCGAGATCCCGGACGAACCGCTGGTGGTCCACGGGATATCGCGCAACGACGACCGCTACCTCTCGCTGACCGAGACCCAGCGCACTATCGGCTATCGACCACGCGACAACGCGAGCGAAACGCTCGAAAACTGATCGTTCGGGACGGGAGAGCGACTGATTACTCGATGTGGCCTTCGCGCCGGAGCTGGTCGGCGTCCTGGTCCTCGTAGCGCCACTCGATCGTGCCCTTCTCGTCCTGCCAGTCCCAGGGTTCGATGATCACGACGTCGCCCTCGTTGATCCAGACCCGATACTTCATTCGACCGGGGATCCGCCCCATGCGCTCTCTCCCGTCCATACACCGTACGCGGACGTGGTTGCCACCGTTGTGCTCGGTGACGACACCGAACACCTGGTTGTCGTCCGGCATTCGGAGGTTCTTTCGTCCGGATCCTTCGCTCATACGTCCCAGTAGGTGACATGGACCCTTAAGCCATTGGAAACGCTCGGTAGCGTTTGCCACGCCCGCGATGGAGGGGAACCGATCCGATGGATTGGTGCGCCCGCGGTCGGTACGGGTTCGAACTGTGTCCCCGAACGACTCCACGACCCCGTTCGCGAGCACCGAGGCGTACTACGCCGACCACCGGCCGGGCTACGGCGAGTCCGCCGTCGAGTACCTCCGGCATCGATTCGACCTCGACGACGGGTCGCGCGTGCTCGACCTCGGCTGTGGACCCGGTCAGGTCGCGGTCCCGGTCGCGGCACACGCCGGATCGGTCCTCGGGATGGACCCGAACCCGGCGATGCTCCGGGAGGCCGATGCGCGCGCTCGCCGCGCTGGACGGGAGAACCTCGACTGGGTCGTCGGCTCGGACGCCGAACTGACGGGGGTCGAGGGCCCCTTCGATCTCGTCACGATGGGGCGCTCGTTTCACTGGATGGACCAGGCGCGAACCCTCGAACGGGTCCACGAGCTCACCGACTCCGGGGGCGGTGTCGCGCTCCTCACCAACCGCGAGTGGATCACGAGAGGGACCAAGGACTGGCAGGACGCGGTCTACGCGCACGTCGGTTCGTACATCGAGGACCTCCCCGACCGAACCGGCCCGATCGAGTACGACGACCCCTGGGACGAACTCGTCGCGGAGTTCGGGTTCACCGAAGTCGAGACCGCGACCTTCGAGTTCGAGCGCACTTGGGACGTCGATTCGGTCGTCGGCTACCTCTTCTCGCTCTCCTTTTGCTCGCCGGCCACCGTCGGGGACGAGAAAGGGGCGTTCGAGGCGGCCCTCCGTGCGCGGCTCGACGCGTTCGACGAACCGCTCGTCCAGGACGCCGCCGTGACGGTGATCACCGGCAAGCGATAGCTCCGGCCACCGAAAGCGGCTTTCGCCGTCGCGGGCTACTCGCCCCATGCACGTCGTGGCCAACGCGGCGATGAGCGCCGACGGGAAGCTCTCCTCGCGCCGACGCGAGCAGGTCGTGATCAGCGGGCCCGAGGACTTCGCGAGAGTGGACGCCCTGCGAGCGTCGTGCGACGCGGTGCTCGTCGGGGTCGGCACGGTGCTCGCCGACGACCCCCATCTGACCGTCGAGGATCCCGACCTGCGCGACGAACGGCGCGCGCGCGGCGACCCAGAACACCCCGCGCGGGTCGTGGTCGACACACGCGCGCGCACGCCGCCCGAGAGCCGGATCCTCGACAGCGAGGCCTCGACCTACGTGCTCGTCGGCGAGGCGGCCCCCGAGGACCGCCGATCAGCGCTCCGCGAGGCCGGCGCGAACCTCGTCGAGGTCGGTGACGACCGAGTAGATCTCACGTCGGGGTTCGCGGCGCTCGAAGCCGAGGGGATCGACCGACTGATGATCGAGGGCGGCGGCGAGGTCCTGTTCTCCGTGTTCGAGGCGGGCCTGGTCGACGAACTCTCGGTCTTTCTCGGCTCGCTGGTCATCGGCGGTCGTGACGCCCCGACCCTCGCCGACGGGGACGGCTTCGTCGACGATTTCCCCGCACTCGAACTCGATGGCGTCGAGCAACTCGACGACGGTGTGCTGTGTCGCTACGCGGTCGGGTGAACGGTCGGGCTACGAGAGCGGATAATCTGGAGAACTCGTTGGCCGAGGCGCTATGAAATGAGCACAGACACGCCAATCAGGGCTGGTGCTACCCACCATGCGACGGATGGTCAGCTGCATAATATCGGGATCCATGACAGTTTTTACCACTGACATGGATCACTGAGATATGCCCGGCCCAGTCTTTCTAGAAGGCGAGAAAGTGACACTCCGCCCGCCGGAGGAAGAGGACGTCGATCTCATTCAATGCTGGATGAACGATCCTTCTGTGTGGCGGCGCGCTCTCGACGTCAATCCGACGAGTCGCCAGCAGTGCGCGGAGTTCATCGAAGACGTACTCCAGGGTGATGATGGTGTTCACTGTCTCGCTTGTGACGATAGTGCACCTCTCGGGCTCGTCTCTCTGAACGACTCACAGTACGGGCCAGATGAGACGAGCCGAGCGCGCGATACGGAACTCGCTTACTGGTTCGATCCAGATCATCACGGTCAGGGCTACGGATCCGATGCTGCTAGACGAATGATACAGTATGCCTTCGAGGACCGAAATTTCAGGCGGATAACTGCTCGACCGGGGAGCTTCAACGATGCCTCGGTCGGCCTCCTGGAATCGCTTGGGTTCACACACGAAGGAACGCTCCGGGAGGCGGCGTGGTTCCGTGGTGAGTACCACGATATGCTATACTACGGGCTGCTGCGTGAGGAGTGGAACTCGCAATAAGCGGAGGACCGTCCGGGAGCCGGTAGGACACCTACGAAGCTGCTGTGTGTGGCTGTATCGGAACGCCTCTTCCCTCAGTCGTCGTCGGCGAACGCGGCTTCCGCTTCCGGTGCGGGTTCGTCGTGGGTTTCGAGATAGTCGTCAGCGTCGAGTGCGGCCTTCGCACCCATGCCGCCGGCGGTGACGGCCTGCTGGTAGTGTGAGTCGACGACGTCGCCGGCCCCGAAGATGCCGGGGACGCCGGTTCGGGTCTGACCGCCGCCGGTACCGCCCTCGGTGTGGAGATAGCCCGTGGCGTCCATCTCGACGCCCGTTCCCTGGAGATAGCTGGTGTTTGGGGTGTGACCGATGGCGAGGAACACCGCACCGACATCGAGGTCGAATTTCTGAGTATCTGGGTCGTCGAGCTTCTCGCTCGGATGTCCGTCGGGGGGAGTGAGCAGCGAGACGCCCTCGATCCCGCCTTCGGGGGTCCCGTGGATCTCGTCGAGTTCGGTGTTCTTCATGACCTCGACCTCACCGGCGTCGACGTGTTCCTCTAGCCTATCGATCCAGTAGTCCTCGGCGCGGAAGGTCTCGCGGCGGTGGATCAGGTGGACCTTGGAGGCGAACTTCGTGAGGAAGCTGGCTTCTTCCATGGCGGCGTCGCCACCGCCGACGACGACCATCTCCTCGTCGCGGAAGAAGGCGCCGTCGCAGGTCGCACAGGTCGAGACGCCGTAGCCCATCAGGTCGTCCTCGCCGGGGACCCCGAGGGTGCGTGCGCTGGCACCGCTGGCGACGATGACCGCGTCGGCGGTGAGCGACTCCCCACTGTTCAGGGTGAGTTCGAACGGCCGACCCGAGTCGTCGACGTCCTCGACGACGCCGTGGCGGACGTCGGCCCCGAAGTTCTTGGCCTGGGTCTTCATCCGCTGGACGAGCTCCGAACCGCCGATACCGTCGGGGAAACCGGGGTAGTTGGCGACGTCGGTGGTGAGGGTGAGCTGGCCACCGGGCTCGTCACCTTCGAGAACCAATGGGTCGTTGTTCGAGCGGGCGGCGTAGATCGCGGCGGTCAGCCCCGCGATCCCCGACCCGGTGATGACCAGCCGGCGGTGTTCCGGCTCCTGGGTTTCGGACATACCTCCTGTAGGGTCCGCGGAAGTAATTAGCTTGTGGACTCCGGGCTCGAAGCGTTTAGGTGGGTCTCGGCTCTTCGACTCGCATGCCCGCAGACCTCGCGGAGAAGACCGACCGCTACGAACGACTCCTCGCCGAGGCGCTCGACGCCGCGAGCACCGCGCCGCCGGCGGGAACCCCGCTGGCTGGTGTCGCCGCCGACTACGAGGAGATGGCGCGGTCGTATCTCGACGACGGTCGCCACTTCCGCGAATCGGGCGACCCCGTGAACGCGCTCGCGGCGTTCTCCTACGGTCACGGCTGGCTCGACGCCGGCGCGCGCCTCGGCGTGTTCTCGGTGCCGGACGAAGGCGACCTCTTCACGGTCTGAATCGCCTTCGGCGGTCGGTGTGCTTACAAGGGCTGGGTGTGTCAGTTCCGTTCGATGGAGGCCGTGCTGTGGTACGTGCTGACCGGCACCCGCGGTGGCACGAACCGCGTGCGGATCCTCAAGGCGCTCAACCAGCGCCCACGCAACGCCAACCAGCTCGCCGGGGACCTGGACCTCGATTACAAGACGGTTAGACACCACCTCGACGTGCTGGTCGACAACAACGTTCTCGAAAACAGTGGCGACGACTACGGCGCGGTCTACCTCCCGACGGACCAGGCGCGCCACCACTGGGAGACCATCGAGGACATCATCGAACAGGTGGATTGAGTATGGCCCGATTTGGGAAAGAGTATATGCGAGGCTGTGAGTTAGAGGTGAATAGATGGCGGTTCTGATCGACGGCATGCGCGTCTTCAGCGCGCTCAACGTGCTCTTCCTCCTCGTTCTCGCCTACATCTGGGGCCGGAACTACCTCCGATTCCGCTCGAAGCACACCCTCGGCCTCCTCGTCTTCGCCGTGTTGCTCCTCGCCGAGAACGCGCTGGCAATCTACTTCTTCGTCTTCCATCACGGTCTCACCGCGTGGGTGACCGACCCGTCGCTCGTCCCGCCGCTCGCCCAGGAGGCCATGCTGGCGCTCCGGGTGCTGGAGTTCGCCGGGGTCGCCTTCCTGACCTGGGTGACGTGGGACTGAACCCGGCGCGACGGCGGCGTACCGACACGACGATCCACCCTAAAAACATCCCGATTAACGAGGTGGTATATGCCCCCGCTCTCACCGCTGCTCTGAGGCCGTGAGACGCCCGATCTCGGAGTCCGATTATCGGTACCTTTAAGTTCTTTACGGACTAACGTGCTGTCAAGCACCGAGTTCTGGGACCGTCCACAGAGTACCCCACACAGAGCACCGTATCAGAGTGCCTATCCAACAATGAGCGACACTACAACCCGGATCAACGAGAAGGAACGAGAGCAGACCGAAGAGGAGATCGACGAGCAGGAAGCGTCCGAGGACGAACTCGCCTGTCCCGAGTGCGGCGGCCGGCTCGCCGCCGACACCGAACACGGCGAGACGGTCTGTACGGACTGCGGGCTCGTCGTCGAGACCGACGAGATCGACCGTGGCCCCGAGTGGCGGGCGTTCGACTCGGCCGAGCGCGACCAGAAGTCCCGCGTCGGCGCGCCGACGACGAACATGATGCACGACAAGGGACTGTCCACGAACATCGGCTGGCAGAACAAGGACGCCTACGGCAACGCCCTGAGTTCGCGCCAGCGCCAGAAGATGCAGCGGCTGCGGACCTGGAACGAGCGGTTCCGCACCCGTGACTCGAAGGAGCGCAACCTCAAACAGGCCCTCGGCGAGATCGACCGGATGGCGAGCGCGCTCGGCCTCCCGGACTCCGTTCGTGAGACCGCCTCGGTGATCTACCGCCGGGCGCTCGACGAGGACCTCCTTCCCGGCCGCTCGATCGAGGGCGTCTCGACCAGCGCGCTCTACGCCGCCGCGCGCCAGGCCGGCACCCCGCGGAGCCTCGACGAGATCGCGACCGTCTCCCGAGTCGGGAAGATGGAGCTCACCCGGACCTACCGCTACGTCGTCCGCGAGCTGGGGCTCGAGATCCAGCCCGCCGACCCCGCGAGCTACGTCCCGCGGTTCGCCTCCGACCTCGACCTCTCGGAGGAGTCCGAACGCCGTGCGCGCCAGCTCCTCGAAACCGCGAAGGACGAGGGGATCATCAGCGGCAAGAGCCCCGTGGGTCTGGCGGCCGCTGCGGTCTACGCCGCCGCGCTGCTCACCAACGAGAAGGTCACCCAGGGTGCGGTCAGCGAGGTCGCCGACATCAGCGAGGTAACCATCCGAAACCGGTACAAGGAGCTCCTCGAAGCCGAAGGCGACGTCATGGCGGCCTGAACCGCCGACGAACCGTCACCCGAAACCACACGAACTTTTTTGTCGGTCTCGGTCGTCAGAGAGCGGCATGGACGAAGCAGCCGTCCAACTGTTGTGTCCGGAGTGTGCCAAACACTGGCGGTCCGCGCCGCGCGACCTCCCCGCGAGCGACGCGGTCTTTCACTGCCCCAACTGCCACGCGAGCTATCGGCTCACCGAGTTCATGCGAACCGACCGCGACCTCACGACGCTTCGACAGTTCGAGTAGCCCCCTCCATCGACCACGTTCGACCCGACCGGTCCCGGTACGTTCCTCGTCGACCTTCCCCCGCCACGACCCGGTCGCCGCGGATCGTTCGTGAGGAACCGCCGTAGCCGCCCCGATACGGGGTTTTTTACAGAGCAGTGTGTTAACGCGCGTCAGGATACTACTATTACCCTCCAGTCGTTAGGCGTACTCGCCCATGAAAAAGCAGGAGCTCATTCACCTCCACGGCCTGCTTGCAGAGGTACGCAAACACCATGAAGCACGAACCGGGACTTCGGTCGAGTACGAGTCCTACGAATCACTCGGGGTCCGGCCGACCTCGATCCACAAGTCGAAGACCGACCACAAGGCCGCTGTTTTCGCACTCGCCGACGGGATAACCGCGGACATGCGACACAGCGAAGAGACCGAGACGGTCCCCGCGGCCGCCGACTGACGACCCGCGCCGGTTCTGCCGCTCGTTCATCGCCGAGCGCCAGCGCCGCCCTCACCCGTCGAGGAGCTCGTCGAAGTCGGGGAGCATGCCGCCGTCCGTCGCCGAATCGTCCCCTTGTGAGTCGTCTTCTTCCGAATCACTACCGTCCGAGTCGTCTCCTTCCGAGTCGTCGAGCACCTCGACCGAGAGCACGTCGAGCGGGATGTTCTCGAGGCGCTGGCCGATCTCCTTCCGGGCGATCCGGCTCGCGTGCTCCTCGCGTTCGACGTTGAAGACGGTCATCTCGAGTTCGAGCGCCACCAGCGCCTCGTCGGCGACCACGAACGCGGGCGGGAGCTCCTCGCCGCCGGGCGTGGTCCGCGTCCCCGCCTCGATCTCGACGTAGCTGAGGTCGGGGTTGAGCATCCCACCGGTCTTCGAGATGGCGATCCGCATCGCCTCGTCCGGCGTCTCGACGTCGTACACCGGGATGGCCGCCTCGACGACGACTCGACAGTCCATGGCGAGACCTTCGCCGGCTGCGGCTATCAACATTTGGTCGCCCCGAGTCGAAAGCGCCAACCCCCCCGCTGGTCGAGGTCCAGCGATGGAAACCGGGACGATCGAGGTCGATTCGCTCGCCGGCGGGGTCGATCTCCAGGCCACCCTCGAATCCGGGCAGTCGTGTTTCTGGGACCGCGCCGACGGCCGAATGTACGACGAATCGGGGGTCGCCCGCGGGTCGGCGTGGTACACCACCGTCCTCCCTCCAGATCTCGCCGGCGACTACGAGGTGATTCGGGTTCGACAGACCGACGGCCGGCTGGAGTGGGAGTCGAGCACCGATGCCACCGACCATCTCACCCACCTCCTCCGGCTCGACGACGACCTCCCCGCGATTCGGGACGGGGTTCCCGACGACCCGCTCATCGAGACGGCGTTCGACGCCTACGACGGCCTGCGGATCGTCCGCGACCCGCCGTTTCCGACGCTGATCGCCTTCATCTGCTCGGCTCAGATGCGGGTCAAGCGCATCCACACGATGCAGCGCACGATGGCCGAGCGGTTCGGGTCTCCTATACAATTCGACGGCGAGACCTACCACGCCTTTCCGACCCCCGACCAGCTCGCGGCCGCGACCGTGGACGACCTCCGCGACTGTTCGCTCGGCTATCGAGCGCCGTACGTCGCCGAAAGCGCGCGGCTGGTCGCGGACGGCGAACTCGACCCGACGGACGCCCGCGGGCGCGAGTACGAGGCCGCTCGCGAGTTCCTGAAGGGGTTCATGGGCGTCGGCGACAAGGTGGCCGACTGCATCCTCCTCTTCTCGCTCGGCTACCTCGAAGCCGTCCCGCTCGACACCTGGATCCAGACGGCCATCGCCGAACACTACCCCGACTGCGACCGCGGCTCGTACACCGAGACCTCGCGGGCCATCCGCGAGCGGTTCGGCGGTCGGTACGCGGGCTACGTCCAGACCCACGTCTTCCACTATCTCCGGGCCAACGGCCCCGACCTCGGCTGACCGGTCGGCGGACTTTTCACCCGCGTGGCCCTGCGTACAGCCATGACCGACCGCGTTCGCGCACACGTCTTCGTCTCGGGAACCGTCCAGGGCGTCGCCTACCGTGCGAACACCCGCGATGCCGCACGCGAGGCGGGGCTCGACGGCTGGGTGAAGAACCTCGACGACGGCCGGGTCGAAGCGGTCTTCGAGGGCGACGAGGAGAGCGTCGAGGAGCTGGTCGAGTGGTGTCACACCGGCAGTCCGGCGGCCGCGGTCGAATCGGTCGAGGCCGACTACGGGGAGCCGGAGGGCGAGTCGGGGTTCGAGATAGACCGATAGTCCCGCACGCTTAATTCGCCGGCCCCCGGACGAACGGCCATGATCACGACCGACCGGATGGCCGCCGTCGACGCGAACGCCGCGGCGCTCGGCGTGCCACGGAAACAGCTGATGGAGTCGAGCGGCAACGCCGTCGCGCGCACCGTACGGGACCTCGTCGAGCCCGGATCCCGAGTCACGATCGTCGCCGGGCGCGGCAACAACGGCGGCGACGCGCTCGTCGCGGCCCGCTTTCTCGACGCGTTCGACACCCACACGCTGTTGCTCGGTCGCGCCGAGACCATCTCGACCGACATCGCCCGCGAGAACTGGGACGCGCTCGTCGAAGCCGAGTACGACACCGAGGAAGTGCAGGATTCACAAGCTATCGACCTCGGGAATCCGGATCTCGTGGTCGACGCGATGCTCGGCACAGGAATAACGGGCGGCCTCCGCGAGCCCGAGGCCACCGCGGCCCGGGCGATGAACGACGCCGACGCGACGGTGCTCTCGGTCGACGTCCCCTCCGGCGTGGACGCCGACACCGGGGAGCACAGTTCGAGAGCCGTCGACGCCGACCACGTGGTGACGTTCCACGATTCGAAGCCCGGCCTCGATTCGCTCGACGCCGAAGTTCGGGTGGAGGACATCGGGATCCCGGCCGCAGCCGAGCGGTTCGTCGGGCCGGGCGACCTCGCGATCGAGACGGATCCCCACGCACGAAAGGGCGACTCGGGGCGGGTACTCGTGATCGGTGGCGGCCCCTACACCGGCGCACCGGCGCTCGCCGCACAGTCGTCGCTCCGGGCGGGGGCGGATCTGGCCTTCGTTTCGGTTCCCGAGCGGGTCTTCGAGCCGATCGCGGGCTACGCCGAGGACCTCATCGTCCAGCCCTACGACGCGCCCCAGCTGGGGCCGGACCAGGTCGACGACCTCCTCGACACCGCGACCCGCCACGACGACATCGTGGTGCTCGGTCCCGGTCTCGGCACCGCCGACGAGACCCTCGACGCGGTCGCCCAGTTCCTCTCGGGCTTCGACGGGCGGGCGGTCGTCGACGCCGACGCGCTCTCGGTCGTCCCCGAGGTCGACACCGACGCGACCCTCGTCTGCACGCCGAACCGCCACGAACTCGCGGAGATGGGTGGACCGGACGTCGACGACCTCGCGGCCCACGCCGACGAGATCGAGGCCTTCGCCGCCGACCTCGGCCACATCGTGCTCGCGAAGGCGAAGGACGACGTGGTCAGCGACGGCGAGCGAACCCGGATCTCGCGCGTCGGTACTCCGGGGATGACCGTCGGCGGCACCGGTGACCTGCTCGCGGGGATCACGGCCGCCCAGCTCGGCACCCGCGAGGCGTTCGACGCGGCCTGTGTCGCCCCCTACGTCAACGGTCGGGCCGCGGAGGCGCTCGACCGCGGGAGCGGGCTGCTGGCCTCGGAGCTCCTCGATGCCATCCCCGAGGCGCTGCGGGTCGAGCGATGACCGACGCCGAGCGCGACGAGCGAACGGACCGGTTGACCCACACCACGAGCGAGGGCGACGCGGCGATGGTCGACGTCGGCGCGAAGCCCGACACCGCCCGGCGGGCGGTCGCGCGAGGGACGATCCACCTGCGCGAGTCCACGGTCGCGGCGGTCCGCGCCGACGAGATCGAGAAGGGGGACGTCCTCACGACCGCGCGGATCGCCGCCATCGACGCCGTGAAACACACCTGGGAGACGATCCCGCTCTGTCACCAGATCCCGGTGACGAACGTCGACACCGACTTCGAAACCGGGGCCGACCGCGTGACGCTGACCGTCGCGGTCGAAACCGTTGGAAAGACCGGCTGTGAGATGGAGGCGCTCCAGGGCGTGACGACGGGACTCAACACGGTTTGGGACATGACGAAGGCCGCCGAGAAGGACGAGGCCGGCGAGTATCCGGACACCGCCATCGAGGACGTGCGAGTCGTCGAGAAGACGAAACGCGAGCTATGACTCGACCGGGACGGCGAGGGCGGCGGCCTTGTCGCGCGAGCGTTCGACCACCGACGGCCGCGCCGCGAACGAGACCGTGACCTGGTCGCCGGCGTCGGTGTAGGTCACGTCCTCGACCTCGGCGTGGTCGTGGATCCACGAGACCACGCCCATCGTGTCGTCGGCCATCGGCATGACGAGCCGTTCGCGCTCGTAGGCCGGGAGCCCCTCCTCGATCCGCTCGACGAGCGTCTCGATGTCCGTGCCCGCGGCGGCGCTCACGGCCACCGGGTTCGGCGCGAGCGTCGAGAGCGCCTCGCGTTTCTCCTGGAGTTTCGCCTCGTCGACCAGGTCGGTCTTGTTGAGTACGGTGACGATCGGGGCCTCGTTTCGCTCGTAGAGCGTGTCGTGGGCGGTGACGAGTTTCTCGCGCATCCGCTCGACCGACTCGCTCGCGTCGACCACGAGGAGCACGAGGTCGGCACGGTAGACCGAATCGAGGGTGGACTTGAACGATTCGACGAGCCAGTGTGGCAGGTCCGAGATGAAGCCGACCGTATCGGTGACGAGGACGGGTCTGTCCATCGCGGCGCGGCGGGTGGTGGTCCCGAGCGTGGTGAACAGTTTGTCCTGGGATTCGGCGGTGGGGTCGAGGTCCGGGTGGAGCCCCTCGTTCTCGTCGACCTCGACGTCCGCCGCCAGCCGCCGGAGGAGGCTCGACTTCCCGGCGTTGGTGTAGCCCGCGAGCGCCACGAGGTCGAAGCCCGACTCCCGGCGCTGTTCCCGGCGGTGTTCCTCCGTCGCCTCGATCGTCTCCAGTTCGTCGCTGATCGCACTGATCTGGGCTTTGATGTCCTGTTCGCGCGATTCGTCGTACTCCCCGAGCCCCATGAACCCCGGGCGCTCCTCGCGCCGTGCGAGACTGACCTTCGCCTCGACCCGCGGGAGTTCGTACCGGAGCTCGGCGAGTTCGACCTGGAGCTGGGCCTTCTTCGTCCGGGCGCGCTGACCGAAGATCTCGAGGATCAGGCGAAAGCGGTCCATCACCGTCGTGTCGGTCGGGAGTTTCCGTCCCAGGTTGTAGGTCTGGTACGGGCCGAGTCGATTGTCGAAGATTACCGTGCTCGCGCCGGTGTCGGCGACGAGCGTGGCGAGTTCGCCGACCTTCCCCTCCCCGAGGTGCAACGCGGCGTCCTCGGTTCTGGTCTGGGTGAGCGTTCCGACGACCTCGTAGCCCGCGGCTCGCGCGAGGTCCCGTATCTCACCGATGTCGGCGCTCCCGGAGTCGACCCGCTTTGCGATGATGGCCTTCATGTCGTTCGGTCGACGCGTCGCGTCGATCGTCCCGAGTTACGTGGCCGAACGTCTTCAATCCCGGGCCTGTCCGGACCGCACACGGGCTCCGATCGAGGGGACGTGTCCCGTCCGTCGGGGTCGTCGTACCGGACCGACCGCGCGAAGCCACCTATCGTCCTCGCGAGCCGTTTCACTGCGTCCGGACTTCGTCCTCGTCGCGGATCTTCTTGACCTCGCCCTCGCCCGCCGACTGTTCGCTCACGAGTTCGTAGAAGTCGTTCTGGAGGCCCGCCGGGAACTCCACGACCCCGATCCAGGAGCCGTCGTTCTGCCACTCCTCGCGAACCAGGTCGCCGAACTGGCGGATCTGGGCCTGGGCGCTGCCGGCGTGGTCGGCGGGGATCTGGGCCGCCATCGTGACCTCCTCGAACCGGATCGGGATCACGGGTCTGAGCGCGTCGAGCGCGTCGTCGACCTGGTTCTCCACCGTGTCCATCGGGTCGATACGGAAGTCGGTCTCCCCCAGCGCGGACTCGATCCGGTCGGGCGGGTGGGGCGCGCCGTCCATCTGGGGGTTGATCGCGTTGCGCGCGATGACGTTGATGAGCTGGCGGCGCTTCTGTTCTTGCATCTCGCGGCGCTGGTCGGCCGTGATCTGGATCTCGCCCTCGCGGATGACCTCGGGGATGATGTCGAGGGGTTCGGTGGTGCCGAAGACGTCCTCGACGTCGGCCTCGGCGGGCCGATCGCCCCTCGAAGCGTCCTCGAAGACGTCCTCGGCCGCGATCACGTCCTCCAGCTCGCCCTCGAACTCGCCGCGCCTGATGGCGAGCGCCGCGTCCGGGTCGACCAACACCTCGAACCGCGCGCCGTGGGATTCGAGGCGTGCCGTCACCGCCTCGTCAAGCGATATCATACCCGACGTATCGGGCCGGACGCACAAGTCGCTTCGCTCTTCGCCGGGTCCCTCGACGGAAGCCGGCGGCTCACGGTCGTGTGAGGGACGCCACGAAAGAGGGTGCGGGCGTTACTCCTCGTCGGTCTCGTCGGTTTCGAGGAGGTCGTACTCCGAGAGGTAGGACTCGATCTCGTCGTCGGGGAGCTCGCGGAACTGCTCGGTCTCGACGTCGACGGTGGCGACGCCGATCTCGGCGGCGGCGAAGGCGTCCTCGCCGGCGACTGCGAGGGTTTCGAGCGCGAGCCCGATGCCCCCATCGAGGTCCATGTCCTCGCGATACTCGTCTTCGAGGTGTTCGAGCATCTCGGAGCGGCCCGACCCGACCGCGAGGGCCTGCCACTCGCTCGGGACACCCGAGGGGTCAGTCTCGAAGAGGCGGGGTTCGCCGTCCTCGATCCCGCCGACGATCAGCGCGACGCCGAACGGTCGCGCGCCGCCGACCTGGGTGTACTGCTGGATGTGGTCGGTGACGTCCTTCGTGAGGGTCTCGACACCGATCTGCTCGCCGTAGCGGAGCTGGTTGATCTGGGCTTGCTGGCGTGCGAAGTCGATGAGCTGGCGGGCGTCGGCGACGTGGCCCGCGCTGGCGATCCCGATGTGGTCGTCGGCCTTGTGGATCTTCTCGACGCTCTCGCGCTCGACCAGCGGCGACTGGTAGCGCTTGTCGACGGCGAACACCACGCCGTCGGTGGTCTTGACGCCGATGCTCGCGGTGCCGCGTTTCACCGCCTCGCGGGCGTACTCGACCTGGTAGAGCCGCCCGTCCGGTGAGAAGATCGTTATCCCACGGTCGTAGGCCTGCTGTTGGGCTTGTCCCTGCATAGTTTCAGATATCGAGTGACGTCGCCCCCACGAACCCGTCTTCCAGTCGGGCGTCGACTCGTCCGCCCCGCACGAAGGCGGGACGCCGTGCGTCCGCGAACGCGACGTTTCTCTTGTCCGCTTTTAATAACGCGCGACCTTTATACCTTTCTTCACAGGCACGTATCGTGCCGCTCGCTCCCATGATTTCGAGGGCTACCGGCGCTCCGTCGACCGAATCGACACACGCCAGCGCGGCCCGTGCCCGCTCGACCTCGCTCCGCCGGACGCGCACCATCGCCCAGCCCCGCCCCTCCTCGAACGAGAAGTCGATCACCTGGAGGTCGGCGTCGGCAGCCCCCGGGTCCCCGAGGAGGTTCTGGGCGGCGTACCAGCACTCGCGCTGGAGGTCGCGCCGCCCGAAGCCGGCGTCGGGCCAGGACTCGATGGCGACCCCGAGATATCGCCGGCGAGGCCGGAGGTGTTTCGGGAGGTGTTTCATTCCCGCCGGGTCGTCCCCTCCCGTCCGCCGGCGCGCTCGGCCACCAGTACGCCGACCTGGTCGTGGACGCGCTCGACCGCCGTGAGCGAGAAGCCCGCGTCCGTCAGCGCGTCGGCCAGCGCCCCGACCGTCGCGGGGTCGTCGACTTCCGGCGAGTAGAACGGCTCGTCGGGGTCCGGGCCGTCGAAGAACATCACGTCGCCCAGCACGAACTTCCGCGGCCCGAGGTCGCCGATGGTGGCGATGGCCTCGCGTTTCTCGTCGTTCGCGAGGTGGTGCATCGCGAAGTTCGAGACCACGATGTCGACCGGCTCGTCGACGTTCGGCTCCCGAAAGCGTCCCTCCGCGAACGCGACGTTCTCGACGCCCGCCTCGTCGGCTTTTCGACGAGCTTCGTCCATCATCCCCGCCGAGATGTCGCGACCGAGGACGCGCTTCGCGTCGGGCGCGAGCGCGAGCGCGATCGCCCCGGTCCCCATCCCGAGGTCGAGCACGACGTCCTCGGACCCGGGCGCGGCGTGGTCGATCACCAGCGAGGCGGCGGCGCGGTACGCCTCGCTGTCCTGGCTCTCGTCGTAGTCGGCGGCGTGGTCGTCGAACCGGCTAGCGTGTTCCTCGATGGTCTTCTTCATACCTGCCCCGTCTGACCCCCGGCTCAATGAAGGACTCGCTCATGACCTCGCGGTTGCGGCCCACGAGCCGACCCCACTCCGCGAGCCCGGCCTCGATCGCCTCCCTACCGAACCCGATGACCTCGCCGAGCGCGTAGAGGTCGCGTGGCGCACGGAGTTCGAGGTGGCTGTCGGGCGTGGCGCTCACCACGTAGGGCGCGTCGTACTGGAAGACGATCTCCCGAAGCTTCCGGAGGTCCGCGAGCGCCTGGACACGACGGCCGCCGTGGAGCCGGCAGACCCGCCCGAGGTCGAACTCGAACCGGACGCCATTCCGTTTCGCCGCCCGCGCGAGGACGTGGTTCACGTCGCCGTCGGCCATCGGCCGCGAGAGCACGTCGACTCGGGGCTCTTCACACGCGAACCGGTTCAGGTCGCGCGACCCGCGAACCAGCACGAGGGTCCGGTCGTCGCGGACCGCCGTGATCCGCGCGCTCGCCGCCGACCGGTCCCGTTCCCGGACCTCGATCCCATCAACCACGTCGATGCCGTACTCGTCGGCGATCGTCTCGCGGCTCGGCCTCTCCCCGTCGAGGATCGCTTCGGCCGCGTTACGAACGACGACCCCCGAATACCCCAGGTCAGCGGCGCTCAGCGCGAACCGGGCGGCGGTGCTCTCGCCCGCCGGGTACGCGGTGACCGCCTCGTAGGGACCCACGAGCTACGAACGCGCTTCGAGCGCGTCGGTCGCGTTCTCGACGGCCTGTTCCTTCTTCGCGGGGTAGGCCTCGACCTTCGCGCGGAGTTCGATCCCCTCGCCGCGTTTCACCTGCTCCTTGAACGCGGCCTGCTTGTCGAGCCGTAAGAAGAGCGAGCAGTTGTCGTCGATCCGTTCGTCGAGCTCCGCCGCGATGTCGTCGAGGTCGATGTCGGCGAGGACGTCGAGCACGTGGCGCACCGCGTCGGCGTTCTCGACGCGTGCCGAGAGCACCAAGATCCGGTCGCCGTGGAAGCCCTCGTTCTCGACGCGTTCGACCTCGAACCCCTCGGGCAGGAAGGTCCGGAGCGCGCGCTCGACCCGGAGTTCGTCCTCGGTGGCGTAGCAGAAGGCGCGAAGGTCGATGTAGTGGAAGGGAACGCTGGCCATCTCTCGATCGGGCTCTGGACGCTCTCAGTCCTCGGTGGCTTCCAGGGAGTCCTCGGGGACGCCCGACTCCTGACCCTCCTCGAAGTTCACGGTGTAGGTCGCGTCGCCGAACATCGTCTCCATGACCTGCGTGACCGTGCCCGTCTCGCCGTCGTACTCGCTGTGGTCGTCGTGGAGGACCACCTCGTCGTCTTCCTCGAAGCTCATACCCACCCCTATCCCACGCCTGAATAAAAACCCACTTCTTCTCCGTGACGAGGCGGCGATGCGCCCTCGAACCACACGACTCCCCGCACGCTCGCCGCCCCCGCTCCGCCGAAGCCACCCCGCGGCCGCACCGTCGACAGCCGGTGGTGGAGTGATGTTCGCTCGCGCCTCGCACGCGAGGGCTTCGGCGGTGCTGTGCGGTCGCGGAAGCGGTAGTGATCGTCCCGCGAGTGAGGCCGCAGGCCG